>DATDWC010000072.1:0-23668 GCA_035289805.1 Candidatus Peribacterales bacterium | reverse complement strand
ACGAACTTCCCCCCAAAGCAGATCGGACCGTTCATCTCTGAGGTGCTAACACTGGGAGCGCCCGATAGCGTGGGAAGGGTGGCGCTGCTTGGGCTTGATAGAGAAGATATGCCTCTCGGAGCGAGGATTTTTTGAAAAATAATCTGAGACGCCCTCGATGCTTATAAACCCCAAATCATTCGTCATCATCACTGATTTGAGCTAGATCGGGCGTCCCTACGGATGGAAAAATCAATCCCTTTGCCTTGTTTACTGGCATTTTCCCCCGTAGACTCCCCCGGACTGCCCTTTTGGCATATCTTTTATGGATCTTAAAAACGTCAGAAACATAGGCATTATCGCCCACATCGATGCGGGGAAAACGACGACCTCGGAACGCATTCTCTTCTACACGGGGAAGAACTACAAGATTGGAGAGGTACACGAGGGTGAGGCGACGATGGACTGGATGGAGCAGGAGCGCGAGCGCGGCATTACAATCACTTCTGCTGCAACGCAGTGTCAGTGGAATGACACAACGATCAACCTGATTGATACTCCCGGTCACGTCGACTTTACCGCAGAGGTAGAGCGCTCTCTCCGCGTGCTCGATGGTGGAGTTACCGTGTTCGATGGCTCGCAGGGCGTCGAGCCGCAATCCGAAACCGTGTGGCGCCAGGCCGATAAGTATCACGTGCCACGCATCGCATTCGTGAACAAGATGGATAAGACGGGTGGCGATTTCTTCATGTCGCTCGCGAGTATCCACGAGCGTCTGAGTAAACAGGGCGTTGCGATCCAGCTTCCAATCGGCGCGGAGAATGATTTCTCCGGCATCATCGATCTAGTCGCAGAAAAGGCGTACAAGTTTGAAGGAGAACATGGCGAGAAGCGCGTCGAAATCGAAGTCCCCGCAGATATGAAGGCAAAAGTCAGTGAGTATCGCGAGAAACTGTTGGAGAAAGTGGGCGAGGAAGGAGGTGATGAACTGACACAGAAATATCTGGAAACCGGTACCCTCAGCGCAGAGGAAATCAAAAAGGGACTGCGCGCGGGAGTTGTGAAAAACCGCCTCTACCCTGTGCTTTGCGGTTCTTCGCTCAAAAACATTGGTGTCCAGCTGATGCTCGATGCGGTGGTGGATTACCTCCCCTCCCCGCTCGATGTTCCTCCGATGATCGGAACAAATCCGGATACCGGGGAGAAGGAAACGCGCAAGCCAAGCAACGATGAGCCGCTCTCCGCTCTCGCCTTTAAAATCGCAACGGACCCCTTCGTCGGGAAGCTCTGCTTCATTCGCGTGTACTCCGGAGTTTTGCAATCCGGCTCCTATGTGTACAACATGACCACCGGCGACAAGGAGCGCATCGGCCGTCTCGTAAAACTCCATGCGAATTCCCGCGAGGAAACCGAGAGAATTGAGGCAGGTGACATCGGGGCAGCAATCGGCTTAAAAAGCACCCGCACCGGGCATACGCTCTCGGATGAGAAGAGGCCGATTCTCCTCGAATCCATCACCTTCGCGGAACCCGTCATCTCGATTGCAATCGAACCCAAGACCAAAGCAGATCAGGAGAAAATGGGTGTTGCGATTCAGAAGCTCGTAGAAGAGGATCCAACGCTGCGCGTGAAGGGCGATGAGGAAACGGGACAGACGATCCTCTCCGGTATGGGTGAACTGCACCTCGAGATCATCATTGATCGCATGAAGCGCGAGTTTAAAGTGGAATGTAACTCTGGCACTCCGCAGGTTGCCTACCGCGAAACAATCACAAAGGAAGTGGATCATGAGGAGAAGTACATTAAACAGACCGGCGGCCGCGGCCAGTACGGGCATGTCGTCATGAAGGTGAGTCCGCAGGAAGCGGGAAAAGGGTACGAGTTCATCAATTCCATTGTCGGCGGCAAAATCCCACGCGAGTTCATTCCCGCGGTCGATAAGGGTATTAAGGAAACCCTCACACGCGGTATCATGGCAGGATTCCCGATTGTGGATGTGAAGGTAGAGCTCTACGACGGTTCGTACCACGATGTGGATTCCTCAGAAATGGCCTTTAAGACCTGTGCTGCGATCGGTATGACCAATGCCTGCAGGAAGGGGAATCCCGTGCTCCTGGAACCAATCATGAAGGTGGAAGTCGTAACCCCCGAGAACTTCCTCGGTGATGTGATGGGAGATCTAAATTCCCGCCGCGGTATGATCAAGGAGACGGGCGATCGCGGGAACGCAAAGACGATCGTCGCAGAGGTGCCACTCGCCGCGATGTTTGGGTATGCCACCTCCATCCGCTCACTCACGCAGGGTCGCGCAAGCTTCTCGATGGAGCCAAGTCACTACTACCAGGTACCGAGGAATGTCGCCGACGAAATCATCAAACAACGAACCGGAGCTTGAGGAGGGATGTGGTAGGTTTCTTACTCTACTCCGATGATGGTAAGGGCATCGTCAGCAAGCGATGTGATATAGGCATGTCCCGCGTACACAAAGACATCCCATGGAGCCCTAAGTAGATCGAACTCCCCATCGTCGTCATATATCTCCGCTTGAAGGACCGGATCCATCGGATTGGAAATATCAACAATGGTGAGAGCATTATCCGAAGCTGATGCGGTAATGTAGGCATAATTCCCCTTCACAAAAACAGCGGATGCGCCGTTCAAGCGGCCAAACTCCCCATCGCCCCTGTAGACTTCGGAGCGGAGAACAGGATCTGCGGGATTGGAGATATCCATAATGGTGAGCGCACGATCACTGGGGGAAGCAACGTATGCGTAACTTCCCAAAACGTACACCGAGTGAGCAGAGTTCAACCGGGAAAACTCCCCATCGCCATCGTAGACTTCGGAGCGGAGGACGGGGTCCGCAGGGTTCGAGACATCCATGATGGTGAGAGCATGTTCAAAAATGGAAGTGACATAGGCATAATTGCCGGAAACAAAGACGGAATAGGCGCCATTTAATCGGGAAAACTCCCCATCGCCATCGTAGACTTCGGAGCGGAGGACGGGGTTTGAGGGATTGGAGACATCCATGATGGTGAGGGCATGTTCCTGGATAGAAGTGACATAGGCATAATTGCCGGAAACAAAGACGGAAGTTGCACTCCCCAGGCGCGAAAACTCCCCGTCACCATCGTAGACCTCGGAGCGGAGAACAGGGTCCGCAGGGTTCGAGACATCGATGATGGTGAGGGCATGATCATCTGAGGTCACATAGGCATAATTGCCTGCAACAAATATATCCATTGGATTATCGAGGCGCGAAAACTCCCCGTCGCCATCGTAGACCTCGGAGAGGAGAACGGGGTCCGCGGGGTCCGAGACATCGATGATGGTGAGGGAATCGTCGTCGCCGGAAACAACGTACGCTTTGTTCGCGGCGACATGAACCGATCGGGCAACATTGAGCCGCGAAAACTCTCCATCCTCATCCTGGATTGTTCCGGCAAGACAGGGATTCATATAGGTGCCACCACAGATATTGGTCCCACAGGGAGATGGGATGGTGTCCCCTGGTAGGTACCCGAGGTACGCGGCGAATACATGTGGGCGCTCTGCCTCTTTAAACACCTTGTACCCCGTACAGGGAGAAGTGGGAGTGAGAACAGCATCCCGGGGAATCTGCGCAAGGTAGTCTGGCGGCAGGGCATCGAGTGGGACTCCATTGATATCGGCGCACTCTGTCGCAGGCAGTCCTTCTTTACAGATATCCTTCGCGCTTTCTACCCCCTCTGGAATCGATCCGCCTCCAGCAAGTTCCCACTGATCGATCAAATTTGCATAGATCGCCTTCTCGATCTGGTTGGCCTCACTGTTTCTCTTCGCATCGTAGGCGTTTCGGAAGTTTGCCCTGGGATTCACGGCCACTATTACGATGCCGGCAAGAATCGCGATAACACCAATCACAAGCAGCACCTCAATGAGGGTGAATCCTAAAGAGCAATACTCTCCACCTCCCCGACGAATGAGGAATGGTTTTTGTGAGCCACTGCTCGTCTTCATTCGCAAGATGCGCTGATTATACGGCATGAAAAGCCGCGCATCATCATACATACCCCTCCGCATGCATATCTGCTTTCTCCACTCCCCGTTCCGCGAGCCAATCCTTCATTCCCTTCACCATATCCGGACTGCCACAGGCATAGACCTGAATGCGGCTGAAATCTTTAATGACTGACGGAATGATTTCCTGCACACGCCCCCGGAGCCCGTTCCATGATGCTGTCGGCTGACTGATGGAAACATGCGCATGGAAATTGGGATATTTTTTCTCGAGCATACGGAGTGTATCCATACAGAAGAGATCCTCTTCGTGCCGAACGCAGAAGAAGAGATACATCGGCCGCTTCTCACCATTCTCGAGAGCATGGGGAATCATCGAGGTAAACGGCGCGAGGCCAGTGCCGGTTGCGACGAAGACAAAATCTTTTGGATTATTCTCTCTATAAAGTGTAAAAACACCAAATGGACCCTGCATACGGACAGTGTCCCCTACCTTGAGAACCTCTTTGACCCACTGCGTCGCGCGGCCACCTTCTTTGTTCATAATGACAAATGTGAGCTCTGTGCTTTCTGATGGAGGTGAAGCAATCGAATATGCACGGGGTTGGATATCCGCAGGATTCCCGATCGATGGCACATCGAAGAGAGTAAATTGTCCCGCCTCAAATTGAAATCGTTCTCCATCCGGTATTTTTAAACGCACCTCGAATGTGGAGCCCGACTTCGAAAGTGGAATGTTCTTCGTGCAGGTGGTGAGGTAGGAGGGAGTGGGCACGAGGTTGGAAATAACAAGGTAAGGAGGTAAGGAGGTAAGGAGGTAAGGAGGTAAGGTAGTTGGCAGATACTTCCTTACTGCCTTACTTCCTTACTCCTATCGTGCTTCTATCCTTCAATACATTAAGAAAATCGTCAAAGAGATACCCCGCATCCTCCGGTCCAGGGCAGGCTTCTGGATGGAACTGGATGGAGAAGAAGGGTTTGGATTCATGCCTGATTCCTTCGATCGTCCCATCGTTTGCGTTACGGAACCAGACGCTCCACCCCGCGGGGAGCTCCTCCTTAACAGCAAAACCATGGTTCTGACTTGTGATAATGCACTTGTGGCTCGGCGTGCAGGCACCCCCCTCACAGCGGAACTCCAAGCACGGTTGATTGGCACTCCTATGGCCGTACTTCAACTTGTACGTATCACCGCCGATCGCGAGGGCCAGAAGCTGGTTTCCGAGGCAAATCCCAAAGGTCGGGATCTCCCGATCAATCGCCCACTTCATTTGTGCGATCGTCTCCTTACACATCTTGGGATCACCAGGACCATTACTCACAAACACACCATCATACTGGAAGGAGGCTGTCGAGAGATCAAAATCCCAGGGAACGCGCACCACACGCACTCCCCTATTGAGAAACGAGCGGATGATGTTCCGCTTCATGCCACAGTCAAATGCAACAACCGTTTTCTTCGAGTGAGGACCCGAAGGGGCCGAATCGAGAAGTGGCTCGTACGTGATGACTTCTTTGCAACTCACTTCCGCAACGAGATTCAAAAGATTGGGATCCTCAATTCCCGAACCCGCTCCCGAACCCGAACCCGTCATCATCCTTCCCAGCATCACTCCCTTCTCGCGTAACTTCTTCGTAAGTGCCCGGGTATCCACCCCCGTGATCCCTGGGATATTGTGCTTTTTGAGCCACTCAGGGAACGACATCTCTGCAGCAAAGTGCGAGTAATCCTCACTCACCTTTGCACAAATAACTCCCCGTACATGGATATTTTCACTTTCAAAGTTTTTCGAAAATCCCCACTCATTCAATTCTTCCGAAGGCACTCCGTAGTTCCCAATCAAGGGATACGTGAAAACGAGAATCTGACCACGGTACGAGGGATCCGTGAGGGATTCTGGGTACCCCACCATTCCGGTGTTAAAAACGACTTCACCATCGGTCTCCACCTCTGCGCCGAAGGATTCCCCTTCAAAGACTGTGCCGTCACTTAGAATGAGAGAAGCCAAAGCCATCCAGAGCATCATACACAGGATCACTCTTTTCCGAGAAAGAAAGTATTGATATACCCCCATGTATTGAGCAAAAACGCCTGATCTGGTAAAATACTATAAATGGATTCAGCCCTCTATCTCACCAAAGGGGAACAGAAGATTTTTGGCTCCCTCTCCCGGGATCTACAGGAGGGATGGAAGGTGGAGGAGGAGACGGAGGAGAGCTACGAGTCTCT
Organism: Candidatus Peribacterales bacterium; assembly: GCA_035289805.1. Taxonomy (GTDB): domain Bacteria; phylum Patescibacteriota; class Gracilibacteria; order Peribacterales; family Peribacteraceae; genus DATDWC01. The sequence goes on along the minus strand of DATDWC010000072.1, from coordinate 17,457 downwards.
CCGCCAGATTGCCATGCGCTACCAAATGGCAGATTTAAGTTCGTATCCGGAAGTTGAGAAAATTGCAGAAGCAATGAAGGCGGGAAAAGATCTTTCGTCCTTCTCCCTCGATGATCTGCCGCAAGAGAGCCTCAAAGAACTCTTCTTTGTGATGGGTGCCCGCGGCGTGAACTCACTCATCCAAACCCTCATCCACGAGCTCAAAAATGATGCCGATGTCGAAGCGCTCTCTGCTCTCAGCACCGTGCGCCACGAGCTCCTCAGCATCAACGCTTCCGCCACCCACTCATAAATGGCAGATACCATGCCACAACCAGCATTCACGAGATCTCCTCGGGTACTCGGCGAGATCCTGAAGAAAATGGTGAAAGAGGGATACAACTTGAAGAATCTCGATAAGCTCGATAGGAGAGCAATCGAAAGATTAAACGTGAAAGGAGATACCGCAGCGGAGGAAATCAAGCTCCTTAAAAAAATCGATCCGAGCATCAACGGCGATGCGCGCAGCCTCCTCGAGGACCTTACGCTCCACCACCAGGAAACAAACGCGAAGAAGCGCTTCCGTTCGTGGGAGTATGTAAAGAGTATGCCGCGCAGAGTATTAGGAACAATCAAAGCACATCCTAAGATTTCGATCGCGATCGGCATCGCCGCACTCCTTGCGATTGCCTACTTCACGGGTGTTGGAGGAATGGTGGTGGATCGTGTGAGGGATTACGCCATGAAGAAAATGGGTGCAGCCGGTATAGCGCAGGCCACGGAAGCTGCCGCAAAAGCAGGTGCTGGTGCAGCGGAGAGCGCAACAGAGGCTGCAAAGGGCGCTGTGGAAGCCCTGAATACAACCGTTCCTCCCCCTCCTGTCCCCTCTCCCCTTCCAACGACCGTGCCCTCACTCGATGAGGCAGGAAAAATCATCGATGCACTCGGTAGGAGTGGATAAATAAACCTCGCATGACACAAAAAGAAACACCATCACCAAAGCCCCCAGAACAAGGAGATACTCTCAGACAGTATCCGTTCCTCCAAAGAGCAGAAGAAGTGCGAGCAGCGCTCAAGGTGACAGAGGACCCAAAGCGCTGGGAAGAGTTCCTCTCGAGCATTATTTCTCTCACGATGCCGCCAGAGGGGAAGTACGTCCTCGCCGATACCTACATCGAGCTCGATGCGCGGAGAGTGAATATTGCACAGGCACTCAATTTGCTCGTGAGATACCTGCAGGAGAAGAAAGATGCACCAGCGGATCTGATCGAGGTATTGCGGAGAAATTTGCCGAAGTACTACGTAGATCAGTCGATCTACCATCAAAGAATACGAGGTATCTCTGATCCTCAGGTGCCCGTGATCCCAAAGGATCTTGCAGAGTACGTACCACTCGGTGAAGAAGAAAAAACTGCACGACTCTTTGCAAACGTCATTCTCCCCACGCAGTACGATGTGCGTGACAAAGCGGGAATTCCAAAGACAACCTCCCCCCACGAGTTAAGCCTCTTCATCAACGAAGTCGTTCTCCATGCGGCAATCCATCGCACGAGTATGAAGGATGTGCTTTCGTATCTTGATGCACCGCAAGCCACGCGAGGGGATCAGCTTCAGAATATGCAGAATGTGCTCGGGTTTTCCTCCTGGTCAAAGGAAGGAGAGTACGCAGCCATGCTCCTCATGGAGTACCTGGGGAAGCACCACACAGAAATCGAAAAATACGCGACCGGTGTCCTTGGGAAGCCTCTCCCTGAGCTCACCATTGCAGAAGCATTGAACGCAACGTTGCAGATGTCTCCCGTAGGGGAATTTGCCATGAACCTCTCCAAGAATGCTATGGAAATCGCCAAGGGGAACTTCTCTGTGGTGAGCGAGAACATTCGCACATCACTGAGTGAGGCACGTACCTATGCCGAAGAAGCTCTCCAGACTGCACTCGCACCACTTGCTGAGCTCAAGGAGAATGCAACAGATCTGGAGCGCGACGCATTCCGCAAGGACGTGCGCGAACTCACCATGTTCTTCCTCACGAACCCTAAAGCAACAGGATCCGTGCGGTATCTCAATTCTTACATCGCGGATCTTAAGGGCCCACAGCAGAAGTACGCTCGCGCGATTGTGGAAAAAGTCGCCGGCCAAGATGCGAAGAAGCGCACGATCGAACGATTGGAACAGGCGCTCCTCCTCCCGAAGGAAAAGAAGGGTGATGTCGAAGCCGAAAAAATCGCAGCAGTCATCGAGAAAATGGTGATGGAGGATCGGCTCACCCTGCGCGATGCATTCCAGCTCTACTACTTCCTGGAGGTGAGTAAAGGAGGACAGATCCCTACCGCATTTATTACCTTGCACCTCATGGATGAACGTGGCGGAGAATGGAAAACTGCGATCAATGCCGAGGCGAGATTATTTCGCACGTACATCGATCTTGCGAGGAGTGCCGAAAATATCGAAGATTTGGAGGAAAAATTCCGTGAGGTGGGCATCTCGGAAATATCGATGGATACCACGGAGATTAAGAACCTTGCTCAGTTCTTGGGCGAACGTGGTCTCGGTGAATTCAGTCGGTGGAGCTACAGGCTCTATGCACACATGCGCAAGTTCCCGGAGTTCTACATCGTCACAGGCGCAGTGACCGGAACATCTTTGGCTGTTGGAGCCGGATTGCTTACGCGAAAGGCGTACATCGCTGTAAGTCTCAGCAAATTCTCCGAAATCGCCGACATGACAGATGATATCCTGATCCAAAAATTCGGGCGGGATACAGAGGCTCTCGGCAGGGCAAAGCTCTGCCGCAACGAAGCATTGGCCCTTAAAACCCGCTACGAAATTTCGCAGCTTCGGTTCCCAAGGTTGCGGGAAATCGCGAGTCCGGGAGCAATGAAGGATTGGATCTTAAGTCGCGCAGAGCGCCGAAAAACCGGCCGACTCCTCGCACGATCAGCGGAAAATGTTAATACCCAGGATCTTGGAGATATCTTCACCATCCTCAAACGTGAACACCCAGATATCCATGTGCTCATAGATCTTGCAGAGGATGTGGGCGAAGATCTTCCAACGATCCGCTCTGGACTCCAGAAAAGTGGATTCACCGTAGAGCAGGTAGCGGACGCAGTAAAAACTCGTGGCATCGAGCAATTTACAGGGCGAGCTCAGGAAATTATGGAGCAGATTAAGAAGCTCGAACAGCCAATCGAAGATGTGCGAGAACGCCGAAAGCTCCTTCGGCGCATCGAGGACGCCGCTGATGAATTCCGGGATGATTTCAACGCATTCACCAAGGAATTCCCCGATGCGCGCAGAACCATTGCAAAGAACCTTGCAGAACCAGGTTCGGAGCTGAGTGAAGCCTTTTTGGAAGCAGTAGATCAGGCTCATGTGCAAAAGCGCCTCTCGCAGAAAGTGGGGATATTCTTCGACGCCACAATTAGTAACGAAGAGAGAAAACTTGCAGGGCGCTTCATGCGACTTGGGCTCGCCGGCGAAAGCGATGTCCTGAAAGTTCCGGGCACTCTGGATGAACTCCGTACCGCGGTGAAGGCCGCACAGAACGGCGATAATACGATGATCCTCCTGCGCCGCTACGCTCATGCCGTGGGAGATCCTGACGTGTTTCGCACGGCCCTGGCTGATCGGGACATCCGGTCGGCACTGCCGGCAAAAGAACTTGCAAAACTGGAACAGTCCGCCGCCCATGCGACCACCCATCGTGCAAAACTGCTCCAAGCCGGCGGAAAATTCGCGGGGTATGCTCTCCTCGCATTCGGCCCCCTTGTGGACGGATATCTTATTTTCGCGACGAACAAAGAGATTGCGGAAGCGGAGAAACAGGGAAACAGGGAAGAAAGCGATAGACTCAAGCGAAAACGCGTGGCATTGGTGGCGGAAGGAGGCGGTGCCGCCGCAATCGGCGCACTCACCCTCGCAAAACGCGTTGGGGAAAAAGTTGCAGGGAGAACTTTTTGGGTGTTTACCGCTGCCAATGTTTCTGCGGAAGTACTCGAAGCATACGCAGAGGATTTGAATCGCACGGAATTGCGGGAGTATAGAAAGAGAACGCCGCAGGAACTCATGGGGCTGCTCCATGGCCGGGGAGATTGGCTGCTCGATTCGCGGGAACGTGCGGCATATCGCCATGAGTTGGCGCTGGACGCGTATCTCCTCAAAACACAAACCTTTGACTTCACCGCTCTCGATGAGAGGTATATGCGGGAGGTGATCGCAGAACTCCCTGCATGGCAGGAAAAAAATCTCTACGATCCAGAGACTATCGATGCCATGCAGAGAGCGATCAAGGAGGAAAACAGCACAAAATTTAGGATTGCTGTTGCGGAGTTCCTTGCAGCGACCGGCGGCATTGCATCCCCCTCTCCGGCGCGCATGGAACGTGCGACTATGTATGCAGAGCTCAAATACCTCGAGCGCCGATCGGAAGATCTTGGCGATCCCACCATTCTCCACGATGCGCTCTACCCGATTGGAGGTTCCATTCCACTCCATGGCATCGCTTCCGTTCGACCCCAGGATATTGAAATACTTGGTGCACATACAAAACTTGCGGATGCGCTGACACAGGAGAAAACCGATTCCCTCTTCCAAACACGTATCCAACTGCGCACGCTTACGGAAGAGGGCGCACTCTCAGAAGAAGCCGCTCGTGCGGAGTTTATGCAGGAGTATGCATCGCAATTTCTGGCGTACGACGGCGATCTCTTTGTCAGTCCGCGCGGAGGCAGATCGGACTACGATCGTTTTCCATACGAGCAGACGGTCAATGAAATTCTCTTCTACGAAGTGGGACCGCTGTTCGATAAGACCAATTCACCGGAAGCATTCGCCAAAGAAGCGCTGGCTCTGCGGAATTCGCTTCGCACATTCCTCGCTGCGGGGAAAGCCTTTACGCCGGAAGAAATGGATGATGGAGGAACGGCGTTCGGACCAAAAATGCCAAAGTGGTATAGAAAGAATGCACTTGGGATTGCAAGGGGATAAAGTGTAGAAGAAATAGGGATTTCGGATTGGACAACAAAATGAAGAAAATATCTTATTATGGTATGGTAAAGATTTTACCATCATGCCATACTCGTGCTATGAGCACTCTCGACACCCGCATCCGACAACGGCTGGATAAGAAGCTACAGCAACTCAATACCATCCGTCCGCTCAATCCTTCTCAGATACAGAAGCTACGCGAACAACTGGAAATCGAAATGACCTACAATTCCAACGCAATCGAAGGCAACAGCCTCACGCTGCGCGAGACGTACCTCGTGCTTCAGGAGGGCATGACGATTAAAGGAAAGCCACTCAGGGATCACTTGGAAGCAAAGGATCATAAGGAGGCTCTCGATTTTCTCTATGATCTTGTCTCGCAGAATCAGCACACCGTCTCCGAGCGCCTCATCCGGCAGCTGCACCAGCTTGTTGTCCGGGAGACCGAGCAGGAGTGGGCGGGGAAATACCGGAATGGGTCCGTTATCATCGGAGGAGCTGATCATACGCCACCCGACGCCATCGATGTGTCCCGCCAGATGGATGATCTTATTCGACGGTTCAAGAAGAATGAGAAACAGATGCACCCTGTAGAACTCGCAGCATGGTTCCATCACATGATGGTCTTTATTCATCCATTCTTCGACGGGAACGGACGTACGGCGCGCCTCGCGATGAACGTCATCCTCATGCGACATGGGTATCCGCTGGTCATCATTCTGAAAAACGATCGGAAGAAATACTACCGCGTCCTTCAGATGGCGGATAAAGGCAATGGCGCGCCGCTCGTTCTTTTCATCGCACAGGCCGTGGAACGCTCCCTCGATCTGTATCTACGCGCGTTCGGCAAAATCAAAGAGGGCAAACTCCTCACCCTCGCGGAAGCGAGTAGGGGGACTCCGTACAGTCCAAAGTACCTGAATCTCCTCGCACGCGCCGGCAGGATTGACGCATCCAAAAAAGGGAGAATCTGGTATACAACCAAAAAAGCTATTGAGGAATATCGAAGGGGAAGACTGCGACGGCGGTAGAGGATAAATTTTTCACGCTGGCGCAGGAGGTGAGACGCTCTCCGTGATGCCATTCGTACCTTCCTCGCACAGGGCAAAGCCTTTACGACCGAGGAATTGGATGATGGGAGAACGGCGTTCGGACCAAAAATGCCAAAATGGTATAGAAAGAACGCACTTGGTATTGCAAGGGGATGAATGAAATTCCGGTGTGATATGGTATAATTCCCTTATGACTGCAAAGCTCACTCCCGATCTCCAGAAAGCTCTGCGTGAAGCCGGCGAACATTCCGTCGAATTTCTCGAGCCAGAAACTGGCGCCATCTATGTGCTCATTGCTAAAGAACTTGTGATAACTCCTGGAGATGTCGCCTCAATTCAACGGGGAATAGATCAACTGAACGCCGGGCAGGGTCGCCCTATCCATGAATCGAAAACAGATCTCACGAAACACCTTGGTTTTCATCAGCTTCAATGAACTTCGCGGTGGTCATTCTGCCCGAGGCGGAAGACATCATTTTTCGCACTGCTCAGTGGTGGGCAAAGAATCGTTCTGCCGATCAAGCTCGACACTGGTTCTCTGGTTTGTACGATGCCTTCGAGACACTTCGACAAAATCCAGAGCGGTGCCCGCCAGCTCGCGAAAAATCCCTTTTTCCAATGGAACTTCGTGAACTTCATTACGGCATTGGCTCCCGATCCACACATCGGGTGATATTCACAGTGAAACCGGAGCAGGTGATTATTCTGACAATTCGACATATGTCCCAGGGTGATCTTGAACCTGAAGACCTTGGTTTTTCATCGCGGTAACAGATAGGTGAGACACTCTCCGTGATTCCATTCGTACCTTCCTCGCACAGGGAAAACCCTTTACGACCAAGGAATTGGATGATGGAGGAACGGCGTTCGGACCAAAAATGCCAAAGTGGTATAGAAAGAATGCACTTGGGATTGAGCGGAGTTAAAAGAGTTCTTCGTCTTTATCTGCACCATCTCCTGTTTTTTCATCATCAGTATTGAACATTACATCTGATGGTGACATCAAGAAATCTTCATCCGCTTTCAGAGAAGTGTCATTGGCGTTACGTGCTTCACTTTCTTTTTCGTTGATAACGCGCTCAATCTCATCCCTCTTAAATTTCCACGTGGGCCCATAGCGATACCCATGGATATCTCCATTGCTCCGCATTTCAACAAGTTGATCTGGGGTCATTTCCAAAATTTGAGCAGCCATAGAAAGATCTAAGAATCTTCCAACCGCCTTTTGTAATGTCTCGCGCTGGCGCGCTGCTTTTGTTGCGACATTATCGGGTGCGGCGGGAAAGGAGCTTCGCTATCGCGAGGGGGCTCATCGAGCGTAATAGGTTCATCATCGGCGACTTCCCGATTGGATCCAACATCACCGGGAAGATCTGAGGAGCCTCCGGGAGGAGCTTCGGAATGAGTAGGTTGAATTGGGGTAGGCGCCTTCGGCTCCCTTACTACAAGTCTCCCTTCTCCCTTTTTCCGGAGGAGCCAAATAATATCCGCTTTGGGGTAGCCATCTTCTTCATCTAGGGAATGCTCAAAGTGTGTTTCTTTTGTCTCTTCGAATGCTCTCATTTGAGCCTGGGTGATCCCGAGCATGCTTGCAGCATCCCACGGCGAAACTAACTTTTGATCCAATTGCTTCAGTTTTTCGATGCGAGCACGAAGATCCTCTGGGAAGTTTGCTGGTAATGGAGAATCTGAGGAGTAGTAATCCTGAGGCTCCAACACAATTTCCTTATCATCGACCTTTTCATCATCAGGAAATACGATCTCTTCGTTACCCCGAACTTGCGTTGGATGGTAATCAAAAGCACCAAAACCGGAGGCAGAAGAATCACCGCCACGCGGAGGTTCCTCGAGTTCAATAGTTTCATCCTCGGGGAGATCTAGAGAAGATTCTTCTCTCAGCGGCTCGTCATCGAGTACACGATCGGAATCAAATGTGAATTTTGAATCAGACTCTCCGTCTGCATTTGAAGAAGTAGCAGAAGAATCATCGTCGTCTCCGAACATTTCATCGTCTGGTGTAAGAAGCTCATCTTCATCTTTTTTTAGTAAAAGCTCTCTCTTGCGAATGAGATCGATGACATCGCTAATAGAGCAGTCTCCAAATGCCACCTCTATTTCACCATCTGCACCCATCTGTCGCAGTTCCGAAACACGCATAAGAAGATATCGGGCTGCAAGCTCAAGAGAAATAAACGACCGGGTTTCTTCAATTTTTTCTAGTGCACGAATACGTATCTCTGGCTCACTGGGGATTATTGCTCTCCTTCGAATGCACTCAAAGATATCGCAAGCGTCGTAGGTCTGCTGGTTATCATCAGGATCGAGTGAAAGATTTGTAGTGATATCCCCCAATTCTCTCATACGGTTCAGTTCTTCGAGGGTAACACCGATGCACCATGCTGTTTCCTCTGCAGTGAAATCGTTCTTCCGTAAAGCCCTGATTGCTTGAATACGTTCTTCGGGGTCTAGGGGGAGGGGTTCTCTGATTTCTGCGTCGGGAGCAGAACTCAGGGGATCTTCTTCAGGCACACTTGCTGCTGCAATTTGTTCATCTGTGAGGTTTGCAATCGCCTTCAGTATCAAATGGAGCCTCTCTCCGGAGAAAAAGCAGTGTTCCCTAACTTCGAAAGTATCTTCGACTGTATACATCGCATTAGTGATTTCCTCCAATGCCACACCAAACAATTGAGCAGCAGCTACTAGTGAGATAGTGGCGCTAGAAAGAGGTGGATGATGTGTGCTGGCGGGACCAAGAACTTCATTCGCAATACGTTCAAACAATGCACGATCGATTAAGAAATAATTTTCCTCCGGAGGGGGTACCACTCCTTGTGCCAGAAGACGATTTCTTTGAGAAAGGGTTACTCCACGAACATTAAATGCATTTTCGATCTGTTGTCCGGCCTCGAGGAGAGGCACGTGAGCGAAAGATTTTTTCTCTGCATCTGAAGGATCTTTTGTTTTGGAAGAACGTTTATCTGCCTGTTTCTTTTTCCCTTTGGGATTAGGGGACGGAGCTGCTGGCCGTGGAGTTTTCTCCGATCCTCCTCTCGCGTTTTCTTTCGTAAGCTTAATCGCTTGGCGGACAGGCATGCTATCAACATTGATGCCCTCAATTTTTCTGTGATGATGCCCTCCACCATGCTTTTCTCCTCCACCCAAAACAGTACCCATAAGCTTCCTGAATGTTGGAAAGTAACCACTCGCTTCAGCGTGCTCCTCGTGCGCATGTGCATGACCGTGTCCAGCTGCGTCTTCGGTAGCCTTCCTCTTTTCATATGATTTTCTTGCTGCTTCAATTCCTGTCAAAGTTCTCCACATTTTCGCAAGTGTCTTAAATGTCTGCCACTTCACCTTTCCTGTGCCAGGATCTTCCGGAATTTGATCTCTGGAATAAGTAGCTTCCTCCCCCCTTCCCTCATCCTCGTTGTCCCAGGTGTATTTCCGACGCTTATCTACCATATTTATATTATACCACAAAATTCTTATTAGGAAATGCCCTTCCGCCTCAAAATAACCTATTGAAACAATTATTCAATTATGTCAAACTCTCATGAGGCTGCTGCTCTTTGAAATCACGCGGAGTTCTACGTGGAACTACGCTTGCGATACTTGTCTAAACCCTTTTTGCAATCGGGAGATTATGCTATGCAGTACGACTTTCAGTTTTGGCGAGCAGTTATCACGCTCGCGATTGTATTGTTTCTTGGGTACCAAGGCCTCCGCTTCATCAAAGAAGCGGATAGTGGACATGGTAAGCTCGGCGGTCGAGCGGAATTCATGGGAGTTCTATTCCTTGTGATCATGACTTGGTTTTTAACATCGACCTTCCAGGCGATCGAGGTCAGTCAGTTCATGAGGATGTTCAACCCGTGGCAGGTTCCGTTGCTGGTCCAAGCAGAACCTCCGAGGAAAGACGATTCTAATGCAGAGTATGATTTGATAATCCCCAAGGACTCCAGTATTGGAGATACGTGGTACACATTGACCACGTATACAGAGGCGGATGCCCAGGATGGGTTTCCACTCTCCAAAACCAGACAGGCTAATGGCCTCTTCTGGTACTCCAAAAACGGAGTAAACAGTAGAACTCAACTCGTTCCATAGAACGAGCAGCAGCCAAACTTTTAAAAGGGCGATGCCATGTGCATCGCCCTTTGATTGTGGCATTTTAGAACACACCGCCTCCTCCAGGAGGAGCGGGTGGAGCACCTCCGGCAAACGGTGCCGCTCCACCGGCAGGAGGAATGGGTGGAGGTGCGCCTCCAGCACCTCCCGGCCCGAGTGGAGGTATAGGTGGAGGGGCTCCGCCAGGACCGGCAGGAGGTGTGTAGGGTGTTAATGGAGGAATTCCTCCAGCAAAATTTGGAGGAAGATACTTCACCATTGTCTGCACCACCTCAAGCCAGTTCATTTTTCCATATTTGCTTTCCGCAAGATGCAATCCCTCCTGAGCAAGACGTTCGTAGAGCTCCCGTGCGCGAGTGCCATCCGGAATATCGTCGTACCTCCCTGCACCGCGCGCTTTCTCCACCTCGCGATAATCATCCTTATGCTCGATTCCTCCGATCATATAGAATACATGCGCCATAGCATCGCCAAGATCAGCAGAATTTGATTTGAGAATGCTCTGGATTCTGTGTGCCTGGGTGGTGGAACCAAAGAGCCTTTGGATTTCCTGACTTAAGGGAGATGATCGATCCATATTCAAGGTTCCTTCACGTGCACCATTTTTGAGCGTAAATGATGTCGCAATCTCTTTGAGGGGAATCGTAGAAATGTAGCCCATGGCTTCCACTTGATTCTTAATCTCCTCGGTTGCGATTTCCTCTACAAAGACCGCATATTGATCGAGATCTTCAGTTTTGGTGAGATCCGGATTATTGTCACTACGCATCCATGCAAAGGTCTCTCGAAAGCCTTTCTCAAAGGGCTTCAGACTATCGTCAATGATTGTTCCTTTGAACATGTCGCGAGCACCTGTGAAGTAAAATGCGCTCCCTAAAAGGAGGGGGGCAACAGCATATTGAACAAGTCCCCACTTTTCTCGTTTCTTGAACGTCCAGAAGGTGAGCGCAGCAATGGCACTTAGCATTGCAAACTTCTGCCATGTTTCGAGGTTTGAATAGTTATCCAAAAGCTTGGTTGCGAATGAGCGCTTCTCCGCAACATCGATTTTGTTCTGTACTTTGCGTCTGCTCTCCACGGAATCAAGTACCACTCGTCCTGTTTCCAATTTCTTACGCTGATAATTGCGAGTCATTTGGGTTAGTTCATCCTTAGTAAACATAGGGTCAGTGGGAGTGTTGTATTTTGGATTCAATGCCGCAGCAAAAGGAGTTCTATCTCCGTGGATAATAAGCCAGAGGTTCGCAGGATCAGAAGAAGCGACACTGCGTGGAGTAGGATCACGATCAATCGTTGCGCAAAAATCTGCGAATGCACGCGCTGTAAATCCGTAACCCTGACGATACATGCTTTTTAGCTCTTGTTTTGCCCAATTCATGAGCACATCAGGGGTTGCGAATCTGGTCGGTGCAATGTTTGCGGTTCCTACCTCATGAACATTGTTCATCTCTTCCCCGATGGCCATAAAGGTGGAAATTGACTTTATTTGATCGGGTAAAGCTAAATCAGCTGGAGGAGAGTTTTTTATAAAGAGGAAATCAGAATCGGTGTCTACTGCTGCTTTAGGGAAGCGTTCTTTAAGATATTGAATAAGAAACTGCTTCCGGGATTCCGGATCAACATGGTTAAGAAGTGTCGCGGGATCTTCAATCTTTTGTGCTCCCGGCAGTGGAATAGGATTTGTATAGGTAGCAGGAACAACCCATGCTTCCCTCCACAGGGAATGATCCGTCAGTAAATTTGTATCCACATTCATTTGAAGACTGTTCGCCCGCTCAATCATCTGCGCAGTAAAGTCTGTGGATTTTCGTGTTCTCTCCGCTTCATCACGTAAATAATCATCAGAGCCTGCCGCAGGAGAGGAGCTTGGCCAATACAATTGCCTACATAATCTTTCTTCACTCGAGAGCCATTGATTGGAATCAAAAAAATGCATGGATTTTTATTTTCCAAAAAATAATTCCTTCCAACTGCGCCCTGGTGGCTTTGTGCCATGACCGCCACCATGGGAGGCTGAGGGTGTTTGAGGAGCTGCATGAGCCCCAGTTGCATGACCCGCTGTAGCGCCAGAATGGCCTGCAGCGTGCCCATGCTCTGCAGAGAGGAGAATCTCTCTCATCTCACGGTAGAACTGCTCTTGCTCACCTGTGGAAGCACCTGCGAGTCGAGGACCAAAGTATGTGCGAATAAGGTCATCAAGTACAAGTGACGCTGGCGGCTGCCCTTCTCCTGCCATACGGAAGCGGCGGGTAATACGTTCTTGTGTATCTCTTAATTTCTCATCTTCAAGCCACTCTAAAATGGAATGCGTCTTATCTCCTAGCTCGATATCGGTCAAAGTATAATCGGGAATCGTGTTTTCGAAAAAATCTGGAGTGAAAGTTTTAGACCAATCTTCAATATCATCTTTATCCCACGATCCCGGTGCAGGGTGTAATTTCCTTGCCAAGGCGTTAATCTGAGTAAGTTTTGTTTGAAGCGTTCTCCTCTTTGCATTCAATTGGTCAATTTTTGTCTTACATTTAGTAGCTTCCTCTCTGGCCGGTTTCGGATCTCCCTTATCACGAATAAGTTCAAGCTCAGCATCATTTCTCCAATTCACCCATTCTTGCTGCAGTTGCTCTAACGCTCCATCACCCCCAATCACTTGGTATAGCGTTGCAGTAGGTATTACTGCTGGTATAGGAGGAGAGCTTTTACTACCTGGTAACCCTGCTGCACCCGCTGTTCCTGGTGTTCGAGTGATCTTTCCCTCCTCACCAATATTGAAATATTCTTTGTCCTCCAAAATTTCTTTTGAGAGTGTCTGCATTTTAGAAAGTGTTGCTGCATCTTCAGTTTCGTCCTGTGTTACTTGTTCAAAAATAGTGACAAGTGTCGCCACGTTTCCATTATTCGAGAGCTGGCTATAAGCCCAAAAAAATGCATCTGCCTCTTTGGTATCGGGATCATTCACCAAACTCCCGAGCGAGCGAACGAACGGAGGGGCACCTGGAACGAGAGGAGGAGCCCAGAGAAGTTCGCGCGATGCTTTGATTCTTGGATTGTGTTCGTGCGCGAGATGAAAAAACCCAGCCCTTGTGGCTGCCATTTCACGGCAAATGCGTTGTATGGTGTATGCCTCCACACGCGATTCTTGCAAACTCAGGACATCGAGAGCGCTTCTCCCTACCCCTGTCTCACGAAGAATGGTATCCAATTTTTCTTTTCCCAGCGCCTCAGTAAGAAATTTCCGCGTCTCCGTGGAGAGTCTGCCTGCTGCAAGATCGGCCCTAAAGGATGGGGCCCACAGCTGTTCCAGCTCACGCTGAAGTTCCGGAGAATTGGGAGAATTTTGTGGGGTGTTTGGTGTGGTCATAAAAATCTAATTATTATACCCGAAATACCCCCAAACTTCAATCCTATGTTTGGCTCACCGAAGCCATGGACTGCAAGAGAGAGTACGATTCTCCTCGCATTGTATGCATCGCCTCTCTCCCCTCCTCCTCTCCAGCGCAATTTTCCTCACCGCAATCGCCTTTGTGACACTTCTTGCGCGAGCTCCATTTGGAGAGATTTATGGAACGCTCCTTGGGTTTGGGGATGAGACCCGCACGGCATCGATCTCGCTCTATGGAATGACAAAGCCAGAGGTCACTTTGAGCGTCGCAAGTAAAGATCGAGCGCTTTCGATCATTTTCTCATTCAAAGATCCATCGGCGAAGGAAGCAACACTCACCGTGCCGGGAGATTGGCACCTTACAGAAGTTCGCGGTGCGCATGCCTCGGATATTGCAGAGTATGCGACAGACGAGCGACTCACGCTCATTATTCCAATGCAGGAACAGAGTGTAGAGATCAGGTTTAGCGGTACCACGCCTTTTGGCTCCGTGGCATTTGCTCACGATGCCCCCTCCCCTGCTTTGCTCACACTCACGCATATTTCGCTCCCAGAGGAAACAACAGAGAGGAATGTGAGGATTGTGGAGGGATCGGCGACAGTGGAGCTGTAGGGTGGTTGTGAGGTTTGGAAGTTTGGAGGTTTGGAGTTAGGTTTGGAGTATGAAGCTGCTGCCAGTTCAAACAAGCCGGATAGAGCCAGGAGACGATCTCGAGCACATCCTTCGCGACGCGTTACAAATGACAAACGGCAAATTACAAGCTGATGACATTCTCGTTATTTCTTCCAAAGCAGTGGCAACGGCGGAGGGAAGAATCGTGGATCTTTCATCGCTCACTCCCAGTGAGGAAGCAAAAACTCTTTCGAAACAATGCGGACGGTCTCCGGAGTTTTGCGAGGCAGTGCTGGAGGAAACGAAGAAGAGAAATGGAATAGTAAAAGGAACCTGTCCCGGAGCAATACTCACGGAGCTCAAGCCGTGGGGTGCTTCGATTGATAGTCCGGACCATCTCTCGACTCGCCCCGGTGCGCCGGGGCTCGCTCGAGAAGAGTGCGGAACAATCCTTACCGCAAATGCAGGGCTCGATGAATCGAATACAAGACAAGGGACAGCGGTGGGGTGGCCGGAGGATCCCGTAAAATCAGCAATGATATTGCGAAGCGGCTTCGAGGAGTTCGTAGGGGCGCGCCACTGGCGCGCCCTGTGGAAGAATATTCTCATCCCGGGCGCCGCAGCGCGGCACCCCTACACACGCCCATGCCTTGCCGTCATCGTCACCGACTCCTGCGTTCGCCCTAGGCGATGGGGCGTCACCGCATTCGCACTCGCGGTCGCAGGCATTGATCCTCTGCGCGATGAAGCCGGACGCGAAGATTTGTTTGGAAGAAAGCTCCGCATCACCAAGGAAGCAATCGCTGATCAACTCGCAACGGCCGCGAACATGCTCATGGGGAATGCAGATCAATCCATTCCTGCGGTGATCATCCGCAATCATGGGTTCACGCTTTCTGATTTTGCAGGATGGGTGCCGGGGATTGAGCCGGAGGAGGATTTGTTTAACGGGGTAATTTAAGGTTCTGGGGTTCTGGGGTTCTGGGGTTTTGGGGTTTTGAGGTTTTGAGGTTTTGGAGTTTCGATAGCCATTGCATCGTGAGGCACAATGGTGTACGATTGTACACATGACATCCCGACAGTATCTTCGCGGTTTTCGAAATTTACGCGCCTGGAAAGAATCACATGCACTGGCAGTGGATTTGTATAAACGTACGACTGATTTCCCCAAAGAGGATCGTTACGGACTTACAGATCAGATCCGACGAGCAGCTTGTTCTGTGAGCTCGCTCATTGCGGAAGGCGCATGTATGCGTACTCCTGCTCATCAATGCTCCTACTATTTGCGTGCTCATGGCTCACTTAGCGAAGTTGATAATCACATAGAGTTTGCCCATGCATTAGGGCGCGTAACCGACGTCGAATATCAACAGTTTCTCTCGCGTATTAATTACATTGCCGGCCTTGTATTGGGATTGGTGAAATCTACCCAGTCTTCTCTCCCTCAAAACCTCAGAACCTCAATACTGCAGAACTAATTCGGTTTCTATAACAAAAGCTCCCCTCTCTCGATCATCTGTAATACCTTCGGATACCACTCCTTCTCAAGTTCCTGCACTCTGGTTTTAAGTATCTCTGGTGTGTCCTCGGAAAGCACGGGGCATCTCTTCTGCAGAAGAATTCTTCCTGTATCAACACCCTCATCCATAAGATGAATCGTCATGCCACTCTCTCTTTCACCTGATTTTAGAACTGCTGCATGCACCTTTTCGCCATACATTTCTCTCCCTCCGTATTTCGGCAATAATGCTGGG
The DNA here is from genome assembly GCA_035289805.1 of Candidatus Peribacterales bacterium. Lineage (GTDB taxonomy): Bacteria > Patescibacteriota > Gracilibacteria > Peribacterales > Peribacteraceae > DATDWC01. The sequence continues at coordinate 1,563 of DATDWC010000072.1, read as the reverse complement.
TGCACGTTCAGAATGTTTCTATGCCATCTTGCGATAAAAGAAGAGGTAAGAACAAACATCCATCCAATTGCTGCGATAATATCAACGTTTCCGAGTGATCGAATCGCTGCATCGAGGCGATCATCGTATTCCTCACGCGACTCCCCTGCTCTCTTCGGGACAACTACCACCGGCACCCCAGCTGCCTGCGCCTTTTCGATGCAACCGCGATCGGGACGATCGGTGACAAGGCCAAGACACTGCGCTGTGAGCGACCCATCGGTGATGGCATTGAGAATGGCCTGGAACGTGGTCCCGCGGGAGGAAGAGAGAACAACAAATCGCATGCCCCTATGAAACCTCCAAACCTCCAAACCTCCAAACCTCTATATTCCAAAACCTTTACAATACCCCTATGCCACTTGTTCACCTCTCCGACAGGGAGCACCGGGAATACAGTCAAAATCAGCCAGAATTGCCCCTCTGGCAGTCCCTGGTATGGAAGACCTATCAAGCAAGTCTCGGGCGGAAAACGAGGCTCTACGGGCTTAAAAACGCCTCCGGAACGGTGGAAGCAGCTGCGCTCGTCATTATCGATACCACTGCACTTGGTCTTGCGACCTGGGATATCCCTCGAGGTCCAACAGGGAACAGAGAATATTTTGCAGAACTTCTCTCTGGAATTATTGATGAAGCAAAAAAAGATCGGTGCCTGGCAACCTACTGTTCTCCTCTCGAGGAAATATCAAACAATTCTCAATTTTCAATTCTCAATTTTCAATTCTCCCATCGCCACGAACACCCGGAGGCGACTCTCCTCCTCGATCTCACAAAGAGTGATGAGGAACTCCTCAAAGAGATGAAGGAGAAAGGTCGCTACAACATTCGGCTCGCAGAGCGCCATGGGGTAAAAGTGGAAGCATCATCCGATATTCACACATTCTATGAGCTCTTGAAGAGAACAGGTCATCGGGATCAATTCGGCATCAAGCCGAAAAGTCACTACGAGAAATTCTTGCAGTTGCCCAGGAGCTTCCTCCTCCTTGCCTTCGATGCAGACACGCAAAAAACCCCTCTGGCTGGCCTTATAGGAGTGGTATGGGGAGCGACTGGAATCTACTACTACGGAGCCTCCGATGAGCGTTTTAAGGCCAAAATGGCACCCTATCTCCTCCAGTGGCATGCGATAAAGCTCTGCCGATCGAAAGGAGCAAAGCGCTACGATTTTTTAGGCGTTGCACCAACCGATGATGCCTCCCACCCATGGGCCGGGGTCACACGATTTAAGAAACAGTTTGGAGGAGAAGTCGTGAACTATCCACAGGAACAGGAAATCCGCCTCATGCCAATCACAAAGAGATTCATCGACTGGAAGAGAAAGATCCTTGGATAACAAAAACAAACAACATACATCCCCCTCTCCATCTGTAAGAATATTCATTGTTGCAGTCAGGTAATCATGAAAGTAAGTAGCGTATGGAGAGGGGTTAGGGGTGAGGTCATCAAAAAAAGGACCCCCCTTTCGGGAGGTCCTTTTCGCATACTCATCTGATCGCTACGTATCGTCTTGATCTCGTCTCGGCG
>DATDWC010000071.1:0-8083 GCA_035289805.1 Candidatus Peribacterales bacterium | reverse complement strand
GCTTCCTTCGCCTCTTTATCGAACCAGAGATGGGGAACAATTTTTTGCATAGGTTTCAGTATAGAGGAGGTGGCGTTAAAGCCAGATTTAAAGCTTTGCCAAAATATCCTTCATTCTCTCCCACGCGGCATTTCGAGCGGCAATGTTCGCCGGATCCCCAGCGGGATCTTCGCCACTGCGCATAAAGGCATGTCCGGCCCCCTCATAAATCACGTAGTCGTACTCATTACCCGCGTCCTCCATTGCAACTTCGGAGGCATCGATCGTTGCATTTACCCGCTCATCCGCTCCTCCGTAGAATCCAAAGACCGGTGAGGAGATTTCTTCGTATGCTTCGGGATCGGTGGGGCCCGTACCGTAGAACACCATGGCCGCGGCGAGATCATCACTCTCCGTCGCAAACGTAAAAGATTGCCCTCCTCCCCAGCAGAATCCTGCGGAGACGAGTTTTCCATTCCCTGCGGGGATCGTCTTTGCATACTCTGCGACGGCTTGGAGATCGGATTGCACGTCCTTAGGATCAAGCTGCGAGAGCGCATCCCGCGCCACATCCTCATTTTCGAAATCGCTCGTGCGCTGCATTTCTGCACTAAACTCCGAGAGGAGATCCGGTGCTACTCCGATGTAGCCGGCTTCCGCTACCTGATCCGCCATTCCGCGTGCCCAATCGTTGAGGCCTCTATTCTCGTGGATGAGGATGACGACGGGGCGTTTCTCACTCGTTTCCGGGTACACGACCCATGTGTGGATGGTCTTCTCACCGTTCTGCACCTCTACCCATTCCTGATGCCGCGGGGAATTATTGAGTCGATCGATACTTGCAGCGGAACTACTCTCGCTTGTGTGATTGCTGAGATTATCGACCTCTTGATTGCCTGGAGGAGCAGCGCAGGAGACGAGGAGGAGAACAAAGGTGAGGAGAAGATTCTTTTGCATAATCGGAGTGTATTACAGGTGACGAAAAGAACAGAAGAATCTTTCCTCGATTGATGAACAGAGTGCGGATTTGTGACGAAAATGCTCGACCACTTTCTCTCCGTGCGATATACTCCGCATCTATGGTCGATAAAATTTTCGTGAATCTTCCAGTAAAGGATCTGGAGAAAACTATGGCGTTCTGGAAGAAGCTTGGATTTTCCTTTAATCCTCAATTCACCGACGAAAAAGCTGCGTGCCTCGTGATTGGTGAGAATATTTTTGCAATGCTCCTCCTCGAGAAATACTTCGTAGGGTTTAATCCGGGGAAGGGGATCGCAGATAGCAAAAAGAGCACGGAAGTGCTCACTGCCCTCCATCTCCAAAGCAGAGCCAAAGTGGATGAAATGGTAAAGAAGGCGGTGGCTGCGGGCGGTGCGGTGTACAGGGATCCGGACATTCACGGCGACTGGATGTATGCACATAGCTTTGAGGATCTGGATGGCCACCGATGGGAAGTGTTCTATATGGATGAGAGTAAAATGCCTGCCAATCCCTCATGAGCAATCGAGTCGTCCACTTCGAAATTCAGGCAGAAGATCCGGAGCGCGCTGCAAAGTTCTACCGTGAGGTTTTTGGATGGAAGATTGATAAATGGGAAGGAGGGGAGTTTCCGTACTGGATGATTATGACTGCAGAGAAAGATAGTATGGAGCCTGGTATCAATGGCGGATTACTCCCGCGACCGGCAAAGACTCCTCCCCAGGAGTGCGGAACGAATGCGTTCGTGTGCACGGTGGTTGTGGAGGATTACGACACAGCTGAAAAAAAGATTCTGAAAGCAGGTGGCAAAGTGGCAATGCCTAAGTTCGCGCTCGCTGGTATGGCATGGCAGGGGTATTACCTCGATACCGAGGGCAACACTTTCGGCATCCATCAGCCAGATACAAATGCGAAGTAATGCTTGGAAAAATCGCCTTGCATTCGCCCATGAATAGGTGTACATTCGATCACCTATGACAGTCACTCCTCCCTCACAGCACATTGCCCTCTTCCATGGTAAGGAAATCCGGAAAACCATCCACGAGAACGAGTGGTGGTTTGTCATTGTGGATGTGGTAGCCGTGTTAACCGATTCGGTGCAGCCGGAGGGTTATATCAAGGACATGCGGCGGCGTGATCCGAAGCTCTCCGAAGGGTGGGGGCAGATTGCCACCCCCCTTTCCATACTGACGGCCGGCGGTCCACAAATGCTCAATTGCGCCAATACTGAAGGAATCTTCCGCATCATCCAGTCTATTCCCTCTCCCAAAGCCGAACCATTCAAGCTCTGGCTTGCGAAAGTAGGCTACGAGCGTGTGCAGGAGATCGAAGATCCGGAGCTTGCGACCAAGCGCACCCGAGCCCTCTACAAAGCCAAAGGCTATTCCGATGACTGGATCGAGAATCGCATGCGCGGCATTACCATTCGCGAAGAGCTGACCGATGAATGGAAGAATCGCGGCGCGAAGAATCAGGACTATCAAATTCTCACTGCAGAAATTTCCAAAGCCACGTTCGGCGTGACGCCAAACGAGTACAAAAAACTCAAGGGGCTGAAGCGGGAGAACCTGCGCGACCATATGAACGACTTTGAACTCATTTTCAACATGCTCGGTGAACGCGCCACGACCGAAATCCACCGGAACGAGAATTCCAAGGGAGTCCCGAAACTCAAAGCCGATGCCAAGGCGGGAGGGGACATCGCCGGAGGCGCGCGGAAGAATCTGGAGAAGAAGCTGGGACGATCCATCGTTTCAAAGAAGAACTTTCTTAAAAGGCCAGGGGACAAACAATTGCTGGATGGATGATATGTTGGAATGGTTTTCTATTTTTCCTGTACAATGCTCCCATGGATTCGCAAGCAAAAGATTTTCTCTTTACCCTCCTTAAGACACCGAGCCCCACAGGATTCGAGTCTGCCGGGCAGAAGGTATGGCTGAAAGAGGTAGCAAAGTACGCGGATGAAACGGCGAATGATGCCTACGGGAGTGCGTGGGGAATTTTAAAGGGGGGATCGAAGAAGACTCTGATGCTCGAGGCGCACTGCGACGAGATCGGCTACATGGTGAAGCACCTCCTGCCCGGAGGATTTTTGGCGATTGATTTGATTGGGGGATCGGATGCAGCAACTGCGCGTGGAAGGAGAGTGACAATCTTCGGAGAGAAGGGAGAGGTGCAGGGGATTATCGGCAATATCGCGATCCACATTCGCGAGAGAAAAGAGGAGAAAGCCCCCGAAGTCCACGATCTTATTGTTGATATCGGTGCCAAGAATGAAAAGGAGGTGGCTGCAATGGGGGTTCGCGTAGGGTGCCCCATGGTTTATAGCGAGACTGTGAGTGAACTCGGGAAGAATGGAATTATTGCACGCGCACTCGATAACAGACTCGGTGGGTTCATCATCGCAGAGGTGATGAAGAACCTCTCTCAAGGGAAGAAGCCCGCATGGAACGTTGTCGCACTCAATGCGGTGCAGGAAGAGATTGGATGCTACGGAGCGAGGATGGCAACGTACCGCCTCTCGCCAGATGCCGCGATTGCGTTCGATGTGACTCATGCGACGGATACGCCGGGTATCAAAAATGAGAAGCACGGCAAAGTGGAGCTACGCAAAGGTCCCACGGTGACGCATGGCGGATGCAATCATCCAAATATTGTCGAGCGGCTCACGGATGTTGCAAAAAAGAAGAAGATTCCATTCCAGCATGAGGCAGCCTCGCGCTTTAGTGGCACAGATACCGGGGTCATCTATCTAACGAAGGAGGGGATACCGAGTGCACTCGTCTCTCTCCCCTTGCGCTACATGCACTCTGCTGTAGAAACGGTGGATATCCGGGATGTGGAACAGACGATTCTCCTCCTCACGGGGTTCGTGCAGTCGCTCACAGTAAAGGATGAGTTTGGAATGAAAATTGTGGTATAATGGTGAGAATGCACTTCTTCTCCCACCCCCGACCGCTACGGGATTTAACGCATAAGCTGGAATCGCTCCTCCGTGGAAAGCTATGGTTGCAGGCGCTCGTTGGGCTCCTGCTTGGAGTGGCAGTTGGAATTCTTGTGGGTCCCGATGCCGGACTCTTTGATTCCAGCGATGTGCGCCTCCTCATGGAGTGGGTGGCAATGCCGGGAGAATTATTCCTCCGGCTCATTAAGATGGTGCTGATTCCACTCCTCGTTGCCTCGATCATTCGTGGACTTGGGGGAACAACGAATCCGGAAAAACTGAGGAAAACTGGGCTTACCTTCCTCCTCTATGTGGTCGCGACAACGATTGCAGCATCAGCAATCGGTCTCATGATGGGGGTCTTGGTGAAGCCGGGACTCTTCGTTGCTTCTTCCCTCCAATCGGGTACCGCTCCCATCATCAGTGCACCTCTTAAGCTCCATCTCCTTCGCGATTTCCCAGGGACCATCATTAATTTAATTCCCGTGAACCCCATTGCTTCTGCAACGAGCGGGGAGATGCTTGGGATTGTCATCTTCTCTGTGATCGTCGGACTCGCATTTGCCCTGCAACGGAATCAGAAGATCGAACCACTCCTCATATTCCTCGATGGGGTGCTCGAAGTTTGTATCACGATTGTCCGATTTGCCATGTGGCTGATGCCGCTTGCAGTTTTTGGTCTGATGGCGCGCATGGTGTCGCAGATTGGAGTTGTGACGCTTGTGGGAGTGGGTGTGTACGTTGCTACGGTCATTGCGGGTCTCTTTTTGCTTCTCATCCTCTACCTCCTCCTCGTTCTCCTCTTTTCCCATCTCACACCACTCTCATTCCTGCGCCGCATTCTCCCCGCCGGGCTCCTTGCATTCTCGACCTCGAGCTCTGCCGCAGTGATGCCGCTCTCCGTGAAAATTGCAGAGGAGCAGCTCCAGACGGATGAGGAAACCGCCAAGGTGATTATTCCGCTTGGCGCCATGTTCAATATGGCGGGTACGACGCTCTACCAGAGCGTTGCTATTCTCTTCCTCGCGCAGATGTCGGGCGTTGCACTCACCACTGTGCAAATGATTTCGATCGCGCTCACGCTCATGATAAGCACCATTGGGGCTGCTTCCACGCCGGGATCCGGCATGATTATCTTGGGGAGTGTTGCGGCGGGATTTGGTATTCCGATGGAGGGATTCGTCCTCATTCTTGGCGTTGATCGCATTCTGGATATGTGTAGAACGACGTTGAACGTAGTTGGGGATTTGGCGGCGTGTGTGATTTTTGGACAGGAGAAGAGAGGATGGTTTTCACGATGATGGCGTCACTTCGAAAATTGCATTGAAGCTAAACTCGTGCGGATAGGGTTTGGCGGGTATGGCGCGAGGCAGGAAGCGTTTCTTCTTCAAACGGAAACCGTTCTCCTTAAAGAGAGTGAGATATTCTTGCTCAGAAAAGAGCGATTGGTGTTTCCGCTCGGGATCTGGATTCTCCTTGGGATCACTGAACTTGGTGTCTTCCTTGGTGATGCATTCAAAGCAGAGGAACCGGCGCGCGACGCGGCGGAGTTCTTGAACCGCCTTCTTCGCTTCACTCTTCGTGAGGTATTGGAACGTATCGATGCAGATCACGATATCCACAGATTGATCGGGGCAGGGGAGGTTCGTCACAGAGCCAAAGCGCAGGTACTGCCGCACAGGAGAAGTGCGAATGCACCAGCGGGAGAGATCGATGCCATACGCGCGGAGCCCACGCTTGCGGAGCACTTCGACAATGCCGCCAAGTGCGCAGCCAACATCGAGTATTCGCCAGTTGGCTTCTGGATGAATTTCCCGGAGGATGCGCGGGACAATTTTTCGTGCCATATCACGGTAGCGTCTCCCGTATTCGTAGTTCTCCTCCTCGTAGTACTCCTGATCGAATTTACCAGCACCGCGTATGGTGCGATCAACTTTCTTTTGAGGGGTAAATATTTTCATTGCGCGGAAGAGAGATGCTGTACCGAGAGATGCCCTCCGTACATGATGCCTTCGATCACGATGTTGAGCTCGGGGAAGGAGAGCTTCCTCCCCGTCGAGCGAATTTTTTGCCGGATGCCATGGTAATCCGAGAAGAGGGGAGTCTCGCAAGGAACGGGAGGAAGCGTGTGTGTGCCAAAGAGCGGGTAGATCGGATCATCCTCGATGATCAATGGGTATCCCGCAAGCGGAGGGAGTTTCTCGCCGTAGGGCACGGGAGGATCCTCGGAGCTTCCTTTTATAGTCGCCTCAAGGTGAGTATCCCACTCTGCGTAGGCCTTTGGGTTACTGTACATCGTGCCGCGGCAGAGATCGGAACCACAGTGGCAGTTATCGGTTCCAGGATCGCATTCTCCGTCCTGATCCCCCAGGAAGTAATCATAAGTCAGCTCTTCTCCCGGGAAAATTCGCCGAAGCGTAAAGAGGATCGTATGGCGCTTGATCGTAGCCATGGCACAGTTTGGCTCGCAGGAAGAATTGATGAGGTGCACACCCTCTTCGTCTGGATCCGGATGGATATCAGCCTTACTGCTGTACCACATGTCGTATACCGAATCATTCTCATAAGGAGAGCCTTCTTCTGATTTTGCGATGATGCCAAGGTAGTCACCGATCACAGTCCCTGGTTCGATCTCCACTTTTGCAAATACCCCTCTGCCTCGCTTTTCGCTCTGCCGCACCTCGATCGTATCCGTAAAAAACATGGGGCTAGAATGTCATCACATTTTGTAAGTGCGCGTACTCTGGTGCATCTTTGTAGCGCTGAATGGCGAGGTGCAGAATTTCATCGATGAAGTCCTCGTAGGGCACGCCGATGATTTTGGCGCAGTTTGGCACGCAATCACTGATATTGATACTCGGATTTGGATTCAGCTCCAGCACAAAGGGATTTCCATCCTTATCCACGCGGAGCTCCACGCGGCCGTAATCGTGGCAATCGAGGATGTTATAGGTATCGATACTGATCTCGGTGATGAGGTTTGCGAGTTTCCTTGGGATGTGCGCAGGACATTCCTTCTCGATTTTCCAGTAGGGCCCGCGCTTTTCTCCCCATTTGGCATCGTAGGCGTAGATGTGCCAGTAGCCCTCGGGCATGTTCTTGAATGTGGAACGGTTAAGCGGGAGCACGCGGAGCGAATCATCATTCCCTATGATCGAGACATCGTACTCATCTCCTTCGATGAACTCCTCGATGAGTGCTGGTCGCCCAAGCTCTTTGAGGACGTACTCCACCTGTCGATCGAGCTGCTTTCTATTCACCACTACGGAATCATTTGTGATACCGATCGAGTTATCGGTATCTGCGGGTTTTACCATGAGCGGATAGCGGAGGCTATTTTTGATGTCATCATCCATTGTGTACATGCAGTCCCAGTTCGGGGTGGGGATTTCGTAGTGCTCCAAGAGCTGCTTCACGCGGATCTTATCGAGGCAGAGTCCGAGCGTCATCGGGTTACTCCCGGTGTAGGGGATCTGCAGGATATCGAGGAATGCGGCGGAGTGAGGCTCCAGGAGCGAATTATCATTCACGCGCTCGCAGACATTGAACATCAAATCGATATTCGCTTTCAGAATCTTCTCAAACGGCGGCGGCGATTCGTTCATATCGAAGAATGTGACGTTGTAGTGTTTTTTGCGGAGAGCCTTTTCGATGTTTCGTCCGACCGAGGTGAGATCCTGCTCCACGGCAGAGCCGTTCTGATGTGCGTAGACGTTGCAGAGCACCCCGATGTGGAGTTTCTGACGTTCTCGCTTTGGGATCTTGCGGAGCTTCTCGATCTTCGCACGTCCTGCAAGTTGCTTCCGCGTAATCCTTGCAGTCGAGAGCGCGCGCTTGCGTTCGGTTTTCCCCACACTCGAGATGCTGCTGAAGGGCACTACTTCAAAGTCGACATGTTTGAGGAAATCATTCACCTGTTCCTCTGCTTCGCGCGTGGTCTTTCCTTTACCTACAACCCATCCCATATTCTCGAACCCTTCTGGTGGCACGAGCACTGTATCGCCGATCTCCTTTGCTATATGGAGCTCGAAGATTTCTCCCTTTTTTGGTTCCATGAGTCCCCGCTGCCTTGTCACAACGCCCGAGCGTTCCGGGATCAGGTAGCGGGCAAAGAGGTGACACTGTGGCTCACGGTACTTGAGCCACTGCAGTTCCACAGGCTCATCGGTTGCGATTTTGAGT
>DATDWC010000070.1:0-2899 GCA_035289805.1 Candidatus Peribacterales bacterium | reverse complement strand
AGTGATTACCTATGGAGAGCCACATACTGCCGAAGATTGGAGAGTCATCACCGTTTCCAAATCGATTCCGATTCTCCGCTGGATTGCCTATGCCTTTACTCTGCGTGCTCACGGCAAAGATGCTGATGCTGTGATTGCTTTCTCTTCGATGAGTGCAGGAGTTCCGCTCTGGCTTGCACATCTTAAAAAACCAAAGAAGATTTTGAGACTTGGTGGAGATTTCTTGTGGGAGCGCTACACAGATCGTGGAGGCAAGAAGAGTTTGCGAGATTGGTATACGTTAAAACCCAACTCGCTATCGCTCATGCAAAAACTCCTTTCATCGTTCGATCAGATCATTTTTTCCACACAATTTCAGGAAGAAATTTACGAGAAGTTCTATTCATCTTTTCCAGCACATTCCGTAATCGAGAATGCATTACCTTCAGGTTCACCGAGAAAACATGAAAAGCATGAGCCATTCCGCGTTTTGTTTATGGGCAGATTTGTTGGGTTCAAAAATCTTTCAACCTTGGTTCGGGTGGTAGGGGCGTTGCATGCAACGCCCCTACAAGGTCGAGTTATGCTGACGTTCGTCGGCGATGGTCCCATGACACCACATCTTCAATCCTTGACGAAGGAGCTCCATATTGAAGATCAAGTTCAGTTTCTTCATCGTGTTCACGGTGAAGAAAAACAGAAAATATTCGCTGAGCATGATCTTTTGATCATTCCCTCCATCACCGAAATAAGCCCCAATGTCGCATTAGAGGCGCGTTCTGTCGGACTCCCTGTTCTCCTCACCAAGGAAACAGGTTTGAGTGAGCCCCTCACGAAAGGAATGCTCCTGCGAGATCTCATAACACCAGAGCAGATTCATGCGGCACTGGTAGAAGCTCTCCAAAATTATGAGAAGATCGCAGAGGCGGCGGCATCTCCACTGCAAAAACGTGATTGGAATACTGTGGCGGAGGAATGGATGAAATTACTCTCTCCAAAATGAAGCTATTAATGATCAGTGGCGATCGCTCGATCCTCCGCGGAAAAAAGGGAGCATTTTGGTACACGTTGGAGGAATTCCATAAGGAATGGGATCGAATCGATATCATCTGCCCCAGGGTAATACAGGAAATGCATCCCATGGAAGGTACATCGAGATTTGGTAATGTATTCTTCCATCCCTCTCCCCGAGGGATCCTTTTCCAAAAGAGTTGGATACAGGAGAAGGGGATGGAGCTCCTGGATGAGTATCACCACGATGTGATTACGGCTCATGATTACCCCCCTTTCTTCCATGGAGTAGGAGCAAATCACCTCTCGAGGAGAACAGGCACTCCTTTTGCAGTCGAAATTCATCATATTGTTGGGTTCCCCATTGCTGCTTCGCTCGCAGAATTTTTTGGGAGAGTGCAATCGCGATTGTACCTCCCGTGGATTTGCAAGAAGGCTGCTGCCATTCGAGTGGTGAATCATTCAATCCAAAATATTCTTGTGAGTTGGAAGGTTCCAGAGAAGAAGATTGCAGTTGTCCCTTCCTCCTATCTCAATCACGATCTCCTGTTGCCGAATCCCACCATTCAAAAAACATATGATGTTGCCTGTGGAGGGCGTCTTGTAGCAAATAAAGGCGTTGCGGATGTCATCCGTGCGGTTTCACTCACCCCTGGCGTTTCACTGGTGATTTTTGGGGAGGGGCCGCTTCGATCATCTTTGGAAAGACTAAGCCAGTCACTTAATATTACGAATCGTGTGCATTTCGCAGGATGGGCGGAGGAGGGAGTGGATGTCTATCGCACGCTGCAATCAGCCAAAATTTTCGTCATGAATTCAAAGAGCGAAGGTGGTCCTCGCATTGCTCTCGAAGCGATGGCGCTTGGGCTCCCTGTGATTTCGACCCGTGTCGGCGTGATGCCGGATGTGATTGAAGATCAAAAGAACGGCCTCTTCACAACGGGTGAACCAAAAGATCTCGCTGCGAAAATCCAAATGTTTTTAAAGGATTCCTCCTTGCGGGGACGATGCGGGCAGGAAGCGCGGAAAATTCTCGATCACTTTGAGCGAAAAACACTCATTAAGCGCTATGCTGAGTTCCTCCAATCCTTCGCAAAGTGAAGCTCCTCATCATCACCCAAGTCGTCGATAAGAATTACGTACCGCTCTGCTTTGCAGTCGAGTGGTTCCGGGAATTTGGGAAGCAGTGCGAGAAGGTCATCGTGATCAGCCAGAAAGTGGGGGAGTACGATCTCCCCCCAAATGTTCAGGTGCACTCACTTCAAAAAGAAGAAGGGAAATCGAAACTTCTCCAAGTTTTCCGTTTTTACCACCTCGCATGGAAGTACCGGAAAGAGTACGAAGCTGTCTTTGTGCACATGACTCCAATCTGGGTCGTGTTTGGTGCGCCGCTCTGGATAATGCTCCGGAAGCGCATGTACCTCTGGTATGAGGCGAGGGGAACGGGGTGGAACTTACGACTCGGGCTCAAATTCGTGCGTAAAGCATTCAGCGCATCCCCGGGTGGCATGCCGATAAAAACAAAAAATAGTGTGCTCACGGGGCACGGCATCGATACCGCTTTCTTCATCTTTGGCTCAAGTCCTCGTGATCCCAATCTCATCCTTACTGTTGGAAGAATCACCAAAGCAAAGCGCCTGGATCTCATTGTGCAATGCTTTGCGGCGCTCTCTCCCACCTATCGTTTACAAATCACCGGTGTGCCGATTACGGAGGAAGACTACAAGACAAGGGCGATGCTCGAGGCACTCATTCAAACACTTGGCATCGAGACCAGAGTCACCTTTAACACTATTCCTGATGAAGAGCTTCGTCTGGTTCTTAAAAAAGCAACACTCTTCCTCCATGCATCGGAGGCCACAAGTCTCGATAAGGCGCCGCTCCAGGCGATGGCTTCGGGTTGCCTCGT
>DATDWC010000069.1:0-8850 GCA_035289805.1 Candidatus Peribacterales bacterium | reverse complement strand
GGCCACCCACTATGGGAGGAATGAATCATCAGCAGATGAACCACGGCATGATGCGGGAAGAGAGGACCGTTGATGCAGGCGGGACATCGACGCTGCTTTCGGGCAGGGACATCGATCTCTCCACTCTTCCCGAGGCAAAGCCTTCACAGAGTTTGGAAGTGAACGACGGCGATACCATCGATCTCAATCCGGAGATCGTGAAGAAGACGATCAACAGGAAATCTTTTGCCTTCTACGCCTACAACGGTCAGTTCCCTGGTCCTTTGATCAGGGCGAAGCAGGGATCCACCTTTACGGTGAGGGTAAAAAACGGCATCGACCAGCCGACGACCATTCACTGGCACGGCATCCGGATTGATAACCGCTTCGATGGTGCAGCCGGAGTGACACAGGAGGCGATTCAGCCCGGTGATTCCTTCACCTACACCGTCACCGTGCCGGACGAAGGCATGTTCTGGTACCACCCCCATGTCCGCGAAGATGTGCAGCAGGATCTTGGTCTCTACGGGAACCTCTGGGTCACGCCGGAAAGTTCGGAAGCCTACGCCCCCGTGAATCAGGAACTGCCGGTTTTCCTCGACGATATTCTCCTTGCAGGGAACGGTCTTCCACTTTCCTATGGCAAGGAGGAGGCCGATCACGCTCTCATGGGGAGGTTCGGCAACACGATGTTGGCAAATGGGGGCATTCAACCCGTCCTTGCAGAAGTGAAAATGGGCGACGTTGTCCGCTTTTTCTTTACGAACTCCGCCAACACGCGCACGTTTAAAATTGCGTTCAAGGGAGCAAAAATGAAGCTCGTTGGAGGAGATGGCGGCCACATGGAAACGGAAAAATTTGTCGGCAGTATTACCCTCTCCCCCTCCGAGCGGGCAATTGTGGATGTCCTTTTTGAGGAAGCGGGACAGATTGCTCTGGAGCACGTGGGACCAAAGCGCTACGTACTCGGCAGCATCACCGTTTCGAGCGGAGAGGCTACTCCCTCCTACCGTGAGCAGTTTGCAACGCTCCGGACGAATGACGACATTGTCGCGGATACTGCATTCGCAGACCAATTTCTCAATACAAAGCCGGATCAGACGATCCATCTCTCCGTGAAGCAGGCGATGATGGGCGAAATGGGTAATAGCGGCATGATGCAGCACGGAAGTACCCTCGACGGGATCGAATGGGAAGATGCCATGCCCATGATGAACGCCGTTACCACCAAGGCGAACACCCAGTGGAAGCTCATTGACGAAGCTTCACAGAAAGAAAATATGGATATCAAGTACTCTTTTCAAAAAGGAGACAAGGTAAAAATCCGCATCATCAACGATAAGGACTCGGCTCACCCCATGCAGCACCCGATCCATTTCCACGGGCAACGTTTTCTCGTCCTCGCCATAAACGGCAAAGCAAATGAGGATCTTGTTTGGAAAGACACTGTCCTTGTTCCGAAAGACGCCACTGTGGACATCCTGCTTGATGTCACAAATCCCGGCGACTGGATGATCCACTGCCACATCGCGGAACACCTGACGAATGGCATGATGGGGATGTTTACTGTAGAATAACCTTTCATTCTTTCCCCTCTCTTATCTATGTTTACCATGATGAACTCCACCGGCATGGGCTATGGCTTCATAGTCCTTTGGTCTTTGCACATCCTCTCCGTGATTACCTTCTTCACCGGCGTTCTCTTCCTTATTTTCTTCGCAATCAAAACGCTCACACCGGCGCAACTGAAGAGCTGGGCGATCGGCCTCATGATTGGGGGGGCAATTGTCTGCCTCTTCACCATCGCCGCACGCGGAGGACCATGGATCGGCGGCAAATTCGGCAGAATGTCCGGCGTACAGTCAGGAATGATGCAGGGAAACTGGCAGAGTACTGATGACAGCGAACAGGATAAGGAAATCGCCGATGGAAAAGCCCTCTACGGGAAACTGGAATCGAAGCAGGCAAATTGCCAAGATCTTTCGGACAGCGACTTCGAGTTGGTCGGTGAATACCTGATGGCACAAATGGCCGGCGAACAGCACGGGCAGATGAACACCATGATGAAGCAGATGATGGGAGAGGAAGGCGAAGAGGAAATCCACATCATGATGGCCAAGCGCGCCACTGACTGCTTTGCTCGATAATCCTCTTTTTTCTATGGCTCCAGTCACCTCCTATAGCTTCGAGATGATCCTTCCCCTTTCTCTCAAGGAAGCAGAGATAAGGGTGCGCGAAGCGCTTCTGAAAGAGAAATTCGGCATCATCTCCGAGATCGATATTCAGGCAAAACTCAAAGAGAAGCTCGGCATCGATCATCCGCCGCATAAGATTCTCGGCGCGTGCAATCCGAAGCTCGCACATGAGGCATTACAGGAGAATATCGATGTCGCACTGGCGCTCCCCTGCAATGTCGTTCTACGCGAAGAGAATGGCGAGACTCATGTGTCTGCCCTCAAGCCGTCGGTTGCACTGAAGCCGTTCCAGGGACTCAAGGTGCAGGAGACGGCATGCACGGCGGAAGAGGCTTTGGAACGGGTGTTCGATGGTTTCTGTGACCTGCTCCGGCACCATCATTCCTCACCACATTCATGAAACCTTCCCTCCTACTTCCCCAACTCGCTCAACTTCGCCTTCATCTCATCAATCTCCGCTTGCTGGCCAGTGAGAATTCTACTCCAAAGATCCTTGGCGTCGGGATCGTGGATGGGGGGCTCGTTCGCACATGAGGATAGCTGCTGCATGGTGCGGAATGAATGAAAGGATTGGATCGGACAAACGTCATCAATGGCGAAATTCCGTATGCACTACCCCGTGCCCCACGATTTGCGGCTTCCCGATGGGCGAACCCTGGAATATGCGGAATACGGGGATCCCGGGGGGATACCACTCCTTTACTTTCATGGCTTCCTCGGCTCGATTTACGAAGTGCGCTACGCTCACGAAGCCGCGAAACAGCACCACGTGCGACTCCTCGCATGGAACCGCTCCGGTGTAGGGAGATCGACCTTCTTCGAGTGCAGAAGAATGGCAGATATAGTTTCCGATGTGGAACATCTCCTTGATCACTGCAATATAGAACATTGCCATTTGCTTGGAATTTCCGGCGGGGCATCGTATGTACTCGAGTGCGCAAAAATTCTACCGGAGCGAACAGGCGCAGTCTGGATCGTGAGCGGACTTGGGCCGATTACATCGCCGAAGATCCTTGGAATCCTCCATCCCCCACTCCGGATGCTTCTTATGTTGCACCAACGCTTTCCGGCGATTGGAAAATCATTCTTCCGCTTCTCCCGTAAAGCGTATTCGTTGTTTCCGAATTTCCTCATTAACATTCTCATCCAACTTGGAGGAAGTGATCGGGAGTTCCTACGGAACGAGAAAAATGTTCGTCACCTCTTCATGGATAATCTGAGCGCGATCTTTATCGAGGGAGAGGGAGAAAATTTTCTGCTCCAGGAGCTCAAAATGTATTCCCAGTGGAAGCTTTCCTCTTTCCCACAGAGATACCCGGTGGACATCTGGCAGGGAAAAGAGGATTCCATCGTTCCGCCTAGAATGGCTGACGAATTTCTCCATTCGCTCCCCTCGGCACGTATTACGATGAAACCAGGAGGACACTTTCTCCTTGTAAAGTATCTTCCAGAAATAATGTCAATCATGCATCGAAGACTGATATCTGCATGACAACAGGGTTCCTTTTGGTACAATACTCGGGTATAATAGTTCGATGCGCTTTCTCCGCATATTCATCGCGCTCAGCCTGGTACTTGGCCTTGGGTACTCGCAGTGCACGGGAGGGCTCACAGGCCTTTCACACGTGATTGCAGCGGCAATTGGAGAGAGTACGGGGATGAAGGAAGTTGCAATGTCGCTTGCACCAATTGAATGTTCGAGTGCGGAAAACATGTCCACAAATCACGAGGAGGCTGCAGAGAGCGGATGCAGAGATGGGGAATCATGCCTCGCACAGCTTGCACAGAGTGCTGCGAAGCAGGTTGCAATGGAGGAAATTCTGATGGGGAGGGTGCACGAAGTTTTCTCCTCCTTTATTCTCATAGTCACCTCGGCAAACCACGAGCAAGGGAGCAAAGAGATCGCTATTCGTTCCGGGCCGCTCTACGAGAGCGCGCTTCTTGCAGCTCATATCACGGTAAAGAGGGAGTAAGTCATACAGAAAAATGCGGTACAATGTTCACCGGAACAAGAAGGTTGTTCCATACCCTTTTCACTTATTCCTTATTCCTTTTCCCTCTCTCTCATGTCTGCTCAATCTCAAAACTCTCTCCCCTTCGGGAATCCCTGGTTCTCAGTAACCATTGGTCTCGCCGGCATTATTGTTGGCTACGCTCTCGGCGGAGGACTCCCCATGGGAACAATCAAAAATCCAGCGGCAAACGCTCCAACGCAAGTTGCAGGTCTCCCTACAAACCCAACTCCGCCCGCAGCCCCCACTCCATCGTACGATCCGCCTTCAGCCGATGATGATGCGTTCCTGGGGGAAAAGGATGCACCCGTGACCATCATCGAATTTACAGATTACCAGTGCCCGTACTGTGGCAGACACTTCTCGCAAACAATGGGCCAGATCAAATCCACATACGTTGATACCGGCAAGGTGAAGTACGTAGTGCGCGATTATCCTCTCAACTTCCATCCCTTCGCACAGAAGGCAGCAGAGGCCACGGAGTGCGCGGCAGATCAGGGAAAATTCTGGGAAATGCACGATAAACTCTTCCAGAACCAAACTACTCTGGATATCCCCTCGCTCAAGACGTATGCGGGAGCACTCGGCTTAACCCAGTCGAGCTTCGATGATTGTCTGGATTCTGGAAAATACGCCTCGGAAGTACAGAAGGATCTGACCGATGGCCAGGCCGTTGGCATTTCCGGCACTCCCGGATTCTGGGTAATCGGCGCCGATGGTGAAGGCGAAATCGTTTCCGGTGCTGTGCCTTTCGCTAACTTCCAGGCTGCAATTGATCGTCACCTTTAATCCCTCTTATGAATAAGACTCACCCTCTCTCTCATCGGGATATCTGGTTCCTTGCAGTGACTGTCATCATCTGTCTCTCCGTAGGGTACGCTGGTGCGATCTTCCTCTCCGGGAATGCACTGGGGAAAGCTCCCCTGCAATGCCCGGCGAACTGCACAGGAGAGGATTGCCCGATGCATCAGAACTTCATTGAGCAATGAATATGAATTTCCTTCGAAATGGCCCCGAACCAAGCACCCTCGATTCTCGATCAACGAGAAATGGGTGCTGGTTCAGGGCAAGCCGATTCTGGTGTGGAGCGCTCATTGCGCTCGTCGGAACCGGCCTGCTCTTTGCCTACGAACTCAATATGCTGAGCGCGATAGGCCTCGAAGGACCGCCACGTTCGATGACGCACGAGTGGGAAACGATTCTCGCCATCATCATCGCGCTGCTCTTCAGCATGAATGTGGGGCTCATTGCATGGCACAGAAAGCAGGGCACCTGCCCTGTGGGCATCAGGCGCGCGGCAGGAGCTGCGGGAATTCTCGGCGCCTTAGCCCTCCTCTGCCCCGTGTGTCTTGCACTTCCGATCGGCATCGCAAGCGTCGCGGCAGTCCTCATGCTCCTCGCCCCTTTTGTCGCGCTCATTCAGGGGATTGCAATTGTGCTGCTGGTGGCGGGATTATGGCTCCTTATCCCGAGAGCAAGAATCGGTACAATGGGGAGGTGATTCCAGAAAAACGTTACCCCGAGCTTGATGCAATTCGCGGCCTCGCCGTGATTTCGATGATCCTCTTCCATTTGTGTTTTGATCTCGCATTCTTCTATGAGTGGAACATTCCCATACGCGAGGGTCTGTTTTCTTTGTGGAGCCGTGGAACGGCGATGACATTCTTGATGGTAATAGGGGTATGTTTTGTGATTTCGTGGCAGAGGACCCTACGGTACGAAAAGTACCTTCGGCGTGGATTGATATTCCTCTTCGCAGGAATGCTCATTTCGCTCATTACCTATCTGATCGCCCCGGGTGCCTACGTAAAGTTTGGCATCATCCACATGATCGGTGTGAGTGCTCTGCTCCAACCACTGTTTGTGAGGTTGAAGGGGTGGAATATTGTTCTTGGCACGGTTGTAAGCATAGGAGGAATAAAAATTTCTGAGATAGTGACAGAGAATCCTTTTCTCTTTCCCTTTGGTATTACGTATCCCGGATTCTTCTCGCTCGATTACTACCCGCTCCTCCCCTGGTTTGGCTTTGTTCTCACAGGAATGGGGCTTGGATTCCTGTTCTATACCCCGAGGAACAAATTTCTCGAGCGCATGGGGACGCTCCGATTCCCGAACTGGCTCCTCTGGAGTGGTAAGAGAGCCTTTCCCCTCTACTTCCTCCATCAGCTGGTGCTCATCATGATTCTCTCTGCGATCTTCGGAGCACCGTTCCATTTGTAAAGCACGCGAGCTTGAGCCCCGTGGTATTCTCCCGGTATGTGGATCGTCCTCTCCACACTCACCTATATCCTTGGCTTTGCACTCATCATTTTGATGATCATGCAGCGAAAGCCACCTGCAAACACTCTCGCCTGGACCCTCGCGATCGTCTTTCTCCCTGTCATTGGATCACTCCTCTACCTGTGGTTTGGGTTTGGTCGTGTCGTGTATCGCATTAAGCGGCGGAGTAGGAGTAACAAAATGATTGCAATGGATCTGCAGAAGATCGAACAAGCGCTCACCTCATTTCTCATTCTTCAGGATGATCAGACGCATATGCCGGTACAGCGGGAGCTCGTCGCAGTCACAGCAGCGAGCGGCGGGTTTTCGGCCACCCACGGGAATGCGATCATTCTCCACACGGATGCAAACGTAGCATTTGATCACCTCCTTGCAGCAATACTGGGTGCTGAGGAATCCGTGCACCTGCAGTACTACATCTTTCGGAAGGATGAAACAGGAAGAGAGGTACGTGACGCTCTGATTGCCGCAGCAAAGCGCGGAGTGAAGGTGCGCCTCCTCATTGATGGGGTAGGTTCGTGGTCGCTCCCGTGGAGCTTCCTCCGCCCTCTTCGGAGAGCAGGGGGATTTTCCGCACGGTACCTCCCCGTGACTCCATTCGGGAGACCCTGGCACTGGAACCTCCGTAATCACAGAAAGATCGCGGTAATCGATGGCCACATTGGTTTTACGGGGAGTGCCAATATCGGGAATGAGTATCGGCATAGGACAGGAAAGATTTCTGATTTTGATGATCTCCAGGTCGAGTGCCGCGGACCCGTGGTGCAACAACTGCAGGAGGTATTTGCAGCGGATTGGTTCTTTGCCACACGTGAAAATTTATTCAGTATAAATTCGCTCTTCCCGCTCCCCGAGCGCTCCGGCACGGTGATGGCGCAGGTAGTCGAAGGTGGCCCTACCGGCCCTGCATTCACGCTCCACGATATGCTCTGCGCGGCCGTGCACGCCGCCACCCAATCCGTACGCATCGTTTCCCCGTACCTGATCCCGGATCAAGCACTTATCGCAGCACTCCGGACAGCAGCACTCCGGGGAATCTCGGTAGAATTGATTGTTGCGCGGCACTTCCCCGGATGGGAGAAGATGATTCACATTGCAGGGCGATCATTCTACGAAGATCTGCTTCCGGCAGGAGTGAAAATCTACGAGTACCTGCCGGCATTCCTGCATGCAAAGGGAGTAGCGATCGATGGATGTTTTCTCTCGATGGGCACTGCAAATATCGATATGCGGAGTTTCTTTTTGAACTTTGAGGTAAATATGAATATCTACTCACGCGAGATCAGCGCACACTTTGAGCAGATGTTTGCAGAGCATAAGCACCTCTGCGAAGAGATCACGCGCGAGATGCTGGCAAAGCGATCACTCCCGATTCGGTTCCTGGAGAATACGATGCGTGTGTTTTCACCAATTCTCTAGATCTTCCGTCCATCGAACGCCGGCAGATCGCAGACAATGTTCTTCGGCTTGATTACGTGCACCGGCGTTTCTCCGCGCTGCCACTGCGCGATGGATTCGAAGCAATCCGTGTACATGTTAAGCATGCTGTCATCTGCATAGAACGCGATGTGGGGAGTGGTGATGACGTTCTCGAAGCTGATGAGCTCCTTATTCTCCTCAAAATTCTTCTCGTGCTCCAGAACATCGAGGAGCGCATACCCAATCTTGCCCCCTTTGAGCGCTGCAATGAGTGCCTTGGTATCAATGAGCTCTCCGCGGGCGGTGTTCACAAGGATGACTCCTTTCTTCATGCGATGGAGAGCTACGTCGTTGATGATGTGGAAGGTTTGCTCGTTCGAAACAAGATGGATTGAGATGATATCGCTTCGCTCGCAGAGCTCCTCGATGGAGACATACCGCACGCCGCAGAGCTCCTCGAGCTCCTTTGTCCTGCAGCGATCAAATGCAAGAATTCGCATCCCAAAGCCGTGTGCAATTTCCGCGACCTTCCTTCCGATATTGCCTGTCCCGAGAATGCCGATCGTTTTCCCCCGGAGTGACATCCCGCGGAGCCCATGGTAATTGAATTCCCCCTTTTCCACGCGCTCATCGGCTTTTTGAATATGACGGAGCTGCGAGAGGAGCAGCGCAAACACATGCTCCGCGATCACATGGGATCCGTAATCCGGCACATTGCACACGGTAATCCCCTTCTCTTTGCACGCATCAAGATCAATGTGATTGTAACCGACTGAGCGCGTGCAGAGGAGTTTAAGCTTTGGGAGTTTTTCGATGACTTCTTTTGTCAGTTTGCTGTAGATGAATAGGGAGAGCACTTCGGCGTCCTTGCAGGCTGCAACCAATGCATCGCCTTCGAGCGGGTGATCGATGATCAGAGCACCAGGAAAATTCTTCTGCACGAGTGACTGATCTTCGGAATCAAC
>DATDWC010000068.1:0-10054 GCA_035289805.1 Candidatus Peribacterales bacterium | reverse complement strand
TAGGTACCCATCCCACCGGTATTTGGTCCGGTATCCCCTTCGAACGCGCGCTTGTGATCCTGCACTGCGGGCATGGAGACCACGCTTAAACCTGAGACAAAGGACATGAGGCTGAATTCCACACCGATGAGTTTTTCTTCGATCACAACCTGAGTGGAATCCTTGAGACAGTCCTCCGCATACGCAACTCCCTCTTCGATCGAATGCAGATGCTCCCCGCTTACTTTGACGCCTTTTCCACCCGCGAGTCCATCGTATTTGACGACGTATTCCCCTTTGAGTTCATCCTCGATAAAACTCCTCATACCTGATACCTGATACTTAATACCTGATACCTTCGAGAATACCCGAAACTTTGGGCTCGCATCAATCTTGTACTTCTTTAGGAGTTCCCTCGTGAATCCTTTACTCGATTCGATCCGTGCGAGTGACTTCTTTGGAGCAATGCTCGGAATGCCTATTTTTTCGAGTTCATCTGCAAGTCCTCCGCCAATCGGATCATCCGGAGCAATGAACGCGAAATCTGGCTTCGTACGCTTAGCAATATCCAGAATCGCTGGGAAATCCATGAGGGAACGGAGCACATGCTGCTCTTTTGCAATTTTCCGGATCCCCGGGTTCCTCTGCGGGCAAATGTGGATAATCTCAGGGTGCTTTTTTGATCGCGCAAGAGCTTCGGCGATGGCGTGGCCGCGGGCAGAAATAGTGATGAGAAGAATTTTCATGTTAGATCAATGTCATCATTCTGTACTGCTCCGAGGCCTCATCCTCTTCCTCCGAAAAATCGTCGCGGGTCTGGTTCCTCTGCACCGCCCATTTGTTGAGGAGTTCCTGCGTCACCTCCGGTGTCGGGTATTTGCCTGTAAAGCACCCCTCGCTGAATTTGCGGATATCCTGGTTTCCGGTGCGCACAGCTTTGTGGAGATCTTCGATTTTGCCATAGAAAAGCCCATCGGCGCCGATAAAGTTGCAGATCTCCTTCACCGTATGATCTGCGGCAATGAGTTCCGTATACGTAGGAAGATCGATCCCATAGGGATCGGGAGCGATGATCGGAGGTGCTGCGGAGGCAAAGTAGACTTTCTTTGCGCCCGCCTTGCGCGCGATTTCGATGATCTTCTTACTAGTGTTGCCTCGTACGATCGAATCATCCACGAGGAGGACGCTATTATTCTTAAATTCAAGATCAATGGGGTGAAGCTTGAACTGGATATTGCGCTTGCGCATGTGTTGCCCTGGCATGATGAACGTGCGACCGATGTACCGGTTCTTCACAAACCCTTCGCGATATCGAACCTTCAATTTATCAGCAAGGCCTGCGGCCGCAGGGCGGCCAGTATCCGGAATTGGAATCACAGAGTCGATATGGATTCCCGCCTCCTTAATCTGTTTTGCGAGGTATTCGCCCATGCGCACGCGCGTCTTATACACATTCACTCCATCGAGCGTGGAATCGGGGGAGGCAAGGTACACCCATTCAAAGAGACAGGGGTTCAGACTCCCTCTACGAATCACACGGCTATGAATCGTATTTTGCCGATCAATGAAGAGGACTTCGCCGGGCTTGATATCACGGATGAATTCATAGTCGAGCGCTTTGAACACCGTATTCTCGCTTGCAATCATGTATTCCTCCTTCATGCCGAATTTGCGCTTCGCAAGTTGCAGTGGACGAATTCCATACGGATCACGAAACGCAATGATTCCATGTCCGCCAATGAGCGCAACAGCGGAATATGCGCCTTTGCACTTTTTATAAACCGTCTTCATCGCACGGAAGATGTGTTCCGGGGTTAGGTTTTTCGGGCGTTGATTCATGAGTGCTACGGAGAACACGTTGAGGAGCACTTCGGAATCGGAGGTCGTTGTAAGGTGGCGGAAGTACTTCTCCCGAAGCTCATCGGCAAGCTCCGAAGCATTCGTAAGGTTCCCGTTATGGGCGAGGGCGATGCCGAACGGCGTGTTCACGAAAAACGGTTGCGCCTCAAATTCCGAAGAACATCCAGCTGTGGGGTAACGCACATGACCAATACCCATGGGACCATTGAGCCGCGCGAGTGATTTGGCATGGAAAACGTCCCGCACCATTCCATTCGATTTCTTTAAGTGGAATTGGTTGTCGTAGGTCATAATCCCCGCCGCATCCTGCCCTCTGTGTTGGAGGATAATCAGCCCCTCGTAGAGATCCTGGATCACGTTATTGTAGCCGGAGGCTGCAAGAATGCCGCACATGGATCAGGAAAAGCTCATCCTTAAGCATGACCACCCGGAGAATCCGAGAGGCCGAAAAGAATGGGGAGAGGTAATTCCCACAGATGGATTCTAAAGATCTTTTTTGGAAACGCAAGAAAGTACTGAGTGATCTTTGACAGGGATAAAGAAACTACTCCTTCTGACGCTCCGCAGCCCTCACGCAATTCCGGATCAAGCTCGCAACCGTCATCGGACCAACTCCACCTGGCACCGGAGTAATTGCAGAGGTCTTCTTACTCACCCCTTCAAAATCCACATCCCCCACAAGCCCTTTTTCTGTTTGATTCATTCCTACATCAATAACTGTAGCCCCTTCCTTCACCATATCCGCTGTGATCATTCCTGCCTTCCCCACTGCTGCAATCAGGATATCCGCTTCCTTTGTCACTCGCGCTAAGTCCTTCGTCTTACTATGACAAATAGTGACTGTTGCATCACGATTCAAAAGCATCATTGCAATCGGCTTGCCCACAATATTCGATCGTCCAACGATCACTGCATTCTCTCCTGCAATCTGAATCTCATAGTGCTCCAGGAGCGCAATAATGCCACTTGGGGTCGCTGGTGGAAGGTGTTCAAACTCAGTCGAGAGGAACATCTTCCCTAAGTTATAGGCACCAAATCCATCCACATCTTTTTTAGGATCAATCGCACGGATAATTTCGGGGACATGGGATTGGAGATGCTTCGGGAGCGGGAGCTGGACGATGAACCCCGTCACATCGGAATCGGCATTGAGTTCCTCGATGAGTGCCATGAGCTCTTTAAGCAAGGTCTTCTCGGGAAGATGTTTATGCTCGCTCCGCATGCCTACTGCTTCGCAACTTTTGAATTTCTGTTTGATGTAACTCGCACTCGCGGGATCATCTCCAATCTGCACTACCACAAGCTTTGGATCGAGCTCCTTGATCTTTGGCTTGAGCATCTCGAGGAGAGCCTGAGAAGCTTTGCGGCCATCAAGGAGGAGTGCGGACATGGAGCAATCATAACATGGGCCCTCCTACATCACGTCCTGAACCTTTCTCCAAATCCCCTCCCCCACCTCCTCCTTACTCCCCGAGGTATCAATCACCACCGCATCGGGGTGATCCTTTGCATACTTTTTGTATCCCTCATAGACATACTTTTGAAATTGTTCCTTCTCGAAGGGATCGCTGGATGCTCTTCGCTGCAAGCGCTTAAGACTTACTTCGAATGGCGGGAGGAGAATGAGCGTGAGATCAGGCTTTGGAAATCCCTCGTTCCAACGCTGAAGCGAGAGCTTGGGGACATGGGTCATTTCTCCATAGATGAGTGTTGAGGGAATGTAGCGATCCGAGATCACAATCTTCCCAGCTTCGATCGCAGGTCGAATCACGCGCTCCACGTGCTCCGCACGATCATCGCAGAACATCTTCTGGAGATCAGAAGGATCCGAGTACATTCCTTCCGTAAGAACACGACGAACCTTCCTCCCTATTTCCCCCTCGGTCGGCTCTCGTGTGAGGATCACATTCCCCCCCTCCTTCCGCAGACGCTCAGCCAGCTTCTCGCTATGGAACGTGGTACCAGAGCCATCGGGACCTTCGAAGACGATGAATTTTCCGCGCATGAGGAGAGTATATGCGAAGATTTACCCCTTTGCCTCTTCCACTCCGCTCATCAGCTCCTCCACATCGAGGGTGAACTTGGTGGTATCTGGCTCAATGAACTGCCACACCTTCTTTCCGTCTTTCAAAACCGAATAGGATCGTCGTAAAAGTTCCCCAAGAACAGGCGGAAGATTCTCTTTCCCCTTTTCGCTACTCAACTTGCCGATGATGCCTCGCAGCTCGAACTTTCCGAAATCCGAGGCAAATTCAATTTCAGAATTATGCCACCTTGCAATTCGCTTCCACTCGTTAATGGCGAATGGCTGATCTGTGGAGACGATGATAATTCGATCGGCTCCGGCTGCCTTGATCCTCTCCACATTATCGACAATCGCCGGGACACACGCTGAAGTACAGGTTCCTGAAAAGGCGGCTGGCACGCTTGCGATAACGGTGATTCCCTCGAGCTCATCGAGCTTGATCGGGCTATTGTCGGCTGTTGAATAGATAGTGGCTCGCACACAGGTGATGTTAGCAAACTGTTCGCTTTCTTCCTATTGTTACAAGAGGCATCGTACAATGTTTTCCACCTCGCCATTGCCCCTCTTTCATTTTGTACCTCCTGGAGATGATCAACAATGTCATCTCTTGCGTCTTGAGAGAGCTCTAGAAATTCTGTATCAAAAAGTTTGATAACATCAGCCATTCCTCCGCCTTTCGGATCAAATAAGACTGCTCTCCCCCATTGAACGGCCTCTGCAAACCTCTCTCGGTTAACATTCTGGAGAGCTGCACTGCGGGGGTACAGATGATGAACAATTTTCTGCTCTTGTTCCGCTGTAACTCCATCGCCATTCCTACCATTGTCAAGTCTACCCATTTGATGAATAATATACTCTTTCGTTATATGAAGTAAAGTATATGAATTCCAGCTCCAATATGCCTAATTATGCGTGTTTTCCATTTTTCAAACTGTGTCTTGATCAAAAAATGAGTTCAATAAAGCATTATACTATTCAATTGAATAGTATAATGCTAAAAAAGAAGAGCAGTTCTTAGAAATCCATTCCCCCCATCCCTCCCCCACCCGGCATCGCATGCGCATGTTCTTCCTTCTTTGGAATTTCGCAGACGGCGCATTCGAGCGTGAGGAACATGGAGGCAACGGAGGCTGCGTTCTCGAGCGCTGAGCGTGTTACCTTCTTTGGATCGATAACCATCGCCTTTACGAGATCCTCGTACTTGTGCGTTGCGGCGTTGAATCCCTCGTTCCCATTCGCTGCTTTCACCTTCTCGAACACCACTTCACCGGATTCACCGGCATTGGAGGCAATATTCATGAGTGGAGCAGAGAGTGCCTCGAGCACGATTTCGATTCCGAGGTCTTCATCCTCGTTTGCACCCTTCAACTTCTCGAGTACGGGCATGGCACGGACGAACGCGACACCGCCACCGGGGAGAATCCCCTCCTCCGCAGCTGCGCGGGTAGCGGAGAGTGCATCCTCCACGCGGTGCTGCTTCTCCTTCTGCTCTACCTCCGTTGCGGCACCAACTTTGATGACGGCAACTCCACCAGAGAGCTTTGCGAGGCGTTCCTGGAGCTTCTCCTTATCAAAGTCGCTTGAACTGTTTTCGAGCTGTACTTTGATCTCCTTGATTCGTGCCTCCACATTCGCCCTATCCCCTCCTCCATCCACAATGATCGTATCATCCTTTGTGGCAACTACTTTGCGCGCGGTTCCAAGATCCTCGAGTGTTGCGTTCTCCAGCTTGAGTCCCACTTCCTCACTGATCACGCGCCCACCTGTGAGCGCTGCGATATCCCTTAGGATCTCCTTCCTCCGATCGCCGAAGGCAGGAGCTTTGACTGCAAGTGCACTGAATGTGCCACGAAGCTTATTCACAACGAGCGTTGCAAGAGCTTCGCCCTCAAGGCTTTCGCAAATGATCACGATCTCCTTCTTCCCCTTCTGCGCGAGCTGCTCAAGCACTGGGAGAATCTCCTGGATCGAGCCGATCTTCTTATCGGTGATGAGGATATGAGCATTCTCGAACACGGCCTCCATGCGCCCTGGATCCGTGACGAAGTACGGTGAGATGTAACCGTTATCAAACTGCATGCCTTCGACGTACTCCTTTTCGATTCCGAGTGTCTGCCCGGATTCCACTGTGATCACACCATCCTTCCCCGCCTGCTCGATAACCTCCGCAATCACTTCTCCTACTTCCTCATCCTGCGCACTGATTGTGGCAACGGCCTTGTACTCATCCTTCTTACTAATGTCCTTCTTCATCTTTTCGAATTCGTCTGTGACCGCATGCACCGCTTTATCGATTCCACGCTTGATCGAAATCGCATTGGATCCAGAGGAGAGGTGCTTGAGGCCCTGCGCCATAATTGCGTACGCGAGGACCGTTGCCGTAGTTGTCCCATCTCCTGCGGCATCGTTCGTCTTTGTAGCTGCTTCCTTCACGAGTTGAGCACCCATGTTCTCGAACTTATCCTCAAGCTCGATCTCCTTTGCGACCGAGACTCCGTCCTTTGTCACAGTTGGAGCGCCGTAAGTTTTTTCGATCAGGACATTGCGTCCACTTGGCCCCATCGTAACGCGCACAGCGTCGTAGAGCTTCTGTACGCCGGAAAGAATTTTTTTGCGGGCATCGTTACTAAAGAGGAGTTGCTTGGCGGACATAGTGGGTTGGGGTTAAGTGAGGAATAGGGTTAGGGTTTGGGCTGGGGCTGGGGCTGGGGCTTAGAAATGAACTAGCGAACCAAGGCACGAACGGAACTAAGTTCCAGGAGCTTCACTTCCACATCCTTCCCTTTTTCATCTTTGAGTTCGATATCTTCGCCCGAGTACTTTCCAAAAATCACACGATCCCCCACCTTGAGGAACTTGGAGGGATCAACCGCATCTTTCCCAATGCCTCCCTTCCCCACCGCAATCACCGTACCAATTGTCGACTTTTCTCCCTTTGCGGTATCCGGAAGCACAATACCGGAAGCCGTGACCTGTTCCATACTATCCGGAATAACGGCCACATGATCACCGAGGGGTTCGATTGCGAGCGAGAGCTTTGGGAGAGGAGCCATAAAAAAAGAAAGGGGAAGATCGAAACAGAATGAATGAGTCTAAGTCAGACTGCTAGCAGTCGAAAGTATAGAGTGCTAAATCGTGTAGTCAAGCTACGAACACTTATTTTTGTTCTATAGGAGAAGGCAAAGCATGGCTTTCTGATGTGATTTATGGTATTATAGACCTATGTTCGAAACACTCAATTCCGTAACATTCACAGAGAGCGCTGAGCGCAATCGGGAAGCTATCGATGCCCTCATAGAGGCTTTTGAACAAAAATTTCATCGGATTTGTAGCGTCACTGTTGGTGTAAAGGCAGACACAGGAAAAGCAGAGATTCATTTTTCGCTTCCTCCCTACGATCAACAGGATCAACGCGAAAACTACCCACTCACACTGGATCCCATTGTAGCTCCGCTCAATAAGCCGATTTTCCCTACTGCAATTCTTTCGCACCTGCAGAAACCGATGGATGAACTGAGTGAGCGGGAGCGCTAAAAGAATAATGAATGAAGGTCAGAATCCGCGCTTTTTCTTCGTGTCTTAAATTCTCCTCCAGAGAATCCACACCGAAAATCCATAGAGAGCAAAGGCACCAATCGTCCCCATGAGCACGTTGAGGAGAAGGATAATACTATCCATCATCTCAATACCAGTCTGTGGAAACACGACACTCGTTGGCGTTTCGATCGTGCGAGCAAGAGTCACGGAGCTGACCTGTCCTCCGATCACGAGCTCAGAGCTCTTCGAGAGTTGTGTGGTTGGTACATCCAAAAGCTCCGCGGAGAAGAGGGATACGGTAGTTGGAATACGATCTCCTGTTCGGAGCGCATTATCCACACGCACATCATACGACGAATTCCATTCCTCCCCGGGCGAGAGTTCACTAATCATCCATTGAATTCCAGAGCTTGTGGCATTCCCACCGCCAGCATCGGTGACTTGGAGCCTCCCGGTATCGAATCTGCTATCGACCAGAATTTCGTGGAGAGTGCCCCGAGTATTGTTCTTCACAGTGATTGCAAAACGTACAGTCTGATTAGCTCTTGGAGAAGCTGGATTTGAACGGAGAGAAATCTGGAGATTTCCTCGAATCTGCTCTGGGGTGAGCGCGACCTCAGGGAGAGAGGTAGAAGCGCGGGAGACGGGGAGAACAGCTGTCCTCGCGATGACCGCGGTAGCCTGCTGCCCTGGGATTGCAAAGCGATCAGCGTCCTCACCGGTAAAGCACGAGACTTCCCTGCCTCCGATACCCATTTTTTCCACGGTGGATCGGTGACGACTCACGGAGGTAGTGGAAAGGCGCTGTGGGAAAAAGCTCCCCGGATCAAGCACCATGAAGTCACTCAAGCGCACAGCACTCTGCATGAGCGAAGAATCCACCGGGCGATCGAGGTAGAGCGTGTAGGTGAGATCGACCGTACTTCGTGCCGGGATGCGATCAATAACAAATTGATGATTCAACGCATCGTACCTGCCACCAACCACATTTCCGATCGAAGCAAGTTTTGGGCCTTCCCGTATGGACCGATACGCATGCTGGAGTTCGATGAAGCCGACATCGAACGCAGAATCATTTTTCGCTTGGACGAGGAAATCGATCGAATCACCATCGACATCCGCAAGCTGCATCTCGGAAATGGCATACACAAATTCCCCTTCTTCGTTCATCACGCTCTGCCGAATGAATACGGGGATCACCGTAGCTCCGGGTCTTCTCCCGGGGCCTCCGGCGAACGTCCGGATTGACTCTTCGCAGAGAGAAACTGCAAACGTATCCGAGGGGAGAATGAAGAAACTTCCAGACAGAAGGAACACCCCTCCAAAAAACATCAGACCGAACCGATGGATGGAGCTTGAGCAACACAAAGGGATCGAACGTACGTGGAGCGGCGATCGATCGTCAAGAATCGTGTATAGGGAAAGCGACTATAGAAACTATGGAAATACATTTTGGGGAAATGGCAAAGTCCTCTCAAGACGAAATCTAAAAGCAATCGCAGCTCACAAATTGGAAAACAAATGACAAAAAAAGAGAGCTTTCGCAAACTCTCTTTTCATGGCGATGGAAAACAGGTCTAGAAGGAGCTGAGTGATCTGAGGAGCTCCGAGGTCGTGGCCATGCCAGAGCCAAGGAGGAAGAACTTGCGACGGAGGAACAGTGCTGCAGTGAGAAGGCTTGTTGCGAAGAATGTTCCAACGGCACTGCTCTCAGTATTCATCGGAGTGATCGAAGGTCCGTTCTGGAGCTCTTTCCAATCATCCCATTCCGCTCCAGTCTGCGGCAGTTCCTTCACCACGTTCACACGCACGCTGTCGCTCCGCAGGCGTTCGTTGATGCTCGCAATCTGCGTGCCATCCACCACTGCGGTATTTGCAATCACAGTGCCGTGGGCAAGTGTGGCTTTGGCCTGACCTGAGTAGCGCACAACCCAACGTTCCCCGGATTTGAGCTCTGGAATAGTCCAGGTGATCGCACCTCCCTGCAGATTGCCCTGGTTTGCATTCGTGATCGTGATGAGAGCGGGATCGAAGCGATCCGTGACCGTGAGGTTCATCAGAGCTTCCGTACTCGCGTTCGAGATCGTGATCGTGTAAATGATGTTGCCACCCGGCGCTACTTCGCTCACGTTTGCACTCTTATCAAGCACAATGCCTTTGCGCTCTGGTTGCGGACCGGTGCTCCTGCCAACGTATGCAGGATCCGAAACTCCGATACCGGATTTCACATAGGTCACTTGGCGATTCCGCACTCCAAAGTCTACGGAGAAGTCATCCAGGATTGCATTACTATTCGCGAGTCCATCGAGCGCACGGTTGAACTCTACGGTGTAGAGCACTTCAGTCCTTCCCCCACTCGGAACGGAATCCACATGGAATGTCCCGGGGGAATTCGTTGTGTACACTGCTCCATCCACATTGATCACTGTTGCGGTAACTCCCGGTGGCGTATCAATGACGTTACGCACGAGGATATCCTGCACATCGTAGGTAGCGTTTCGGTTCCGGAGTGTCAGGCGGAAGTTTGCACGGGTGCCTGAGACTGGAACTGCACTCTCGGGTGTATCTGCTTCTACGAAGTTCCCAGTCTGATTCTGCACCTCGTTATCCACAGTCACCTGAACATTGAGCCTGCGGCTACCACCACCGCCT
>DATDWC010000067.1:0-27964 GCA_035289805.1 Candidatus Peribacterales bacterium | reverse complement strand
AAAAACTCAAGAGAAAAGCACCTTTTGAATGATTTCATGAATAAGAGCCGGGTTCGCCTGCCCCTTCGTTTCTTTCATCACAAAACCCACAATTGCGGCTTTTGCTTTCTCCTTTCCGTTCCGTATATCTTCCACTGCTTTTGGGTTTTCTTCGATCGCCTTCTTCACAATTTTTTCGAGCGTGGAAGTGTCTGCAATTTGCCCGAGACCTTCCTCCTTAATAATTGTCGCAGCTTCTTTTCCGCTCTCTACCATTTTCTCTAAAACAGTTTTCCCCGCATTGGAAGTAATTTTCTGAGAATCGATATCGCGAAGGAGCGCAATGACTTCCTCTGCTTTCGGACCCTCTGCAAAAGATTTTTCTGCAGCTTTCAAAAAGCCAAGGAGTTGGGAGAGGACAATAGACGCCGCACGCTTTGGATCATTGATTGAAGATGCGACTGCATCGAAGTACTGGGAGAGCTTAGGATCACCCGCGAGGAGTGTTGCTTGATCCTCCAGGAGACCTTCCTTCTGGTATCGCTCTTTTTTTGCTTCTGGAAGCTCTCCAAAGGATTTTGCTGCTTCTGCTATCACCTTCGCATCAAAGGAGAGTGGGGGAATATCAGGCTCCGGGAAGTAGCGGTAATCCGCAGCGGATTCCTTCTGCCGCATAATTCGCCCTTCTCCTTTTTCATCATCCCAGTGCACCGTGACTTCGCTTGTAGGTGGATCATTCTTCTCCCAGAGAGCCCTAAGTCTTGCCTCCTCGAAGAGGAGTGCACGTCCAAGTGCTTTAAAGGAGTTGAGGTTTTTGATTTCACTCCGAGGATACAACTTCTTCTCTCCCTTTGGTCGAAGCGAAATCGATGCATCAAACCGCATCATCCCCTTATACATATCAGCTTCCGAGGCATCCACAGCAATGAGAATTTTTTGGAGCTCTTTTGCAAAGGTCATTGCCTCCTCGCTATTTCGGAGATCCGGCTCTGTCACAATTTCCATGAGTGGCGTGCCTGCACGGTTAAAATCACAGTACGAGCGCCCCCCCGCATGCATCAACTTTCCGGCATCATTCTCGATGTGGAGCCTCGTAATGCCGCACACTTTTCCCTCGCCATAGGAGAGTGATCCCTTTTTCGCGAGCGGAAAATCGTACTGCGAGATCTGGTACCCCATCGGGAGATCAGGGTAGAAGTAGTTTTTACGATCGAGGTGATTCTCCTTGAGGAGAGAACACTTGAGCGCTGCAGCGGCCTTCATTGCCTTTTTTATTGCTTCAGCATTTGGAACAGGGAGTGTGCCTGGGTGCCCCATGCAGATTGGGCACACAGTGCTATTGGGGGGTTTACCAAACGCATCGTTATCGCAGGCACAGAAGAGCTTGGTTTTCGTATTCATTTGCGCGTGGACTTCTAAGCCGATGATGACTTCGAGTTCACTCATTCTTTTTCGATTGATAATCAACAATAAGGATACCATCCAGATGATCCACCTCATGCTGCACGACCCTGGCATCGAACCCCTCGAGCTTTCGCTCGTGCTCTTCTCCTTTTTCATCAGAGAACCGAAGAACAATTTCCTTGGCGCGGGGGATTTGGAGCCAGATATCGGGAAGGGAGAGGCATCCCTCCTCCCCTACGATCACCTGATCTGATTTCCAAAGAATCTCGGGGTTTACGAGCGGCACAAACTCCTCACCAATTCGGGCAATAGTCACTCGCTGCGAGATGCCGATTTGGGGAGCTGCGAGCCCTGCGCCCTCTGCTGCATGCACTGTATCGAGAAGATCTTCGATCAGCTTCTGAAGATCCTTTGTGAAGGACGTTACCTTCTTCGTCTTCGTGCGAAGAACTTTCTGATCTTTCCCTATGAGAATATTCTGAATCGCCATCCCTCGTATGATACGTTATGCCGCAACCCGCACACTCGCTTTCTGCCTCAATTCTTCCAGAGACTTTGTGTTACTTCTCTTGAGGAGTTCTAAGAACACTTTCCCTGTGAGGAGGACATCAGGCAGCGCCCGATGCCGAACTCCTGTTTCCTTCAATCCAAGTCGAGCTGCAACGATATCCAAATTGTGGCGAAATTCCGCGGGAAACACACTGCGGGAGAACTGCATGGTGCAGAAGCACTCTGGGATATCGATGTATCCCCAGCACATCTCCTTTTCACTTTCGAGGAAACCAAGATCAAACTCAGCATTGTGCGCGATGAGAAATGACCCTTCTGCAAAGGTGAGGAATTTTGGGAGTACCTGATCGATCTTTGGTGCAGATTTCACCTCGCTATTGGAGATACGATTGACGCTGCCCGCTTCCCACGAAATTTCTCTCTCGGGGTTTACGAGCGACATAAATGCCACATCCTCTTTCATTTCTCCCCCTTCGATTCGGACTCCCGCGATTTCCACAATGCGATCGCCGGATTTTGCACTCAAGCCCGTTGTTTCTACGTCAAAGACTGTGAATGAATAAGGGAGAGCGGTCACACTCCGCACTATAGGGAGAGTGAGAGAGACCCGCAAAGAATATGAGGGGATTGTCGAAAAGAGAGAGTGGGTTCTCCCGTACCGGGGAGAGATTTCAACGGGTGAAGGGGAGGAGGGGGAGAGCGAGCGATGGAAAGTGGCCCCCGGAGGACTGCTGAGCGAGGCGGATGCTATACGAACTTTTTCCACATTCTTTCAAGAAAAACTTTTACCCCGTGTACCATAGAAATGGCTTCCGAACGCCAAATAATCATAATAAATCGCCCTATTCCACAATACATGCATAGATTACGATAGGATTGGTTCTTTTCTTCAACCCCTCTCTATGATGACGAATATAATATATTTCAATAAATCTATTCTTTCA
This sequence comes from Candidatus Peribacterales bacterium, assembly GCA_035289805.1. Lineage (GTDB taxonomy): Bacteria > Patescibacteriota > Gracilibacteria > Peribacterales > Peribacteraceae > DATDWC01. The sequence goes on along the minus strand of DATDWC010000067.1, from coordinate 25,127 downwards.
TTCATACTACATCTCGTATGAAGTTCTTGTGCAAAACAAAGGAAATTCTCCATACAGTGGCTGTGGTGAGTCGCGCAATTTCAACACAGCAGGCGATGCCAATTCTCAATAATATTTTAATTCAAGTGGAAGGAAAGCGCTGTACATTAAGCGCAACAAATTTAGAATTTTCCATCATTTCCCACCTCGATGCAGAAGTGGAGAATGAAGGGTCAATCACTATCCCTGCAAAAGCGATTCAAAACTTCACACAATATTCTACAAGTGATGATGTTGTTTTTGAATCAAGCGAGGATTCTCACCTCAAATGCCAATCAAAAAAATCAAAGACGGTCATTGCAGGAGAGGCGGCAACCGAGTACCCCACAATTTCTCCCATCCAAAAAGAAGTACAACTCTCTGTTTCCGCATCAGAACTCTTACAAGCCATTCACCATGTGAGTTTTGCCTCTGCGCGGACAACCACAAGGCCGGTTCTCTCAGGTGTGTACTGCAAGGCATCGAAAGGCAAGCTCACTATGGTTGCAACAGATAGCTACAGGCTCTCGGAGTACAGGATCCCTGTTCTCAATCTCCAGGGAGAAGTGGAGTGCATTGTTCCCGCGAAGGTCTTGGTGGAAGTGATGTCCATTCTCGGAAGTTTGAGCCGCGAGAAGGATGGCAAGGAATCTTCGGAGAAGGAAAAAAAGAAGAAGGAAGAAAAATCGGAGGATCACCCGATTACGATCACCCTCAGTCCTCAACAGATCGAAGTGGTAATCGGTCGGACCACAATCCTCTCTCGCCTCATCGATGGAACATTCCCCGATTACCAACAGATTCTCCCTTCGGGGCACAAGACAAGGGCAATGCTTCCCCTGGAAGAGTTCCTCACGGATACCCGACGTATGCACTACTTTGCAAAGGAGAGTAACAATAACCTCACCATCACCGTCTCTGCTAAAGATGTGCTCTTTCAGACACAGATGACGCAGATTGGGCAGGATGAATCGAGGATTGCGGCTGGGGTGCAAGGAGAGAAGAATAAGATTGCGCTTTCCTCCTCCTATCTCCTAGACTTCCTCTCGCACGTTTCGGGGGAAGAGGTGGAAATGCAGCTCACAGATAAGATGCACCCCGCACTCTTCCGCGTCCCAGATCTCCCGAACTTTCTTCATCTCATCATGCCGCTTCGTCTCACAGACGAGACCTAGCGCACGTAAAAACATTTTCACCCGGAATGAAACCCGCTCTCCTCCTCGGTGCGGAGACGCACCAAGAACTGCTGACACTTCTTAAGGCGCGCGAATCGCTGACGATTTCTGGTGCCTCAAACGAAACCGCCAAGGCACTCCTCCTCGCGCAGTTCTTTGATCAGGACCCAAAGAAGATTGTCCTCGTCGTTGCAGATGAAGCGCACCGCGAAGGGATGCGCAAGTGGCTTCATTTCTTCGAAGTCGCAACGACGAGTCTCAACCCCACTCCAGAAGCGAGGAAAAACTCTACAGAAAGCAAAGGAGAAGAATTTGCGCCCGAAAGCCTCCCGCCATTTCTCTCATTCTTCACCTCAGAGTATGCGGAAGTACTCCTCGTCACAGAGAATGAATGGAAGCGCCCAATGCCGGATCTCGGAGAGATGGATGAGAAAAAAATCACTCTTACTATTGGTGAGAGTATCGATAGCACCGCACTCTTTGAAAATTTGATGGAGCGCGGCTATACCCATGGGCAGGATCTCTACCTCAAACCTCGTGAGTACCGGAAAATCGGCGATGTCCTCGATATCTTCCCCGTGCAATCCGAACACCCTTACAAGGTCCAATTCGAATTCGACAAAATCGAGAAAATTAAACGAGTGAATCCCACCGATATCTCTGATATCGAAGAAATTGAAGGTGGAATTGATGTGTACCCCGCCCTCTGGGGCAAAGATAGTCTCCTCCGTGAGCAGCTCACCGAAGATCACTTCCTTGTCTTGGATGAACAGGATGAGGAAATTTCAAAAGGTATTCAAACCCTTCGGTTCACCACATTCCCGCAAGCCGAGGAGGGACATGTGCACCTCCGGTACCTTTCCGTCCTCAAATTCTACACCCTGTCTGATTTCCTCAATGATATCCGCGACAAACTGACTCAGGAATGGAAGCTCCTCATCGTCACAAAGCGCGCGAAGGAGCTTACGACAATCCTCGGTGAGGAAAGTATTTCCCATACCACAGAAGAGGAGATGCGTGATGGCACACTCACCGTGTTCGATGCGGTAGCAGAGGAAGTCCTCCCACACTCCCTCCAGAATCCCGATCTCAAGATCGCGATGCTCACCGATCGTGAAGTCTTTACACTCAAGCGAGAGCTCAAGGAGCGAAGTGTCCAGAAACTCTCACTCGACTTCATCACCTCGCTGCAACCCGGGGATTATGTGGTGCATATGGATCACGGCATCGGCAAATTTGTGCAGATTGTGCAGAAGACCGTGGACGATATCACCCGTGAGTATTTGGAGATTCACTACGCTGGGAATGATCGTCTCTATATTCCAATCGATCAGGCGGATAAGTTGAGTAAGTTTGTCCACGAAGAGGGCGAGGAGCCGACCTTGAGTAAACTCGGCTCACTCGATTGGAAGCGGACCATGGAGAAAATTAAGTCAGAGACAAAGAAGATTGCGAAGGAACTCCTTGATCTCTACGCGAAGCGCGCCAGAGCAAAAGGATTTGCGTTCCCTGGGGACACACCAGCGCAGAAGAAGTTCGAGGAAGCATTCCCCTATACCGAAACCCCGGGCCAGATCAAAGCAATTCAGGATATTAAGAACGATATGGAAGATGGTCACCCCATGGATCGCCTCATCTGTGGAGATGTGGGGTTTGGGAAAACGGAGGTCGCTATGCGCGCCGCATTTAAGGCAGTGCAGGCAGGGAAGCAGGTTGCCTTCATTGCCCCGATCACGATCCTCGCAGATCAGCACTATCACACGTTTAAAAAGCGACTCACCGATGCAGGATTTTCGAATGTCCGTATGGACATGCTTTCACGATTCCGTTCAAAGGCAGAGCAAGCAGTTATTTTGGAGAAGCTTAGAAAAGGAGATTTAGATGTCGTCATTGGAACGCACCGACTTTTACAGGAGGATGTGCAGTTCTTTAACTTAGGACTCGTGCTCATTGATGAGGAGCAGCGCTTCGGGGTAAAGCAGAAGGAGAGACTCAAGGAGATGCGCGCGAATGTGGACATCCTCACACTCACAGCAACGCCGATTCCCCGCACACTCAACCTCTCACTCCACAAATTCCGCGATATCACCACAATCACTACCCCTCCCCCCGGACGCCTCCCCATCATCACGGAAGTGCGGAAATTCAGTGATGCACTCGTGAGGCAGGCGATTCTTGCCGAGAAGAAGCGCGCAGGGCAGGTATACGTGCTCCATAACCGTGTGGAAACCATCGATGCCTTTGCGGGGAAACTCCGGAATTTGATGCCCGAGGTCACGTTCATCGTGGCACACGGGCAACTTAAGCCAGAGACCCTCGAGGAGCGCATTATCGCGTTCAAGGAGGGGAAGTACGATGTGCTTGTTTCCTCCACCATCATCGAAAACGGTATCGACCTTCCGCGGGCAAATACCCTCATCGTAAACGAAGCAGAGCACTTTGGCCTCTCGCAGCTCTATCAACTCCGTGGCCGCGTTGGTCGCGGCAAGATGCAGGCGTATGCATACTTCCTCTACCACACGCAGAAACTCCAAGACGATGCCAAGAAGCGCCTCCGTGCAATTGTGGAGGCCTCGGAGCTTGGATCTGGATTCCAGATTGCGATGCGTGATCTCGAAATCCGTGGCGCTGGTGAGATCTTAGGTGGTGAGCAATCCGGCCACATGAAAACTGTGGGCATGAGCCACTTCTTACGGCTGCTTAAACAAACGGTGGCAGAAATGCAGAGCGGAGCGAAGGCAGACGAAGCAATAGAGGAAACTGTAGAAATTAACCTTCCCATAGAAGCCTTCATCCCTGGGTACTACATTCCGGATGCCGAAGAGAAGATCAATATTTACCAGAAGCTTGCAGGATCCGAAGATGAATCTATCCTCGCAGAGTTTGAGAACGATCTTCTGGAAGAATTTGGAGAGATGCCTGACCAAGTGAAGAATCTCTTCCAGGTGTTGCGCCTCAAAATGGCTTGCCGCAGAGCTGGAGTTGTCCGTATGAAATCGGAGGTGAAGGGTGCCTCGAGCGATATCGTGCTCACGCTTGCTGCCCGCGTGAAGGCGGAGCACATCATCCCGATGCTTGCGAAGAATGCGAAGTGGAGAGTGAGTGGGCAAACACTCCGGATTCCTCAAAAAGATCTCGGTGAGAACTGGCCTGCCAGCCGTAGCTCGCAGAGCGAAGGCTGGTTTACGAAACTCAAAGAGGATATCGAAGCGATCAAAGTGAAAAAATCACATCCTAAAAAAGAAGCAAAGGAGGAGATAGTGGAGATCGAGGAAGTGCAGGAATAAGTACTCAACTATTCAATTGAATAGTACACTAAGCCTCTCCAGCAAAATCATTATATGTTGATTATTCCTCTCTTCTCCTTTCTTGGTCTGTAGATGAGGAATACGAGCCCAATCACGATGCAGCAAATACCAAGAGCCATCGGTACCACGGGATACTGATTGTACATGATGTAACTCAAGACCTGGTAAATCGGTGGGACCGCGAGAACGGTACCGGAGACCACAAGGAGGAGACCGACGAGAGGTGCCATCGAGCAAAGTGTAGCAGGAGAAAATATGAGAAGGAAAGGATGAGGGCTGTAGGGCGATTCGGGCTTTAGGATTCTTAGAATCAATTGCCCTAAAGCCCTACAGTCCTAACTGCCCTAATTCCTCTCCATGCGTTACACTCTCCTTCGTATGAAACTCTCCCTGAATTGGCTCTCCGATTTCGTCTCTTTTACAGAGAAAGATCCGCAAAAGATAGCGGAGGCGCTCACTCTTTCTGTAGCAGAGGTTGAGGAAGTGGAGGAACAGGGGGCTCTCCTCAAACACTGCTCAATCGGAAAAGTTCAGAATCTTCGAAAGCATCCCGGCGCGGATCGTCTTTCAGTCTGTGAAGTCGTCACCGATCGTGGGACAAAGAAGATCGTCTGTGGAGGAACAAACCTTCGTGAAGGCATGCTCACCGTGCTTGCACATGTGGGGGCAGTGATTCCTGCAGGAGGTGGAGAACTCAAGGAGCTCAAAAAAGCATCCATTCGTGGGGAGGAGAGCGAAGGCATGATTTGCGCTGTCGTGGAAGTTGGACTCTCCGAGCTCTACCCACCAAAAGAAAGTGAGGGGGAGCGACCAATTGTGGATCTTGGTGATGGCGCTCTCCCAAAAGAGGGCGCACGAGAGCATCTCGGGCTCACGGATACGGTTTTCCACATCGATAACCATGCGATCACGAATCGCGCAGATCTCTTCTCCCATATCGGCTTTGCGAGAGAGTGTGTGGCAATTGGCCTTGGAAAGTGGAAGAAAAAGCCAGAGGTGAAGCCACCAAAGTTTGGGAAGGAGTCGCCACCCTTCGACTTCGCTCAGGGTAAACCATTCAAGTTCGTGGTAGATGCCCCAAAGCTGATGCCCCGCTACCTCTCCGCACTCATCGAAATTGAGAGCATCGGCGAAACCCCGGAATGGATGAAGAAGCGCTTGCAAGCAGTCGGTTGGAGGCCACTCTCTCTCCCGATCGATATTACAAACTACGTCGCCTCAGAAGTCGGTGTGCCGCTCCACAGCTTCGATGCCGATGACATCAGGGGTACCGTGCACATGAGGGTATCGAAGAAAGGGGAGAAGATTGTGACTCTCGATCATAAGGAACGTGAATTGCCCGACGGTGGACTCATTCTGAGTGATGATGAGGGTATCTTCGATCTGCTTGGCATCATGGGGGGCTTACGGAGCTCTACGAAGGAAGGAACAAAGCGCATCTACCTCCATAGCGCCACTCTCGATCCACTCGCTATCCGCCGCACGGTTATTGCAACCGGTCATAGGACTGATGCTGCAACTGTGTACGAAAAAGGAGTGCCACCCGTGACTGCGGAACAGGGGTTCTACCGCGCAGTCGAGCTCATGCTCGAGCTCATCCCCGGTGCAAAAATTGCTTCGAAGTTGGAATCGAAAGGGGAGAACGGCACACTCAAAGGAATCAAACTCTCTTTGGCACGGGCATCGAGCGTTCTCGGGCGGGAGATTTCTTCAAAAGAAGCCACAAAAATTCTCATAGATCTTGGCTGCAAAGTAGGCGGTACAAAAACTGCGCTCACCGTTACTCCACCACTTCACCGTATTGGTGATCTCAAGGGAGAGGTTGATCTCATGGAGGAGATTGCGCGCGTTGCGGGGTTCAAAAGTTTCGAAGAGGAATTGCCAGAAGCTTCTATACGGCCACCCGAGCGAAATCGAGAGGAGAATATCCTGCGGGATATTCTTAAAGAGGCGGGATTCTTTGAGCTCGTGCGACTCGCGTTCATCGGCAGAGAACTCCTCGAGCGCGCAGGTTTTTCTTCCACAGGAAATTCCCTTCGAGAGATCGAGAATCCACTGGGGGACGATATGAAGTACATGAGACCAACCCTCCTCCCGAGCCTCCTCTCCTTTGCAGAGGAGAACATGCTGCACGGAGAGGATCTCCTCTCTGTTTTTGAGATCGGACACGTCTTCTCTTTAAAAAGCGAGAAGAAGCATCTTGCCCTCCTCGTCGCCGGGGCGAGGAAAGGGGAGACGCAGAATGAACCATTTCTCGTAGCAAAGAGCGCAACAAAAGAATTTTTGGGTGCACTCCACCATGCTGCGCATTTTAAGAAGATGAAGAGTGCATCCCCAATGGAACATCCCGCACGCGCGGCCTGTATTTTTGTGGGGAGCAAAGATATCGGTGCAATCTTCGAAATCCACCCCACGATTACACAGAACTTCGATCTCCCAGGGAGAGCCGCAGCAGTTGTCATCGATCTTGATACTCTCCTCAGTATCCCCACAAAGGAAAAGATTTATGAGGAGATTCCCGCATTCCCCTCCATCATCTACGACACCACAGTTGCCTTCCCGCAAAGTAAGGAAGTGGAACCGATCCTTGGGAAGATTCGCGGCTCCCATGAATTTCTTCGTGAGATCAAAGTGGTGGATATGTATAAGAAGGGTACTGATCGTCACATCACATTCCGCTCTACCTACTATGCAAGTGATCGGACACTGAAGGAGGAAGAGGTGAAACCAGTACAGGAAAAAGTGGAAGCAATTTTGAACGGAAAATAATTGATACGGTTTCGTGGAAAATGGGGGAAATCGTGTACCATCCTCATATGCCTCTCCCCAAGTTCCCCTTCGTCGTCCTCGATACCGAGACGACAGGGCTCATTCCGCGGAGCGATAAGGTGATTGAGCTTGCGATTGTACGGTTTGAGGAAGGGGAGAAGGTGGCAGAGTACGAATCACTCTTTACCGTCGATACCACAATTTCCCCCGTGGCCCGGGTACTCACGCGGCTTACTGCTCCAGATCTCCAGGGGAAGCCCACAATCACATCGGAGCTCCCTAGAATCGAAAAGCTCCTCCAGGGAGCCGTAATCATCGGGCAGAACATTCTCTTCGATATCGAGATGCTGAAGGGTGAGAGCGTGCCGGTGGAGAATTCCCCATGGATTGATTCTGCGATGCTCGCCTCTATCGTGTATCCAGAGGCGGAGAGTTACTCGCTTGGGTACCTTTCGACATTCCTCAATCTCCCTCATGAGCCAAAGCACCGCGCCATGGGTGATGTCACTGCAACGACTGCGCTGCTTGAAAAACTCTCAGCGAGGTTTCAGGAACTCCCGAAGGAAACTATTCTGAAGCTCAAAAATATGGGAGAGAAAGGTCCCGAAGGGTACGCCATGTTTTTTGCGGAACTTGAAGGTGGGAAGAAATCCTCGTGGTCACTCACGGCAAAGAGAGTGATTCACGATAGAGAACAAGATCTCCCTGCCCCTAAAAAAGAGAGAACATGGCTCGCCGTAAAAAATCTGGATGCAACACTCAAAGAGGTAAAGAAAATTCCCTACACCCCAATCTTTGCTCCTCCCTTTCTCCTTGATCCAGAGAGAGGGCAGGCACTCCTCGCACAGGAACGATTCACGGCAGATGAACTCACTCTTGCAATCAAGCTCCTCCTCTATAGCCCCAAGGCCCATGCAGATTTCCCTCTCCACGGAAACGAGCGCGATGTGTGGAATGGAAAACTCGCCTGTACGAAGGAGAGCAAAGCCTATGGCGCACAGTTCAAAGGTACAGGGCATGTGATCGTGGATCACAGGCAGCTCCTGGAGCTCCTCTTGCACGAGCACGAGCATGCACCAAAGGAGGGAGAGGCAATCATCATGAGCGATGCCTCTATGCTCGAGGATACCGCAACCAAAGCATTCAAATGGTCTTGTGCCACAGATCCTCTGCGCGCAGCTGCGGAGGGGAACCCGGAGCTCACAAGCTTTCTGGATGCCTATCAGATGTGGCTCGAGCGGGTGCGGAACTTCCAGGATATCCGATACCTCGTCGCAGCAGATCTTACTTCGAAAGAAGCCAAGGGTTTACGGGAGAGAATGGAAGCATTGCACGCAACACCTCTGCCAGAGCTTGTACAGGAACGCCTCGTCGATCTCCAAAAAATTCTCGATCCAAAAAATCTCTCAAACCGCATCACCTACATCGAACAGTTCCGCGATGGGGGCCAGGTTCTCCAATCAGTTCCACTGAATATTGCGAGCGCACTGGATCAGCTCCTCTACGAAAAGTACCAAACAACTCTCCTCCTTCCTCCGGGAGAGCTTCTCTCTTTTGCTTCCATCGTTCCTCCGGGGGCAAAAGTGGATCAAGCGACAGATGCGTTCGAGGAGCAAGCGCCACTGCGGTACGCAGAACCGGAGCTCTCCTTGGATCGCCTCCTCCCGCGCGTTGATGGCAAGGTGGTGTGTCTGATCTCGAGTAAGCGCGAGATCGAGAAAATTTTTGTGGAGCACGCAGAGCGTCTGGAGGAGCAGGGAATCACTCTCATTGGGCAGGGGCTCTCGGGCGGGCAGGGGAGGATGCAGGCAGAGTTCAACGCTGCAGAGGATCGCGCCGTTTGGCTCATTACCCCGTGGACCTACGAGGGAATCGAGCTCCCCCCTGCGTCTGTGGATCACCTCTGGATTGCAACGATGCCATTCGATCACCCCTCGAATGCCATCCTCTCGGTACGTGCGGAGCGCTACGGCGGCAAAGAGTTTGATCTCTACTTTGTCCCGCGGCTCCTCCATCGGCTCTTCCGCATTCTCCGCACCTATGCAAAACATAGGAAAGAGGATGGCGATATTCTCATCCTCGATCAGAGATTAAAGCAGAGGGCGTACGGGAAGAGAGTGATGGAGTATCTTGCAGGGCTTTGCTCCTCATAAAAATTTCTATTTCTCCCTTTTCTTTAACTTCTTTTTTTTTACGACATTTTTTACTCGCCCCCGTTCTTGCTGAATCGTCGCAAACAGGCGATAGACCAGATCATCCCCCAACTTCTCAACAGCCCTCTGAAGACCATCTCTATCTTCAGGCGACAACTCGTCCGAGGGATTACCCTTCGGGGTTTCTCTACTTCTCTTTCGACTCATACAGAGAGCATTTCACAGGAGCTTTTCCAAGGCAAGGAGTACAGGATGCACAATGATCGTTATCCACCCAACAAGGATAGGGAGATTGAGGATCCATTCTCCAAGGAGGAGAAAAAGGAGGATGGTTGGACCTTTCGATAGAAAATCTTCGTACTGAAGCTCCAGACGAGCGGGGATGAACATCGTGAGGATCTTGCTGCCATCGAGGGGAGCGATCGGTAGGAGATTGAATGCCATGAGCCCAAGATTGAGTGAGAGCATGTCTGCAAAGAGCTCAACAAAGAATGCATTTGCAACTCCCGCATCTATATGGAAATAGATCACGAGCTTTGCAACGAGGACTGTGGTGATTGCGAGGAGTAAATTGCTTAAGGGGCCAGCGAGTGCGGTGAGTGTGGTGAAGCGCTTGGGGTGAGCGCTGTAGCGTGGATCCACGGGGACCGGCTTTGCCCACCCAAATCCCACGAACAGAAACATCACTGTTCCCATAAGATCAAGGTGAGCGAGTGGGTTGAGGGTCAGGCGGCCTTCATTCCTCGCAGTTGGATCCCCAAGCCACCATGCGACAAGCCCATGCGAGCACTCATGGATCGTGAGCGCCGTGAGCATTGCGATAACGAAGGGGGGAGTGAGGAAGGTCATGGATAGTCCTTGAGCAGCTATGATCCGGGATTTGCGGGCAAAAAGCATAAAAATCACTTCTTAAATCCAGTTCCTATGCTAGGATGCTCGCCGCTTACAGCTTATAGCTCATAGCTTTATATGTCTCGAATTTGTGAAAAAACCGGCAAGAAGCCATCCTCGGGCAATAACCGTAGCCACTCGCTCCGTGCCACGAAGCGACGGTTTAAGCCAAACCTCCAGAGGAAGCGCGTCTTTGATCCTGTGACGGGGAGCTACAAGAGAATGTATGTGAGCACCGCATACCTTCGCACACTCGCGAAGCGTTTGCAGGAAGGGAAAACGGCGTAATATACAGACCATGCATCATCCTCTCTATGGGAGACTTGCAATTCTTGCGCTTGTTGTTATTCCGATTGTGGGCGTGCTCACTGCGATCGTTCTCGTGTGGAACCGCTATGTGTTCCCAGCGGATATTGCACTTCTCCTATCCTTGTACCTCCTCACAGGGCTTGGGATTACGATTGGTTACCATAGAATGCTCACGCACCAGAGCTTCCAGACTTCCCCTTTCCTCAAGGCGCTCATCTTGATCTGTGGCTGCATGGCATTTGAGGGTCCCCCGATCACGTGGGCAGCAACGCACATCAAGCATCATGCACATGCAGATGATGAGGGAGATCCCCACAGTCCGCTCGAAGGGTTTTGGTACTCGCACTGCGGATGGATGTTCCATCTCCACTTCGAAGACCCCAAAATCTATGCGCCACATCTCCTCAAAGACCCGGTCATTACCTTTGTGGATCGGTGGACCCCTCTCTGGATGCTCCTCTCCCTTGTGTTTCCTGCCCTCATCGGCGGATGGACGGGGTTTCTGTGGGGTGGACTCGTGAGGATCTTCGTGACAACTCACGCAACGTGGAGCGTGAATTCGATCTGCCATACTTTTGGCAAGCGGCCGTTCGAAGCGCGTGATGAAAGCCGGAACGAATGGATCGTGGGGCTCCTGGCATTCGGCGAAGGATGGCACAACAATCACCATGCGTTTCCGGAGAGTGCGTTCCATGGTCTTCAATGGTGGCAGTTTGATCTCTCGGGTCTCCTCATTCGCGCTATGGGGGCGTTTAAACTCATCTGGAATGTGCAGCGAGTGACCCCGGAGCTCATGGAAGCAAAGCGCGCGAAGGCGATATCGCTCCGCGAAAAACTCGACTTCTTCAAGGAGCAGCTCCAAGTGCATCTTGCGACTGCCGAAACAGATCTTGCAACATTCTTTGCAAAGCACCCATTCCCTGAGCGATCCGATGTCTCCCTGGAGAAGCTCCATCAAAGTGCACAGAGGAAGCTCCTCCGTATCCGTGCAGAGATCGAACGGCGGAGGCACCTGAGGGAACAGCTCTTCGAAAAGTATAGGAAAGAGATTGCAGATGCTGTGGTATCTGCCAAGATGCAAGCTCAGCGGAACGTCCGGAATATCTCGGCTGCCGCTGCGTAATCTCTCGTCTATCCTCCATGGAATACGTCGTGACAACAGAAGGGGCTGTTAATTCTTCGCATGTTGAGATGGCGTTCGTACAGGTGATTCAGCCACTTGCTGAGGCCGGATGGGAGATATCCGTTATCCCAATCGAAGATGACGATGGGATGTTGACGAAGTATGCGGTAGAGATTGAGAAGCTTGCAGCAGATGAGATATACAGCATCCAGTCCGCAATTCAAATGGAGATTATTGATGCGCTGAGGCGGTGCGGTGCGAAGAACCCATCGGTTTCTGAGGACGGTGGAGGAGGAAAAATCCGCAGAACAGTGCGCTCATGAGAGAGCACCCTCTTTTTTGAGGAGCTCGTACTTTCGTGTGCTCCCCCTGTTATATCCCCCTGTTTTTCCATTGGACCGAATCACTCTGTGGCAGGGGATTAAAGGATCGTGATTTTTGTTGAGGATATTGCCGACGGCGCGGAATGCTTTAGGGTTCCCAGCACGAATGGCTACTTCTTTGTAGGTGAGAGTTTGTCCTTTTGGAATTTTCTGCACAACTCTAAGGACAGCAGAGCGGAAGGATAAAGAATTGAGATTAGAATTCATGAGAGGGAGGAAAGAAGAGCTCTGTAGCTTCTCATAACAATGTTGATCGCATCTCTTTGAGAATCGGAAAGAAAATCTAAGCCTTTAACTCTTTCAATAAAATTCAAAAATCCGCCACCCAGAGTGCGACAGAGAAGAACGACGGACTTCATGCGTTCAACATCGCCGGAGTCTGAGAACAGAGCCCCTAATAGAGTAAGCGTATTCGGATATTCATTTGCAAGTCTCACCATTCCTTTTGATCTCCTCGAATTTTTTTCGTAGAGAAGTTCGATAATTTGTTGTGTCTTAAAAAGAGCAGAAATTAACTCAGAAGCAGGCTTTACTGATTCAGCTTTTATGCCGATGACAGTCGCAAAACTAAAATGCCCTACACACTGAGCAATATCATTCAACGCAGCAGCATCGACCAAGCCTTTATTTAGGCCAAGTGTTTTCCATACCAGGATATGATCATTAGTGGCTGGCCTTTGATCCCAACCAGCCGGGCGATAGTATTCGCTCATAAGAAGGTGAGGATTATGCCCCGTTCCCGGGGTCCATCAAGTTCTACGAGCACAATTCTCTGCCAGGTTCCAAGGATCAGATTCCCTTGCGAAAAAGGAAGGAGGACCGAAGATCCAATGATGGAACTCATGATGTGATCCCCGACGTGCGATGGATCATGGGGGTGTCGATAGTTAAGTTTTGGGATCATCGCCTCAAAAGCATCCAACATATCAAGATCAGTACCGGGATCGAGATCTGCAGTCGTGAGTGCGGCGGTTGTGTGGAGAATGTGGAGATAGCAGAGGCCTTCTATTTTCCCCGAGGCATGAACTCGTTCATTCACCTGATCCGTGATATCGAGGATCTGTTTTTTTCTGGAGGTGGAAAAAGAGAGGCGTTCCATTGGGAGAAGGGTAAGCTCTTGCTAGTATAGAGCTACGGAGAGGTCGCATAGTGGCCTAGTGCGCCCGCTTGGAAAGCGGGTATCCCTGAAAGGGGATCGGGGGTTCGAATCCCCCCCTCTCCGCCACGTCTTTCGTGAATAATTTATGTCTCCTGAAACAACTGCTCACGATCGAAGATGATGTCGATCGCACGGAGAATGGGAACGTGGTACTCCTTTTCCAGCGTGCCGATCTTCTTTGCAATGCGTTGTGTATCAATTACTCTCACCTGATCAATTTTTATCTTCGAAGGCTGAGTGAGGCCGTTTTGTTTGGAGGGATTCATGAGTATTTCCTGCGGATAGATCCGGTTCAGTTTCTGCGATGTACACGGGGCAATGATGATTGTTCGACCAGCGTCTGCGAGCGCATTCGTCTGCAGAATAACGCAGGGACGCGTGCCTCGCTGTTCTGATCCAAGAACAGGATCCAAACGTACGAGGACAACGTCGAATTGCTTAACATCCATCAATGATATGGAGGTATTCATCTAATCCGTCTTCCACCCATGTTCTATCTTCTTCATCGTATGCCATAGCCCCCTCGCGTAGACTGTGCTTCAGTTTCTGCTTGCGAATGGTACTCAGCATTTCATCAATGAACGCGGAGACATTCTTGAACTCCTGGAGGAGGCGCGCGTTCTCTTCGGAAACGGAAATGGAGATCGTCGTCTTCATGAGAATATAATAACAAAACCTAATAGAAAAAGTCAATAGGAAATTATAGGAACCATTGCAGGAGCCATATCTTCAATGAAGAGCTGCACCCGCTCCTGCCCATTCCACGTATCCACTCCCAAACGGCAGACAACATCACAGCGATCAGGAAGACGGTCACAGAGTTCCCCAAGCCCAAACCCAATTGCCTTGAATGAGCCCATTTTGCACTGGAGGTGAGCTCCCTCCGTGCCCACCTGCCGTAGGGATTGCATCTCCTGGCTTCGCAGGAGAAACTTTGGCTCGGGGTTCCCCGCGCCGAAGGGCTCAAGCTGTGAAATGGAGCGGACGAGATCGAGCGAGAGGTCGTTTGGAGAAAGTTCCGCATCAATCATCATTGTCGGTGCAAAATCAACGTCTTTGCACTGCAGGGCAATATCCTGCAGCAATGCACTTTGAAAAAGTGCCCACTGATCTCCTCGCAGGGTGCAACCGCCCGCTTCCCTGTGCCCCCCAAACGACGTGAGGAAAGCGCCACAGCGCGAGAGCGCCTCCGCGATATGGTAGGAAGAGGGGCTTCGGAGAGAGCAGGTGATTTTGCTCCCTTCTTCACATGCAACGATGGAAGGTTTCCCTGTTCGTTCTGTGAGTCTCCCTGCGATCAGTCCGATGATGCCGGCATGGAACATCGGTGAGCGGAGAATCAGGATCGGCGCATCGGTGATCATTTCTTCAGCAATTTCCATCATCCGCCGCGTTGCCTCCTGCCTTTCCACATTGAGCGTGTGCAAACGCTCAAGATTTTCTCCACCATCCACAATGCCATGGAGCGCAATGAGGGGATCTGCAAGCCGTCCCGAGGCATTGATGCGAGGCGCCAGGCGATAGCCGATGTGCGTGCTTGTGATTGCTTCTCCTTCTTTTACAACGGAACGCGCAAAATCGAAGATGGGTGCCCACTTCTCGACTCGCCCTGTACCGATCGCGCTCAGCGCTCTGGTACAGGGCTCGCTCGAAGAAAACTTGTTATTCATTGCCCGGAGTCCAAGCTGCACGATTGTGCGATTTTCTCCGAGGAGCGGTACAACATCAGCAACAGTGCCGACTGCCGCGAGTGCCACATCGATTTCCTTCCCTTCCCAGGCATCTCCTTCGAGCGCGCGAATGAGTGTAAATGCGACACCAGAACCACTCAAAAAACAGTGAACATCAGTCTTCGAAAACTGAGGATGAAGAATAATGGCATCTGGTAGTTCCTCCTTCATCGTATGGTGATCCGTTACGATCACCTCCATCCCCAAAGATTTTGCGTACGCAATTTCTTCTGTGTGACTTATCCCCGTATCAACCGTAAGAAGGAGGGTGACGTTTTTGGCGTGGAGAGCATCGATGAATGATCGCTTGATGCCGTATCCATCCTTCTTCCTGTGCGGGAGAATGACGTGCGGCTCTCTTCCATGCCGTCGGAAGAATCGGACGAGCTGTGCTACTCCTGTGATGCCATCTGCATCGTAATCGCCGATGATGCCGATTCCTTCCTGTAATTTGATTGCACTCTTTATACGCTCCACTGTTTTCTCCATCTCCCCCAAGGTAAAGGGATCGGGCAAATTCTCCCACGAAGGAGTACGTGAGAGATCTATGCCGCGCACCACTGCTAAACTCTGTGGAAGCGACACTCGCATTGGCATCGCTTCCGCAAAAACCCAGCGTTTGCCGGTGAGGGATAATATCTCGGGAATAGGGAGCCATTCTAGCAGGGGTATGCTATCGTTGACAGGATCCTCATCAGTTACATATTCATCTTATGTCTCTCCTCATCATTCTCTTCTTCTACCTTCTTCCTGCTCTCGTTCTCCTTTTCTTCCTTGTGGAATGGAGGAAGGGAAATTCCGAAACAGAACAGATTGCTCTCGCCCCATCCATTTTCGTTGTTCTTGGCATTGCGATACTTGCAGTGAATATATTTGCCTATGACGTAGAAATCGGAATCGGCCGGGGGCTCTTTCTCACGGCCCTTCTCTTCGCGCTCCTCCTCTCCTTCAAACCTTCGCAGCGGACACCCGTCGTCTACTCCATTGCTGCGGTTGGAGTAGTCTCCGCACTTCTCTTCGGATTCCGTGCGAATGAATTCGTGCAATCCCTCAATGCAGCTGTTGCACATGGGGCCGTGATGGCTCTCCTCATCATTCGAACGCTCGGAGAGATCCGGTGGAAGAGTACGTGGATTCTCCATACTCTGTGGCTCTTCCTCCTTCGATCAGTACGGCAGGTACCCCTCCTTCTGCATTCGGCTCGTCAATTACAGAAGACAAAGCACCCGGTCCTCATGACCACCATCAAAACAATTCTCATCACCATTCTCCTCCTCCTCTTTTTTGCTCACCTCCTCTCCACTGCGGATCCTGTGTTCAATGAGCTCATTCGAGAAATCCGAGAGCAGCTCTTCGGAAGGACTGCGCTCTCCATTCTTGTGGCCTTGGTGCTCGGCCTCTTCCTCACCTTTTCCCTCAAAACACAGGGGGAGAAAGATCTCTTCTCATTCCTTGGCTTTGCAGAATCGATTGTTCCGGCGCTTGCCATGGGCATGCTCTTTGCAGCATTTCTCTTCGTGCAGCAGAAGTACCTCTTTAGTACCCATTCTGATCTTCAATCATTTGGACTCACCTATTCAGACTATGTGCGCAAGGGTTTCTTAGAGTTACTCACTGCAACGTTCTTTGGAGGCCTTGTTGTTTTTGTTCTCGCGCTCCGTGAGCGTGCGCTCAAAGGGGCTTCGCATGCCACTCTCATCCGTGCGGTGAATGTTGTTCTCTTGTTGGAGCTTGCACTCCTCCTCCTCTCCGCGCTCAAGCGTGATTGGATGTACGTGGAGATGTACGGGCTCACACGCGTACGCATCATCGGCGTTATTTTCCTCGCGTGGCTCGCATGCATCCTCATTCTCCTCTTCCTCTTCACACTCATAAAGCATTTGGAGGAATCTCACTTCTTTGCAGGAGCCGCCATTCTCAGCGTCGCTGTGCTCGTCAGTCTCAATGCCTCCAATATGGATCAGCGCATTGCCTCTGCGACGCCACCCCGAGGTGCTCCCAAGGATTTCTTCTATATCAACATGCTCTCTGCAGATGCCATAGAGGGATGGCGAGAATCAGTTTTCTCCGCTCTCGAGACGTATGAATCATTGCGCTTGCGACCGACGCTTACTAAAGATGAGCGTAAAGAGCTTACCAATGCAAAGCTCGCGATGGACCTCCTGAGGCGTCGCCGCGAAGCACTCGCCGCGAAGGAGAGCCATGGAAAGTGGCAGGAATTTAATTGGAGTGAGCACTCGGCCACCCTCCGCATGCAGGAAGAGAGAGAGGTGTTCTCTGGAACAGTGGATTGCCTGGTACGTGAAATCAGGGACTACCAACTCAATTACAGAATTCTCCTCACAGAAGAGGAAAGCGAGCGTCTCTATAGCTATCAGTACCCCTTCGTCCGCAGAGACTCGGTGTACTACGAGGCTACTCTCGAGGATGTAGCTCAGCAGCGTCAGTTGGAATATGGCGAGGAGAATCCACTGCCAGAGTCGTGCCGGAGGTAGTGGCTCCTCATTTCCGACGCCAGAGCTCAATCACTGCGGGATGCCCCTTCGCTTTAAAGGAGCGCACGAGGGTGAAGTGCGCATCTCGGTACTTCCAGAATGGGGGATAGGCGTTGATATCTTTCAGGCCGCGTCCCACGATCATCTGAACATTATCCCTTTCGATTTGATCAATCATTTCCTTAAGTGTGATTTGCCCACCCATGATGCGCATGACGCTTGAATCCACTACATTTCCCGCTATGCGGCGGTCGGAGAGAAGCGAAATGAGGGGCGTTGTCCCAAACTCGCCGAAAATTGTGGCATCGGGTCCAATACTGCTTTTGACCGCTTCTGCCACCTCCTCAATCTCAGGGATTCCAAGCACAATCCCCTCCATCCTATAGAGCTTGAGCGTGTGCCACAGAGCACCCGTAAGAAGGAGGATGCTCGCTATCGGTGTAATAAATGCGAGGGGATAGTTTCTTCCACTTATCCACTTTTGGAGGATCTTCCATCCCGCAATCACAGCTTCTGCAGCGAGAATCGCAAGGAATGGTGCGATCGGGACAAAATAGTGCGGGAAAATGGGATGAATGATCATCAAAAAGAGTATCTGTGCTCCTGCGAGTGAGGATGAAACGGTGAGGAGCTTATGTCGTTCCTCCGCTCCTTCCGTTTCCTTTCTCCGCTCTAAGAAAAACAATATGAGGCCGCAGATCGCAAGGAGAAGGAGAAGTCCGTGAGCGTGTGTCATCATCCAAAAAACCTTCGTGTTACTTGCAAGCCGCGTCGTATGATCTGGCTTTAAAAGATGATAGAGGTAGACCTGCGTGAAATATGCTTTTCCTGCAATTCCAAAGAAGAGGAGTTGGATAGCTGCGAAGCCACCACTCAGTGCGGCAAAGAAAGGGATGAAGCTTCGTTTGTTCCATCGAAGTTGGATTATTGTGAGAACAGCGGCATTCACAATCATGTTGATACTCGCACACGCACTCAAACCAATAAGGAATCCAGCCCACCCTTTCTTCCTCTTTAAGAAAAGAAGCATCCCTACGAGGAACAAGAAGAGCCCAAGCTCCTGTCCCGTGTAGTAGAGCGTGCTCATCAAATTCGCATATGAGAGGAGGAAGAAGATGAGTGCTAAAGCCGTGCGCTCGACTCCGGCACTCCGCTTTACCATCACGAAAAGGATGATCCCGGAGAATCCACCAATAATCGCGGGGAGAAGATTGAGTCCTATAAGCCCTACCCCCATTTTTACGAGGAGGGTTGAAAGGAGGATCTGGAGCGGCGCATGCGAGAAGAAGAAATCACGGTAGGGAATGGAGCCTTCTGCAAAGAGGTGCGAAGCGTAAAAGTACACCCACTGATCGCCTGCGGTGAGCGTAAGGTTAGCGCGCTTCAAATACGCGTACACGAGGAACGTCATGCCGATCGTTGCAGGAACGATCATCCTCCGCGCTCTATTGACAAAAAAGTTTTGAATATGGTCAGTGTACCCGCAGTTCTCGGGTATACTGGAGAGACTTTCCCGTGGATTTACGTTTGCGTTTTCTCGGCGCGCTTTTTCTCCTCCCTCTTCTCATAGGGCGAGTAGCTTTTGCGGCAGCATTGCCACAGGATGTGCCACAGGATGCGTGGTATGTCGAAGCGTTCGGAGCATTCGAAGCCGAAGGCGTCATCGATGGTGATGAACCTTTTCGCCCAGGAGAAAGCGCAACGAGAGCGGAATTCATCGAGCTCATTACGCGAACAGGACTCATGCACGATGAATATGATTCTCCACCGGAAGAACCTTATTTCACAGATGTGCCGGCGGATACTCCGTATTTCTGGAATTTCCAGATTGCCGCACTGGGAAATTGGGTCCGTGGGGCAGGAAATTGTCTTGGAGAAAAACTATGTTTTGCATACCCTACGTCACCCATAAACCGTGCAGAAGCTGCAGCCCTTATCGTGCGCGCATTCATCCTTGTAGCAGATGGTGCTGCACCACATTTTGATGATGTGCCACCGGGTTCATGGTACGAAGATGTTATTCAGGTAGCCGCAGATAACTGTGTGCTTCAGGGGGATAATCGCGATGATGGCTTGCAAACGGTTCGCCCCGAAGCTTTTATGAACCGTGCAGAAATGATTGTCATAGTTGAACGGGCAAGACAATTCCATCGATATGGAATGGACTGTGGTGACATCGTCAAACCGACCAACGAAGACACCGATCCCCTCCGCCCACCCCGCCACCCAGAGGATGAAACTCCAGAGCCCCGAGCATTCGAACTTCCATCCACAGAAACACCGACGGGAGTTCCCCTGATGCGGTTTGATATGAGCGCACACAAGGTGAAGGACATCGTCCTCACGGGGCTCACCTTCGAAGCGGCACAGGGATCACTCTTTAATGCCACGAAGTACGCGCTCTGGGTGGATCATGACCGCGATGGAGTGGTGGAGAGGCCGCTCGAAAAGAATCAGGGCGCGAAAGGCGCAACGGTGACATTTCAGAACTTCTTCGGCGGCGGGTACATCATTACTTCAGATACGGTCACGTTTGAAGTGCGCGCCGTGATTTCCGGTGCGCCTGTTTCCGATACCCTGCAACTCCGCGTTGCAACAAACGGGATCGAAGCCGAGGAGCTCGATGGCAGAGCGCTCTCCGGCATTCGGAAAGACGGCATCTGCCTTGGTCGTTGCCAAATCAATCAACAGACGACTCCCGCAGAAGTGATCACCATTCTCCCCCAGGGGAACCTCTTTGTTTCAGAAAGTACGACAGGGATTCGCCCACGACTTTTGCTCGGTGGGAGCACCACGGATCCGATCCTCCGCCTCACGTTCCGTGCGGGCGAAGAGGATATTGATGTCACGGAGCTTCGGATCAGTTCCTCTGGATCCCTTGCAACATCCATTGATCGCCTGGAACTTGTGAAGTCTGGTGCCTCCACCTCCTTTGCGGAAGTCACGGTGAGTGCCTGTGGTAGCAGTGATCTTCTCACAGCAAATCCTGCGGATTCCTCCCCGATCCAAACATTCTGTGCATCACTCCCTACAGGAACACTCCGTGTCCCAGAGGATCAGCGCACAGATATTCTGGTTCGCGCGAGGATGAAGAGTGATGCCGTGGGAGCGGTATCCGCTGAGAAGATTCAACTCTGGCTCACGGGGCAGGCGGTTTCGGAAAATGTGACAGGATCTGGCTCTGTGAAGGCTCGCGGGGTCTCTTCCAGTAAGCGCATTGTTGCAAATGATGGCGATAGCAGTGCCGAGGGCGAGCTCTTCCTGGGGAGAGATAGTGCTGGCCCAAATGCCGATATTATCGGCACGCTCCACACCACCACTCTCTCCATGATCACTGCAGTCGAAAACGGGAGCAGTGACGGAGAAAATTCTCCGATAGTGACTGGTACTCATGCAATCGGTGCGCTCCGCTTCTATGCGGCATCGAATGCAAATACACAGGATGGTACGAACACGGTGGTCATCGAAGATCTCCTCTTTACCGTGAGTGCGACGAATGTGACTCTCGATTCCTCTTCCTTTGCAATCTACAACACCATTGATCACACGGTAACGGATGGCTGCACAGCAATCGATTCGAGTGGCACCCCACTCACTGGCAATATCACAGGATCGTTCTTCGTCTCCTGCACAGGACTCGATGCAACCGCCGTGACGACGGATATCGCCTCCGGGGGATCGATCGTGCTCACACTCAAGGGAACGATCGTGAACCCTCAGGTGAGTGGCTCTGTGAGCTCTTTTCTCCAACTCTCGCTCCAGAACTTTACCTCTCCCTCAAGTAGCTTCGGGGTGAATGGAAGTCATATCCACTACCTCGATCAGGATGGGGGAGGGGAGGAGGATGTCTATTGGATCGATTTGCCCGGAAGTGAGGTGAGATCAACGCAGTATCGATTATAACGTGTGTGGCTTCGTAGAGACGCCTAAGCTTTCATCAGTGGTGATGAGGGTGATGTGCAACGTGTTTCTCCATGTGCATCCTCGGAATGCACCAGGCTGCGCCCGAGACCTTCAAATGCTCCTTTTTCTTCTTCCTCAATCCGAGTCACTCTCCCCACATACTGCGCATTTCGTTCGGTGCGTATATTGAGGAGGGCATCGTCCGCGGGCTGCGCGAAAGCCATGAGGGGAAAGCAGATGCCAAATCCGAGGAAAAGAAGAAAGCGCTCCACATCGATCAGAATACTCTCTTCACTCACCCCATGCTCTGCTTATACGGCTCTGCAATGAAAAAATGATCAATAAGATAATATGGAATATCCGCAATATCGGCGTAGCTACGCCGATATAAGGTCATACAGGAAAATCGTATCGTCATGTTTCAATTGCGAAGCCATATTAGCACCGTAGTGCTCACCGATGCCCACCTCTTCCTGCTCATGCGCGGGCTCGCCTACCCCGAGGAGAAATGCCGCCATAATCCCGATGCCAAGCAGGAGAAACACAAGCTGGCGGAACGCGGAAGAGAGATGCACTTCCCTATGGAGCTCCGGCAGAAGATCGGAACCCGCGATGTAGAGGAAATTCCCTGCCGTGAGCGGAAGGAGAATGAGCTCGATGTGGGGAACAATATTTTGGAGGAGGAGAACGAGGATCACGCCGAGGAATGCCGTGCACGCAGAGAGGAAATTGTAGAAGAGTGCACGGCTCTTCGTGAATCCGCTGTGGATGAGGACGGCAAAATCGCCGATCTCCTGAGGGATTTCGTGCAGGATGACGGCCACTGTCGTTGCGATCCCGAGTTCCGTACTTGCAAGGTATGCACCAGCGATCAGGATGCCATCCATCATGTTATGGACCCCATCCCCAATCAGCATCATCGTGCCAATCGGATGCGTGTGATCCGGGCAATCGATCGTATGGCAGTGGTGCCAGTGGATGAATTTTTCGATGACGAGGGAGAGCACGATTCCCGCAAGCACAAGGGCAAAAGGGATGATCGGATCCGCAGCCTCCTCCACAACTTCCGGCAGAAGGTGGAGGAAGACGTTCGCGAAGAGCGCTCCCGTTGCAAATGCGACGAGGGGGAGGAGAAACTTTCGTAGCAACGATTCCTGGAGTGAGAGGAGAAAAACTCCGACGAGCGACATGACACTCACGAGGAGCACGCTACCAAGGATGAAGAGGATATCCGTCACGCGGGGCAAGTATATCATGCGAGCCTCCGCAGCTGATACGTAAGAATAGGTGGCGTGAGGAGAGTGGTGAGAATCACCACGATGACGATGACGGAGAAGAGCTCATCGGTGACGACGCCAAGCCCGCGGCCGATTGTCGCAAAGATCAAGCCTACTTCGCCGCGCGGCACCATGCCCCACCCCACGAGCGATTTCTTCACCTTCCCGGCTGCGAGGCCTGCGACAATTTTCCCTGCGAATGCCACGATGGTGATGCCGAGTGCGACGAGAATGATGGAGGGATCAAAGAGTGTAGAGAGATTCACCGCCATGCCGGTCATCACAAAGAAGAGCGGAACGAGGAAGTGCCCCAGCGGCTCCACCAGATATTCGATGTGCCGCTCGGCATGGGGTTCGATGACTTCTTCGATTTTTTTCTGCACTTCAGGAGAAACGTCTTTCATTGCTTTGCGCACATCATCAACGATATGCAAATCCTTAAAGTACCGGAAGTGTACGGGATCGAGGACAAGTCCTGCTGCAAATGCGCCGACAATCGGAGCCAGGCCGATGGCCTGTGCGGCTGCGGCGAGGAGGAGGCCGAACGAAATTGCCAGCGTGAATTTCATCCCCACACCGGTTTGGATTCTGGAAAAGGCATTGCCAAACCAGGGAGCGAAGAAGCGACCGAGAACAATGGAGCCCACCAAAAAAGCAATCGCCTTGCCGCTGATCAGCGCGATGGTGAAGCCGCTCACACTCCCCACAGTTGCGATTGCAGAGACTACGGCAAGAATAATGAGGCCGATGACATCATCAATCACCGCCGCGCCAAGGACAATTTGCGCCTCGGGCGTCTGTAGTTTTCCAAGATCCTTGAATACGCGGGCAGTGATTCCTACGGAAGTGGCGGTGAGAGCGGCACCGAGGAACAGGTATGCATTCGATGAGAGACCCGGCATGAGGAAAGGGCCGACGATGTACGTTCCGAGAACAAAGGGAACAACCACACCAACCATCGCCACGAGAAATGCCGGAATCCCCACCTTCGTCATTTTCTGGATGTTCGACTCCAGTCCGATCTGGAAAAGGAGAATGATGACACCAAGCTCCGCGAGGAATTTAAGGAGGGGATCTGCTTCCGCGGCTTCGAATGCCGTGAATCCAAGGAGTGCGAGATTCCCCAGAACCACACCAATTACGAGCTCCCCGAGAACGGAAGGTTGCCCGATCTTCTCGACCAAACTGGCGAGTTTGGCAAACAGGAGCAGGATGGCCATCCAAAAGAGGGTGGAGGCATACGAGTGCACTATGGTGCTTCCGGCCTCCTCGCTTGCCCCTGCACTCTGGGACCAGAGGATGAGAAGTAGGATGAATGGTAAAGCGGTTCGGAGAGAGCGTGTCATAGAAGATGTGAAGAAGGAATTTACGCTATCCTAGCGGCTTCTTATCGAAGGGCAACTCGCGAGCGGCACATCCGTGCGCTATTCTTGGGTTCATGATACTCGCCCTTGCGATGCTCATTGCTGGCATTCTTTTACTCATCAAGGGGGCGGATTGGCTGGTGGAAGGATCTTCCAGTCTCGCAAAACGTTTTGGAGTTTCCGATCTGATGATCGGTCTCACCGTTGTTGCCTTTGGGACGTCCATGCCGGAACTTTTGGTGAACATCGTGAGCAGTGTTGAGGGGGCGAATGATATTGCCATCGGCAACATCGTGGGAAGCAATATTGCAAACATTCTTTTGGTTCTTGGGATTGCTTCCATTATCAGGAACGTTGCCGTGAAGACCTCCACGGTTTGGAACGAAATTCCCCTCGCACTCCTCGCTGTGCTTGTTCTTCAACTCATGGCGAATGACAGCATTATTGATCACTATCCGGTTTCGGAACTCAGCCGCAGTGACGGCCTCGCTTTCCTAGCATTTTTTCTTATTTTTCTCTGGTATGTCGCCAAAATGCGACGGAGAGAAGATGAGATTGAGAATGGATTTGTTGAGAGGGGAGTACCTGTTTCCATCGGGTTTGTATCGATTGGTCTTGGTCTTCTTCTTCTCGGAGGAAAGCTGACGGTAGATGGAGCGATTGATATCGCATCGCTTCTTGGTATTTCCCAGGCATTCATCGGTCTCACGATCGTCGCGATCGGAACCTCGCTCCCTGAGCTTGTCACCTCCGTTCTCGCCGCAGTACGCAAGAAAGCGGATATCGCGGTTGGCAATGTGGTCGGAAGTAATATCTTCAACGTTTTCTGGATCATGGGCGTAGGCACAATTATTCATCCCGTTCGTCTCGACCCTGCGCTCAATGCAGATCTCTTCGTTGCCATTCTCGCGACGGTTGTTCTCTTCATTGCGGTGCATACGGGACATGTGCATCGGCGCATCTTCCTCTTCTGGAGGCAACGGCAGGAGCATGTGATCGGGAGAACCGATGGAGTGATCATGCTTCTTCTGTATGTTGCCTATCTCGGATATCTCGTATGGAGGGGCTGA
>DATDWC010000066.1:0-7212 GCA_035289805.1 Candidatus Peribacterales bacterium | reverse complement strand
GAAGGTATGTGAGGGGGGATTACAGCTCTCGGAAGTAAACCCATCGCCGTATTCCCATGAGCATGATGCGTGTGCGAGGGAGCCGATACTCATTTCCACGGTCAGATTCACCGTCGCTTTTACTTCTCCCATGAGTTCGCCACTCTGGAGTACGATCCGAGGATCTGGCTCCTTCCTCTCATTCCTTTCGCTCGGCGTTGGGGTGCAGAAAGACTCAATGAGAGATGGATCGATAGTGCTCCTCCCTACACTCACTTCTTCAGCCGTTTCGAAGTACTCCCATGTATCCATTATCATCTGTCCTCGCATGAGCGACACTCTTTCACCACTATTCTGGAGCGGAAGTTCGGTACTCGATTTTGGAAACACGCGATGCTCCTGCGGCAGCAGAATCAGGGGGGAGGGGATTTTAAACGTTCCCGCAGAATTTCCATCATCCAATACCCAGCCACCAATATCAACATTCTCCTTTCCTAGATTTCCAATTTCCATCCATTCTTCGTCATCCGTGCCTTCTGGATTTGCGAGCACCTCTGTAATTCGTACCTCCGGCATCAATCGTGAGAGCGTCGTGATTCCAGTGGAAGTGTTGCCCGAGTGATCAGTAGATCGCAGGAGAAGAGTCATTCCTGTACCAACCCCATTCGCTGTGATGCCTGTTGCACTCGCAGAGAGTGTGAGTCCCGTGCCACTCCATGTAAGTGTCTGTGAGGCGAGATCGAGCGAGATGCTCGGAGTCCATGTGATGAGGAGCGTTGTCATCGTTCCTGTTTTTACTTCTGAAGTGATCTCTGCTGCAAAATTTGTGGCTTCCACGGGAGGAATAGTGTCTTCTCTATACCCCGATCCATTCGGCGCGCCCGGGGTTCCGCGGAGTGGTGCGCCATCATCAAAGTTGAAAAAAGTGGTGGCAGTGCGCCAATTTGCTTTGATTGCACCGGACCCCGCGAGATCAATGCGTTCCATGGATGATTTAGGTGCGGTGTTAGAACCCGCAAACGGTGCACCTGTCCCATCATCGATCGTATCGACGAGTGCTCCACTTGCATCAAAGAGCTTGAGGAGGAGCTGAGTATTCGGGAGGCTAATGGCACTCGTGACGAAGTTAGGTTCAATCGCAAGGCGGGATTCCGCTTCTCCAAAATTCGAAATCAGGTAGGTGCTCCCTGATCCAACAATCGCACCTGCAGGAAGAATCATCATCACTTCCTCTGTACCACCAGAGAGACGCGTGAGGGTCCAACCACTTAAGGAAACTGCCTCTGATCCTATGTTCACAAGCTCAATCCATTCATCAGCAGTGGAGAGATCACTCCCGCTCCAGAGGAGCTCCGAGATCACGACATGTGCGCCCGCAGTGGCGATGGGTAAACACGCCAAACACACTGTCACGATGACAGGGAAACTCTTTTTATACATAAAGGGGTGGAGTGTACAGCGCCTTTTACATTTGAATCAAATGCTCTGAGCACTCTCCTCTCTCACCTCTGTAATATAATTAAGAAATATTTATTGCAATTCGCAACCATAATTTATGGCTTCCCTGAGAGCTATTCTCGGCATATTTTTCTTCATTCGCATCCAGAAGCCACATACTTGCCATCGCCAATTCCTATGGTCGTATGTATACTGCGCCTATCTCAGTCACTTCTCTACGCCTTTCAAACCTCCATTTACCAACGCTTAGCACTTCCTCTATTTTCTTCCTCAGCGTTTCTCTTCGAGAGTGGACACAATCGGCGATACGTCAGGGAGGGATTCCTCCCAAGTGACTGATTCTCTATCCCTGACCCCTATGCATTATGGAATACATCATTGGAATAATTGCCCTTCTCCTCGGTTCGGGAGTTGGATTCTTCTTTGCGCGCTCCCGAGGGAGCGGTGAGCAAATCAGTCAGAAGCTCCAGGAAAAAATTACAGTACAGGAGCATGAGCTTCAATCTTTTCAGACAAAAGTTGCTACTGCAAAAGGAGAGCTGAAAACCGCCGAGGCGGAAGCCCGTGCAAAAGCACAGGAAATTATTTCCGAAGCAAAGCTTGCAGCACGCGAAGAGAAGAGCTCCATCGAGAAGGAATCAGCCAAGTTGGAGCAGTGGGAAAAGGATCTTGCAAAGAACGAACGGGAAATAAAGGAGGAGCGCGCTTTGCTCCAGAAGAAGAACGAGAGTGTGGATGAGCTCCGAAGAGAACTCAGTAATGCCGCAGAAACACATCGCCAAGCGCTCGAGCAGGTCGCACGACTTTCGCAGGAGGATGCCAAAAAAGAGCTGATGGGGAAAATCGAGCGTGAGTTCAGCGGACACTTTGCATCGCAGGTCGATTTACTGAAGCAGGAGGCAGAACGCACAGCAGAGGAGCGCGCCCGCGAGCTTATGTCGCAGGCTATGCAGCGCTACGCCTCGGAAGTGACTTCCGAATCTACGGCAACCGTAGTGCAACTCCCCAGTGATGATATGAAAGGTCGCATCATCGGAAAGGAAGGCCGCAACATCACGGCGTTCGAGCGCGCAACGGGTGTGGATGTGATCATCGATGATACGCCTGATGCCATTGTGATTACGGGGTACGATCTTGTGCGGCGTTACGTCGCAAAGCGCGCGATGGAAAAACTCGTCCAGGATGGACGCATTCAGCCTGCGCGAATCGAGGAGGAGGTGGAAAAGCAGAAGAAGGAAGTTGGGAAGATGATGGTGCAGTTCGGGGAGCGCGCCTGTGAGGAACTTGGGATTACGGGTTACCACCCTGAGCTCATCAAGATCATCGGGCGACTTCGGTTCCGCACGAGCTATGGGCAGAATGTATTGAAGCACAGCGTCGAAATGGCAAACCTTGGTCGTATGCTTGCAGAGGAAATCGGTGCGGATGTATCCATTGTGCTCGAGGGATGCCTGCTCCACGACATCGGCAAAGCTCTGGATCACGAGGTGAAGGGAACGCACGTTGAAATTGGCGTAGAGATTTGTAGGCGCTACAAGGTACGTCCGGAAGTTATTCACTGTGTTGCGGCTCACCATGAGGATATCCCGATGGAAACTGCGGAGGCATTTGTCGTCGCAGCTGCAGATGCGATCAGTGGTTCCCGTCCCGGTGCGCGCCGCGAATCTATGGAGGCCTACGTGCAACGCCTGAAAGAACTCGAAGATGTAGCACGTTCATTCACCGGGGTGCAGAAAGCCTACGCGATCAGCGCCGGTCGCGAGGTGCGTGTGTTTGTGAATGCAGATGAAATCGATGATCTTGCACAGCGCACACTCGCCAAAGATATTGCGCAGAAGATCGAAAAAGAGCTCACGTATCCTGGAATCATCAAAGTGAATGTGATCCGGGAAAGGAGGGTGATAGAGACGGCGCAGTAATGGATTTTGGATGTCATCCCGAGGAGACTTGATCTGCTCCTCGGGATGACATGAGGAAGAGCCACGGAAATACCACCACAGCATTCCAGATTCTCCCGATGCGCCGTGGCTCCAGGATCAACCGCCATAGCCACTCAATTCCTGCTCTCTGCATCCACACGGGTGCTCTCTTCCTTTTCCCTGCGATAAAATCGAGTGCACCGCCAACTCCCATTGCAATCTTCACCGATGGCATCTTCGCCAAATTGCGTGCAATCCAGAGATCCTGCGCGGGTGCGCCGAATGCGACGAAGAGGAGAGTAGGGGAGAATGCATTGATGCGTCGCAGGATGTCCTCTTTATCATCTTCTTTTGGTGAGCCGCTCCAGGTGCCAATTTCTTTGATAGCAGGATTCCTTCTCTTCAATTCTTCTGCGGCACGTTCCGCAATCCCCGGTGCGCTCCCAAGGAGGAAGACGCGTTCCGGGGGGCAGAGACGTGCCTGAAGCGAGAGGAGCGAAAGGAGGGTGTCGGTGCCAGTGATGCGCTGTGGCACGTCGCTCTGTGACGTGCTGCTCCTCGCTCCACGTCGAGCCACTCTTCTCAGCGCCCATACCAAACCCACTCCATCCGGTATATTCAATGAGGAATTCTGGAGCACTTTTTTGAATTCTGCATTTTTTGAAGCTTCTACAAGCATCTCTGGATTTGGTGTCATCATGTGGAACTGCCCTGCCATTCGGCAGAGCTCCGTACACCTGCGGAGAACTCCCTCCGAGGAGAGGATATCGATCGGTATGTGAAGAATAGGAATCCGCTCCATGGAAGCAGTATAGTGGACTTTAGCGGCTCACCGTGCTGATCTCGCTCACTTCGGACCGGCATGCCTTTACTGTTAAGCGGTCGTTCTCTGTGCGGACGATGTAGAGGGATTTTGTGTTTGGGCCAAGAGCATCTCCACTGCCGTAGCGTGGATCCGCGGGTACCGTGGTGAGGTAAGTTCCGGAGAGTGATCGGAGGAGGAGGCAGGAAGAGGCAATGCCAGTCACACCGCAGAGCGTATCTTCGTTACAGCCAGAGCTCTGTGCTCCAAGCATGCGCCATGTATTATCGACACACGGAGAGCCCGCAGGAGCGCATG
Source organism: Candidatus Peribacterales bacterium (assembly GCA_035289805.1). Lineage (GTDB taxonomy): Bacteria > Patescibacteriota > Gracilibacteria > Peribacterales > Peribacteraceae > DATDWC01. The sequence continues at coordinate 2,736 of DATDWC010000066.1, read as the reverse complement.
GAAAGAGACCATCGTGATCGATCGCATACTGCGAAACAGCATTGAGGATTGCATTCACTTCTGCGCGACGCTTGGTATCACGTGCTCCGCCGAGTTGTCGGGTGGGATTGATGGCGACAATCACGATTGCAGCGAGGATAGCGATGACCGCAACAACCATCAGGAGCTCCATCAATGTGAAGCCTGTGGAGCTTCCTCCCTCTTGAGCCCGGGGAAACATATCCCCTCCACTATACCCTATCAATTTTCTGCCGCACTACTTGCTTCATCATTGATGACATCTTCGATGCTATTGATCACGCGACGTCCCTTTTTTACCCTTCCATTGATATCTTCTACTCCTTCCCCAAACTCTTCCGCGTGCTTTCCTATCTTTGTGGCGGTGTCCTTCACTGCCTCCGTTGCGGTGCTGAGCGCATTCTCCGCTCGCTTCTGACGCTGCTCAAAAGTGCCGCTCAAAGGTTCACATCCGATGAGGAGAATGGATGCCAATGCAATTGCAAGAATGAAGTACGGCATGGATCGGTGAATGGAGTGTGTATGGAAAGAATCCCGAGAGATCGCGGTTCCTTACGGAGAACCAAAGAGCTTGGTGAATGAGCCATTGCTCTTCTGCAGACTTTTTTTCATTTCTGTGATTTCATCGATATCCACCATCAGTTTCGTGGAGACGTTCTTCCCAGTTCCACTCTCCGCACTTGGCTGTGGCACAGTGGAAAGAGACGCATGCAGCATGATGTGAGCATCACAGGTGAGGCACTGCATCTGCATCACCACAAAATCCTCACCGAGAACTTTGAGTGATTCCAAATTCACCTCCATGCGCTTGCGGCACTGAGGACACCGGAGCTGCTCACGGATGCGGGTGATGATCTGCTGGACGGTGTGAGGATCAATATTCATCTCCTCCTAGTATAGCAGAGGAGGGAGAAAAGTTGAAGGGGATGAGGTAAGGAAGTATTGAAGTAAGGAGGTAGAGAATTAAGGGGCCAAATTACCGATGCTTCCTTACTTCCTTACCCCCTTACTTTTCAGTCGTCTCTCTACCCTCACAAACCCCGATACTGGCAGTATCTCCAGTTTCGCCCCCATTCTCTGCCACTCGTCCACAAGGAGATTGATCCCGAGCGCGTCGCTTGCCATGTGGGAGCACTGAATGATGTTCACGTGGTGCTCTTTGGCCGCATCCAATGTCTTCTCCGTCACGTGCATGGAGAGAATGGTGCCGACTCCCGCATCTGCCTGCAGCTTCATCAGTTCCTCGGGGCCATTCGTCCCACCTGTGAACTCATTTGCGAAGATCTTCCCCGGTCGGCCTTCCTTATTCCCATTCACCAGAATAGGAGGATTCCCTTTTTTGGCGTAGAGCGCGTACTCCGGGATCTCCAAGAGGGCATCCATGATTTCGCCCAAGGAATCGAATTTCTTCTTGCAGATTTCCTCTTCCATGTACCTCCACGCCAAGTTATCCGTAATCGTGTGGCAACCAAAGAGGGGAATCTTGAGGAGTTCCGCTGCCCGCTCCACGCGGAAGAGGTTATCCGAATGAATACTCCGCCAGATCTTATCCATGCGGGGCCGAAGAAGCCCCTCTGCACGGTTCTCTGGTATGCCGCAGCGTGCCAGGATATCGATCTGGACGTGCATCACTTTCTCCAGATCAGCGAGTGCCCGACCTTCCGGATGGTGGAACATAATGGCATCAATCTTTTCCCCGCCTTTCCGGAGTTCATTTGCAAGGAGGATTTCCGGGGTTTCGATATCGATTCCAATCATCAGGTTCTGTATCTCCTCGTTCCCTGTTCCATTCAGGATCCGCGAATCGAGGTAGGGATTCCAGGTACGTTCGGCATCGATATGTTCTCGCTCCTTGCCTTCCAGGCGCTTGTGGCGCTCCTCCACGCGCTTCAGGGATTTGCGGATGACGGCCTCTGATCGAGGATCTGCGGCAATCCCAGCTTCCACTGCAAGATCGAAGAGTTTTTTGAGCTTCATTGATGAAAATCCTACCAAGGAAAGCACCAAATCCCAAGCACCATCCTTCGACATCGCTCAGGACAGGCGCACCAAAGAAATTCCAAGTTCAAAACTTCAAAATCAATCGTTTGATTCTTGGAATTTGGATTTTTTTTGGAATTTGAGATTTGATGCTTGAAATTTTGCCGTAGCATAGGAGTAATGCGCATCGATATCCTCACTCTCTTCCCCGATATGTTCCATGGCCCTCTCACGGAGAGCATCCTGAAGCGTGCGCGGATGCAGGGGCTCCTGGATTTGCGGTTCCATGATCTTCGGCATTATGGACTCGGGCGGTATCGGCAGGTGGATGATGCGCCGTACGGTGGTGGAGCGGGAATGGTGATGAGGGCGGATGTGGTGGTGCCAGCAATCGAAACGGTCATACAGGATGCTGAAGGGGTGAGTAGGTTAGGTTGGTTAGGGAAGTTAAGGAGGTTAGGTCTTAAACCTCACAAACCAAATACACCCAACCTCCCTCATAAGCCCCATCGCATTTATCTCTCTCCCCGCGGTAAGCGTCTGACCCAGGAAAAGGTAGAGGAGCTCGCACAACTTCCTTGGATCCTCCTCCTCTGCGGTCGGTACGAAGGCATCGATCAGCGCATCATGGATGGAGAGCACATCGATGAGGAGATTTCGATCGGGGATTACGTGCTCACTGGGGGTGAGCTCCCCGCGATGGTGCTCGTGGATGCTGTTGCACGCCAGATCCCGGGT
>DATDWC010000065.1:0-29442 GCA_035289805.1 Candidatus Peribacterales bacterium | reverse complement strand
GCGATATTGAAGAGCGGCCACCATCCAATCTGGATAAAATCCGTCACGTGACCATCGTCGAAGCGATCAACTATGTTCCCGAGTGCACCGCCGATGATGAGCCCGAATCCCAACGCCATCATTCGATTCCTCCTCGATTTCCACGCGAAGAGTGAGAGGAGAATGAGGACAACGGGAATGAAGATGAGGAGAACTACTACGGGGAGATCGATGCCAAACGCAATGCCGGCGTTCAGCGTACGCTCGAGTCCAACAAGAGATCCGATGAGAGAAATTCTCTCCGTGAGAAATCGATCAATGAGGTGTGTCGAGAAGAATGATGCTGAAAACGCGAGAGCTACAGTTGCAAAGAGAACTGGCATGATTGCTCTATACTACCGCAACGTATGTTCCGGAAGTACGACTCGCTCCTCCTTGGCGTTACGATCGGCCTTTCGATTTTCGGCCTTGCAATGATTGCGAGCGTCTCGGTGTTCGAAAGTTTCCAAATTACGTCGCGGCTCGTGCAGAACGGGGAACTCACAGAACCAAGCAATGCGTTCTATCTCTGGCGCAACTTCTGGCACGTCGCAACTGGCTTGGGGCTCATGGCGTTCTTCGCCACAGTCCCCTATCACCTCTGGGAAAAACTGGCACTGCCGCTCTTTGCAGTGAGTCTCATCCTCCTCCTCTGCCTCTTCATTCCAGGGCTTGGGGCCGAGTATGGCACCTCGCGGAGCTGGCTGGATGTGGGTCCATTCTCTCTCCAGCCATCGGAATTCGTGAAGCTTGCGCTCATCCTCTACCTTGCAGTCTGGCTCCAGAAGCGCGAGCAGCTGATCCAAACTCTGGAGCAGGGGTTCTTCCCCTTCGCAATTCTGCTCACAATCACCACGTTCCTCCTCGCATTGCAGCCAGACTTAGGATCGGTGCTCGTCCTCACTTCCATTGCAGCATCCATGTTCTTTGTCGCAGGGGGCAACATCATCCACCTTGTCGTTGGCGGAGCATTGAGCGCGCTCCTCTCTATGCCATTCATCTTGAGTAAGGGGTACATCCGCTCGCGGTTCCTGGCATTCATTAATCCCGATGACCCCACAATCGTCGAATCCATCGGATTCCAGATCAACCAGGCATTGATTGCGGTCGGGAGCGGGCGATGGTTTGGCCAGGGGTACGGAAAATCCGTGCAGAAATTCGGCTACTTGCCAGAGGTGCAGAGCGACATGATCTTTGCTGCGATGGGCGAGGAGCTTGGATTTTTCCGCCTCCTCATTATCCTCACACTCTTCAGTATCCTGATCATGCGAGGCTTTAGGATCGCAGAACGTGCACCGGATCGCTTTGGACTGCTTGTTGCCGCCGGTATCACCTCCTGGATTGCGTTCCAGAGCGTCATTAATATTGCTGTGAACTTGGCACTGATGCCAATCACCGGACTCACGCTCCCGCTTATAAGTTACGGCGGCTCCTCGCACTGGTCGGTACTCGCTGCGATCGGAATCCTCCTTAACATTTCTACCCGTACGACAGAAGAACGCACTGGGTTGCGACGGTCGCAGAAGGGTGGCATCGCAGCCACAATTGCACGCTCTCTAAGGAGCGCGTAGGATTAAAATCTCCGTTGTATGATGCGCATCCTCTTCTGCGGCGGCGGTTCGGTTGGGCATCTTGCACCGAGCATTGCAGTCTTCGAAGCACTCCGGGAGAAGGATCCGAAGATACGTGCGCTCTTCGTGTGCTCCACGAAAAAAGATGACCGCGCATTCCTGAAGCACGAAAAGGTAAACGCTATTCCCCTGATTGCTCCACGCACGAATTCCCTCCTCCGCGCAGCGCTCTTCCCCATTCTCTTTCCACTCGGATGTCTGGAAGCTTTCGGCATCCTCCTCTTTTTTCGACCGCATGTGATCTTTGCAAAAGGTGGCTACGTATCGGTGCCAGTGTGCCTCATGGGATGGATCCTCTTTCGTCCCATTGTCCTCCACGAATCTGATCGCATGATGGGGAGAGCAAACAAGACTCTCCTCCGGTTTGCCCGGCACCTCTGCATTGGAGCACCACAGAAGGAGATTGCGAATGAAGACGTGATGATGAAGCGGAACCTCCAGGTGCATGCAACGGGAAACCCCATTCGTCGCGAGCTTCTCTCCGGGAACCGCGATGGAGGTATGCGTGTCACGCGGTTCTCCGGCAAACGCCCCGTCCTCCTTGTGATTGGAGGAAGCCAGGGAGCAGAAGCACTCAATAAGGCAGTGTGGGAAAATTTTGAAGGACTCATCACGCTCTGCGATATCATCCACATCACGGGTCTCAATAAAATGAATACAAAAATCAAACACAGTCGGTACCTGCAGATCGATGTACTCTACGAGGAACTCCAGCATATCTATGCACTCGCAGATATTGTGGTGAGTCGCGCAGGAGCTGGGGCCATTGCAGAATTTGCAGCAATGAAGAAAACACTCATCCTCGTTCCCCTCCCCAATGACGTCCAGCAACATCAAGGGGAGAATGCACGCTTCCTGCAGAAGGCCAATGCCGTGGTTGTCCTGGAGCAGCGCACCTTGAATGATGTACTGATTCCTACCGTTCGCACGCTCCTCGCGGATGAAAATTATCGCCGTGAACTTGCCGAACGCCTCCATACTTTTGCAGATCCTGACGCTGCGGAGAGAATTGCGAACATCCTTCTTGCAACTGCAAGAGGCGAGGCGTAGGGTTCCGCCCCGTATGCGCTCCATCGTCCTTGCCCTCGCACTCTCACTCGTCCTCCTTACAGGATGCACAGAAAAACCTGCAGGAGAACCAACACCTTCGGCTCCCGAGGAACAAACCTCTTCTTCCTCTCCTATGGCAAATATCCCCCTCCTCTCCGGCATGCAGACTGTGATCCTTAAAACTTCGCTCGGTGATATCACCTTAGAGCTCGATGCAAATGCAGCACCAAAGACTGTGACGAACTTTGTGAAGCTTGCACAGGAGGGCTACTACAACGATCTTCTGTTCCACCGCGTGATCAAGGACTTCATGATCCAGGGTGGGGATCCAGATGGCAATGGATCGGGGGGCGAAAGTATTTTTGGTGCAACGTTCGAGGATGAGATCAATGCAGCAAGTTACGGGCTCGATAAAACCACGATCGCGGATGTCGCTCCGCCTGACCAGCTGGAACAACTCCCTGCAGAAATGCGCACGTGGACTCTTCAGCAGTACTACGAGTCACAGGGGTTCAAATATCGGAGCGATGTGAAATCGCTCCCGATGAAGCGTGGTGCTATCGCCATGGCAAACCGTGGACCCAATACCAATGGTTCGCAGTTCTTCATCATTCAAGGAGAGGGCACACCATGGCTCGATGGGAAGCACACGGTCTTTGGAACGGTGACCAAAGGCATGGATGTGCTCGATAAAATCGCAAATGTGAAAGTAGGTGCAAACGATATTCCTGCGGAGGAAGTAACCTTTTCGGTGGAGGTGAAATAATGTTTTGACGCTCGAAGGACGAGGGTGGAGGGTGAGGATGCTATGCTCCTTCCTGTGCGTACTCGCTTTCCGCCCTCCCCCACTGGATATCTTCACATTGGAGCACTGAGAACTGCGCTCTACTCGTACCTCGTTGCAAAAAAGGAGAAGGGAACGTTCTATCTTCGGATCGAAGACACAGATCGAGAGAGGCACGTTGCAGATGCAACCAAGCATTTTGTGGAAATGCTGCAGTGGACTGGCATTCCGCCGGATGAAGGAGTCACGATTGAAGATGGTCACCTCACACAGAAGGGGGACTACGGACCCTACATTCAATCCGAGCGCCTCGCGATCTATAAGGAACATGTGGAAAAGCTTCTTCACGACGGACATGCCTACCACTGCTTCTGTACGCGGGAGCGGTTGGAGGAAATGCGAAAGAAGCAGGAGGAACGTCATATGGCACCGATGTACGATCGCACCTGCCTCTCGCTCCCAAAGGAGGAAGCATTGGAGCGTGCAAAAAAAGAACCTTTCGTCATTCGCATGCTGATCCCTCGTGGAGAGAAGATTGAGTTTCGTGATTTGATCCGCGGAAAAGTGGAATTCGCTTCGAACACGATCGATGATCAAGTGCTTTTGAAATCTGATAGCTTCCCGACTTATCACCTCGCCCATGTGGTTGATGATTATCTGATGAAGACGGATATCGTGATTCGGGGCGAGGAGTGGCTCCCGAGCCTCCCAAAGCACCTCCTCCTCTTCCGCATGTTTGGGTGGCAGGTGCCGGAGTACGCACACGTGCCGCTCCTCATGAACCCTGGCGGGGGAAAATTGAGCAAGCGGCAGGGAGATGTGTCGCTCGAGTCGTACATCGAAAAAGGATATTTGAAGGAAGCAATCATCAATTTCATCGCAATGCTTGGATGGAACCCTGGCACCACTCGCCCTTCGGGCTCGGGTGCAGGGCAGCGCCCGGGAACAGAGCAGGAAATCTTTTCCCTCGAAGATTTGATCGCACAATTCTCGCTCTCGCGCGTGCAGAAGAGCGGTGCAATTTTTGATACCACGAAGCTCGATTGGCTCCAGGGCCAGTGGATGCGGAAGATCGCACCAGAGGAGTTTGCAGAGCGTATTCGCCCGATTGTCGGCGCAAAGTACAAGGAAGCGATGAGTGATACGCAATTAGTGGAGAAGGCGAAGTTGATTCAGGAGAGAATCACCTTCTTTTCCGAAGCTCCAGAGATGATGGGATATTTCTATGAGGATCCTAAGGTGGGCGTGGAGCTCCTCGCAAGCGAGAAGCAGAAAGTGAAGAAGGAAGATCTACCGAAGATTTTGGAGCTCATCACGAAAGCACTCTCCTCAATTGAAGAGAAGGATTGGTCGCACGAGAGCATCATGAACGCACTCGAACCCATGATCGCTCCATCCGGATTTAAAAAAGGCCAAATCCTCTGGCCGCTCCGGGCTCTCCTTACAGGGAGAGAGTATTCGCCTGGAGCATACGAAGTTGCAGCGATTCTTGGAAAAGAGAAAGTGATGAAGAGAATTCAATCCTGTACGTAGGTGTCCCACTGGGGCGCCCTATGAAGGCATTGTTTCCATCCGGGCGCGCCGTTGACGCGCCCCTACACACACCCAAACCGATGCTGTACCATTCCCTCTGATGCCCCTCCCTCCCGAAGTCCGCGATCGCATGAAGAAGAATGGTGATGTGAAAGTCACCCTCAAACCACAAATGGGTGAGCAAGCCGTGATCGAGGGGAAAACAACCGTGCCATTCAGTGCATTTGTAAAACTCATCCTCCAGAAGAAGGTGCAGGGACTCATGAAGGAAGCACAGTACGAGCCCGTGATTCTCTCCTCCGATCTCCTCACCAAAATCGCAAGTGCACCGGGGGAGTCCTTAGAGGACCGGAGCAAAGTTCTCCTCACGGCATGCGTGATAGGGTTCTGCGGAGGATTTTTCCTCTCTGCAGCAGCTATCGTTCTCCTCGGCATGATGGGGGTAGAGATCGGACAGAAGGAGCTGATTGTAGCGCTCACAGTTATCGCGATTGTCGGGGTCGCAGTCTATAGCGCCATGCAGATCCAGACTGGGAAAATGAGGGACCAATTTGTGGAGAAAATCGAAAAGATTGCACACATCTTTTCGCGGTAATACCGATACAATAAAGGTATGCTCACGATCCAGGAGAACATTTCTTTGCGCTCAAAAACGACCATGAAGATTGGAGGGGTCGCGCGGTACTACGCTGAGCTCAAAACGAAAGAAGAGGTGGGGGAAGCAGCTCAATTTGCGAAGGAGAAGGGCATACCGCTCATTTTGATTGGTGGCGGTTCGAACACGATCTTTGCAGATAGCACGATCAATGCCCTCATCGTAAAGATCGCAGCGGAGAAGGTCACAATCGAAAAAAACACTGTGAGTGTGGAAGCAGGAAAATACCTTGCGACGCTCATCAACGAGCTCGCAGAAAAAGATCTCGATCTCTCCCCTCTTACCGGAATCCCGGGAACTCTCGGTGGTGCGATCTTCGGGAATGCAGGACAGGGGTTTGGAGGCATCTGGATCGATACTTATATCGAAAGCGTGGATGTATTCGTGAATGGCGAATGGGAGACTCTCACGAAAGAGAAATGTGAATTCACTTATCGAACAAGCAGATTCAAAACCATGAATTCCCCAATCATTTGGTCCTGTGTTCTCCGTATTCCCACAAGATCAAAAGAGGAAGTGAAGCCAGAAGTTGAGAGGCTCCTCAAAAAGAGAATTGAGACACAGCCACATGTAAAAACCGCAGGCTCCTGCTTTCTCTCCGTAAGCAAAGAATTCCCTGCATGGAAGTTGATCGATGCCGCAGGATTACGCGGGCATCGGATCGGCGATATCGAGATTTCGGAGAAGCATGCAAACTTCCTCATCAATACAGGCAATGCCACGTTCCAAGACGCAAAGAACCTTGTTGAATACATTCAAGCCACAGTGCCAGAAAAGCTGCATGTGGAAATGCGGTTCATTGAAGAGGGGGGGGATCTCGCATATTGATATTCTGCTGACTACTGGTCGGCTACTTCTGTCCGTTGCTCATCAGAATCCATTAATCGTTTGAATATCCAACGATCCCGACGGGAAATCTGACGCGCCAAAGAAGATTGATCGTCAATTTCGTCTCTGCTCGAAACAGAGACACTTTTCCCTGCACGATTGATCGTCCATATGCTGAGCTGTTCCGGGTGTTCGCTCATGCGAATTATGGTATACCGCGGAAGCTCTTATGCAAGCACTTCCTACCAATTTTTCCTCATCGCATGTACTGATTGAGCAGAAGTACTCCAGGAGCATACAATGCGTTCATGCAGCGCTCCCCTAACACCCATAAAGGCCAGAATGGGATCGTGACCATAGTTGGCGGCAGCCGCACCATGCACGGTGCTCCGACCTTCGCGGCGCTTGCTGCGGAAGCGTCGGGTGTGGATTTGATCCACCCCTGTATTCCGGAGTGCCATGAATCTGTGATCCGGAGCTTCTCACTGAATTTTATTGCACACACGTTCCACGGGGATGACTTAAGCAAAGCTGATGTTTCCGCAATCGAAGAGATTCTGGGAGCGAGCACAGCCGCCGTGATCGGACCGGGGCTTGCAATCTACGATACGACGCAGAAGGCTGCAAAGACTCTGATTAGCGAAGCCAGCATTCCTCTGGTGATTGATGGCTCTGCACTGCAGCCATGGATCTACGACGCTGTGAAGGGAAAGGCAGCTGTGCTCACGCCGCACCTTGGCGAGCTCTCCAGAATGCAAGAGCAGGTGTACCAGAATAAGTCTCATGAAGAACTCAAAGATATTGTCTGCACCATCGCAGCAGCTCGCGGTGTAACGATCGTGCTGAAGGGGGTTGTGGACATCATCGCGGGACCGAAGAGTTGCACCGAGGTAAAAGGAGGCAATGCCGGCCTCACCAAAGGAGGAACAGGCGACGTTCTCGCCGGATTGATTGCCGGCCTCATTGCGCAGGGGATAGAACCATCAGAAGCCTGTTTTATGGCAACGACTATCATCAAGCGCGCGGCAACGGTTCTGTATCCGGAGAAGGGGTATGGATTTACGACATTTGAGGTGATTCAGCAGATTCCGCATCTTCTGCATTCGTATGAAAAATGACATTGTGCGTAGGGGCGCGCCATTGGCGCGCCCGGATGGAAACAATGTCTTCATAGGGCGCCCCGGCGGGGCGCCCCTACACACGTCCATACCCTTCATCCTCTTCCAACAATTCCCAGAGCTTCGGGTTGGCCTCTTCGGAAAAGACTCCTCTTGTTCCTCCGATGAGGAATGCGCCGCTCATCTTGGATTCAAAAAAGTCTCGAAACTGAACCAGGTGCACGGAAACATCATTCATGTTGCAGAGAACACAAAAGGAATCCCGGATGGCGATGGCCTCATCACAGCTCAAACAGGGCTCGCACTCTCCGTGCGATGGGCTGATTGCCAGGCATTTGCAGTGTATGCACCCGAAAAGAAAGTCATCGGAGTGTTGCATGCAGGATGGAAGGGGATGGCAGTAAAGGCAATTACATCACTCTACGAGAGTCTCGATGAATCGTTTGGTGTAAAGCCCGAAGAAACATTCGTCGGTATCGCACCATCACTCTGTAAGCAATGCGCGGATTTCACAGATCCATTCAACGAGCTCCCCGAGCACCTCCATCCATTTATCGATGGAAAAAATGTTGATCTCCAAGCCGCTGCAGATCATGAGCTCGATTCGCTCGGTGTCCCTCAAAACCAGCGTGAGCGGCATCCTGCATGTACACGGTGCGGAGAAGGATTTTGGAGTTGGCGACGAAAAGAAAATGCGAGAAATTATCTTGTTGTGAGCTTGGTGTAGCATTGCACTATGCAAACACTCGCACTCACAGCTCTGACCGCACTCTACGGGGCAAGTGGAATCGTGACGTTCCTCGGTTTCATACCAACCATCCGTGATCTGTGGCATCGAAAACCCAGCGCCAATATCGCGACATACTGGGCATGGACAACAACAACATTCATTACATCGCTCTACGGCTTTTTCATTCTCCATAATCTGGTTTTCAACATTGTCATCAACCTACAACTCCTCGCCTGTGTTATCGTTCTGATCTTGCGATTACGGCTTCCTAAGGGCTTGTAGAGACGCGCCACCACGCATGGAGAATAAACAGCAGAAAGCAACGTACTTTCCATTGTTTCCACAACGGCGCGTCTCGGGAAACATTCAATGAAAAAAATATATCCTCTACTGAGACGCGCCGTTGTAATGAGCATGGAAAACTTATAGCTGGTTGCAAGCAATAATCGAGTTGTGTTGGCGCGTCTCTACATCACATCGATGTGATGAATAATCACATCCTCAGAGTAAAAATGTTGAAATATTTTCGCATTTCCGTATTTGCGTATTTACGCATTTCTTTGCATCCCAACAACCGTGTGCGCCATTCGCTTATTTCCCTGGGTCTAAAGCACCAGGTGGGGTTCCGCATCCCGCAGCCTCGGCTGAGAGAGATTAGGATCCCCTTCGCGAAAGATTTGAAGAGAAAAAAGTGAGGCGCTACTCGGGAAGTTGAGACAAGAGAGATTGTAGTAGAATTCAATCTCCATGCAAAACCTGAAAGAGAAGCTGCAACGCGCAAACAGCATCCTTGCAACCCATGCTGTACCGCATGGCGTAAAGCTCGGTCGGGAGCATGAGGAAAAAGAGGACGAAACCCGCTTTCCATTTCAGCGTGATCGTGACCGAATCATCCATACACAGGCGTTCCGAAGGTTGAAGGCAAAGACGCAGGTATTTGTTGCTGGGAAGGGCGATCACTATCGCACAAGGCTCACGCACACGATGGAGGTGGCACAGATCAGTCGTGATATGGCGCGAACACTCTCCCTGAACGAAGATCTGGCCGAATGCATCGCCCTTGCGCATGATCTTGGGCATACGCCATTTGGACATGCAGGTGAGGATGCAATGCGAAAGGAGATGGAGCGGCACGGGATGGATTTCGAGCACAACATGCAATCGCTCAGGATCGTCACACTCCTCGAAGAGCGAACGACGAAGTACCCCGGGCTCAACTTGAATCGCGAAGTACTGGAGGGCTTGATGAAGCACCGAACGAGCTACGACGCTTCACATGGTGATCTCCCTCGATCTCCCTCACTCGAGGCACAAATTGTGAACCTGGCAGATGAAATTGCCTACACCGCACACGACACCGATGATGGGTTACGCGCTGAGCTCATTTCGCACGAGGAACTCCTCACTATCCCTCTCTACGACGAGGCATTTGCAAAAACCCGAACGAATGGCACAGAAGTACGTGGCACTCTCATCCATCTTCTCGTTATGGATGCGTATAGCGAGACGGAGCGACGCATGAAGGAGCAAAGCATTCGATCACTCGAGGATGTCTACAATGCATCAACAGATATTGTTGCTTTTTCCGATGCGATGACTGCAAAACTCACTGTGCTCCGGGAATTTCTACATGAGCAGTTCTACAGTGCAAATGCAGTGAGGAAGCACTCGGAGGAAGGCATGCGAATCATCCATACGCTCTTTACTGCCTATGAGAAGAATCCTCCAGAAAAAGTGCTGTCACTACAGAGAAAAACGGGGAGTTCTCTCCCCGAGGCAATCAAAGATTACATCGCAGGGATGACAGATTCCTATGCAGAGGCAATGGTGAAGGAGTTATAACGTCACCTCCACCTGTGGCAAAAACTCCAATGGATCCATCGCTTCTCCATCGAGGCGCGTTTCGAAGTGGAGATGTGATCCCGTGGTATAGAACCCCGCACCCTTCGTACCAGGTCGGCCACCGACTGTCGCAATCGCCTGTCCCTTTTTTACTTCTTCTCCTTCGTGCACGAGGAATGTATTCACATGGCCGTACACGGTTTCGAGCTCCTCCCCATGGAGAATTTTGAGCGTGTTGTAGCCATACCCCATGTCATTCACCGTAGCGACAATGCCATCCATTGGCGCACGGACGAGTGCCCCCTGTTCTTCCGGAATATCAATCGCGTAGTGTTCGAACCCAAAGCGCTTACGGTACGAGCGATCTTTGAATGCGGCACTGATTCCCTCCAGTGGGTACACCGGCCAGAGGAGCGCAAAATCGCCTGGCTTCGCCTTGCCGTACTTTTTCTGCGCGGCGGGCCGAGGAGAGTGCGCCACGGATGCGTACTGATCCCGGATCATGCCCTCAAGTTTTTCACGATCCTGCACGATTGCGGTGAGCGTTGCCCGCGCCTCGCGGAGATCCCGGCTCACTGCAGAAAGCCGCTGAAGTCTCTGTTCCAATGCCTGACGGTAGCTCTCGAATGAGGGCACGCGCCTGCCAATAGCATCCTGCGCTTTGAGGGAAACCTGTTCGAGTACGCGGGAAACAGCCGCCATCTCGCGCGCATTCCGTGATTCCTCGGCACGTAAACTCTCGAAGTGCGACTGCAGAATTTCCTCCTTTTGGCGAAGGAACGCAAGATCTTCGTGCGCTTCGATCCTCAAGCTCCCCGGCGAGCCACCCATGGGGAGCGCCTCCGGGAGGAGGAATACAAGCACTCCCACAACCATAAGAGAGGTGGCGCTGAGAGCAAGGGCAGTGAGATATTTGTGCATGTGGGTTTCTCCTTAGTATAGCAGAAAACTCGTGTTTTTTCCACTCTTTCGCATCTCTTGAATCACCAACATCTCTTCTCTAGCATGGAAGCACTTCCCCTCTTTCACCATATGAAAACACATGCCTACATCGCAGAACTCCTTGGAACATTTCTCCTCGCATTTTTAGTGCGACTTTCACTGACGAGCAATTTTCCTGTACCGACTCCGATTGTTGCCGGACTCACTCTTGGGCTCATTGTCTACGTGCTCGGTCCCGTAAGTGGCGCACATGTAAACCCGGCAGTCACTCTCGGACTCGCAGCAATCCGTAAAATTTCCTGGAACGATGCGGGGATCTATATCGTCATGCAGCTCATTGGCGGGCTCCTGGCTATGTATGTGGCGAATGCTCTTACCCGAAACCCGCTTTCACTGAATGCGAGTACCAGTATTGAACTAGGAGTTGCCGAAGCGATAGGTGCAGCCATTCTGGTTCTTGGCGTCTCATCCGTTGTCTACGGGAAAACACCAAAGGATGCCTCCGGGCTCACTATCGGCACAGCGCTCACCCTCGGTGCTTTAGCCGCATCCTCCGTTTCGAATGGCATTGTAAACCCCGCAGTCGCGCTTGGCATCGGCTCGCTCTCAATCCCCTATGTCGTAGGACCGCTCCTCGGCGGAGTTGTTGCGGCGTTTGGATATCGGGCGCTCATAGGGAAGGAGGGTTGATTTCTTTCGAATGTGATTTGGCAGGCGCGGTAGGGATCGAACCTACGACCCTCGGTTTTGTCCCCATTTCGCACCTCACTCCGTTCGGTGCTGCAGGGGATCAAATATCTTCGGCTTCGTCCATCGCCGGAGCCTGTGCTGAGCCTGACGAAGTAGGCTCGGACTCAGCTCGAATTCAATTTGAGACACCGATGCTCTACCAACTGAGCTACGTGATCCGTTTATTATTGATGAGTTTTGGCAGAGGGTGTTGCAAAAAATACGAACCGATCTGGGCTGTTAGCGGCGCGGCGGCTGCAACAATTCGCGCGCCCAGCCGACCGCGCCGCCGACGTTTTCTGGGCGATTTCAAGGCGTTCTTTTTCGGTCTTTGATAAAACCCTCAGCGAATACCAATAATTAGAGGTACTCCGAGGAAGATTGCAAGGAAGATGGCAGCATTGGCTAGCTTCATCTTAAGACTCTGTCCTTCCATAGTTTGGATGATGAACCCAAGGATCGTCAGTGTAAGACCCAGCTTCATCCATTCAGGACGCACCGCCACAACGAATGGATACATTTTACCGTTTCCTCCGAGACCAGAACCTGAACTGAACGCCGTAGAGGAAGTAATAAGAAGCGTCCCTATAAAGTTGAACCACAGCCCCATCTTATGACCGAGTAAGGATTCGAGCGCACAAACCGCTGCGGGCTTGATACGAGAGTGATACATATGAGAAGAGAGAAGGGAAATTGTTAAGCATTTACACGTGCTCTGAGATTATTACGTATCCATTCAGGTAATCGGATTAGTCATTGCAGCAGGGATGGTAGTTGTCGACTAAATCTCCTTCAATCCGAAGTCTTACTGACTCTCTTTCTTCTCCATGAATACAAGCACAGTTCGCACTATTTTTTGTGAAACAATCCCATTTATGATGGGCGTTGAAGCGCTCTGAAAGATCGCTTGTCTGCCCAACGTATATTTGTGTGTGTGAATATCCTCCGTCATTCTTGCTGTATCGGCGCGTGATGAAATACACCGCTCCGTAGTCTTTCCTGAAGTCAGTATCAAGAGGATATATGCCGAATTCATATTCAGTGCCGGACTTTCCTGTGAATGTTATTGTGCCAAGCTTGGACGAAGATCGAGTAGTCATGCCATTTATGGGGAAGAAAATAGTCTTGCTCCAGATAACTGACTGTGATAGCCTGTTATAGGATCGTTGCAATTCTAAGGGATGGTAATCCCGTTGTCAAATGTCCAGTTCTCTCTCACCAGCACAGGCGGAAATCCTCGACTTTTACCGAAAATTCATGCGGCAAAATGAGCGCGCTCCGAGCCTAGGTGAGGTTGCCGAAAAGCTTGGGCGTGACAGGAGCAATATTCTGTACCATCTCAAAAATATAGAACGTATGGGTTTGCTCGTACGTACTGGCGGGCACCGAGGAGTAAGACTTGTGAGTAAATCTTCAAAAATAATTCCTCTGCTTGGCGTGGTTGCATGTGGCGAGCCGATCACTATTTTGGAAGAGATAGAAGAAAACGTACAGATACCTGAAAACATGATTTCTGACGGTTACGCGCACTACGCATTAAGGGCAAAAGGAGATAGCATGATAGGTGTAGGAATTTTTGATGGAGATATTCTAGTGATTCGAAAGCAACCCGATGTTCAGGACGGTGATATAGCAGTCATTGCAACAGACGAACCACCATTTGAAGCAGTGACTCTAAAACGAGCTTTCCACAAAAAGAAATCTCTATTGCTCAAACCGGAAAATGACGAACTTGAGCCTTATGTAGTTAAAAAGGGAGACGTGCGGGGAAAGCTCGTAGGGGTAATTCGCAGTCTGTGAGTATTCAGCATGTTTTTCTCTGGCAAATTTACAGGCATAATCCAGCTATCAGAATGACTTCCATGACAAAAACATTGGCAATACAAAATATTGTTTCTTCTAAAGGAGCTGTTTCTGACAACGGTACTCTAAATAAGGAGGGGAATTCTTTATCTAGCTTAGATATCAGAAGAAATGGTGCAGTATATACTCCCACTTTATTGGCACAGTTTGTAGCAAAAAAAATGATTGGGTATTTTTTGGATGATTGTGCAAAGAGACAAAATAACAAAAAAATGATCCCCTCATTTATTAAGAAATTGCGAATCTTAGACCCCGCTTGTGGTGCAGGTGAACTTCTTTTTGCTGCAGCTGATGCGTTACGTGTTGGTGTTATGAATAAATTCAATACAGAACTACCTTTTGATACTGATTTCGTAGAGACGCTCTGTGGAATGGATTTTGATAAGAATGCACTTGATGAATTGAATGGTAGACTCGACGGCTATTTTTCTCGGAAAGAATCAGATAGGTATTCCAAAAACCTCATACATGCCAATGCATTGTTTCCATTTGCAAAACTGACACCAGCGGAAAGTTGGCAGAAGATTAAGAATGCTGTCGGTGCTACAAAAGGCTTTGATTTGGTTATTGCTAATCCCCCTTGGGGTGCAGACAAGAGTTCATATAACGAGAGACTGCGCGAAGGATACTATGATCTTTTTAGAGGTCAGTGCGATACATCGGATCTATTTATTGAGCTTATTCTGGCTATTACAAAACCCAGTGGTTACTTCGCGCTAATTATTCCCGACTCACTGTTTAATGGAGGCAGGGAACCGCTGCGGAAGTTGCTACTGGAACAATCGGAAATTAAATTTATTGGTAGAATGGGCGAAAAAATATTTCCGCGCATTAATCGAGGATGTGCGGTTGTAATTTGTAAGAAGTGCAAACCACAACTATGCACTTCGGTGGAATGTTTGAGGCTGCTTCCCGCTTGGAGAAAAAAGATTCTACAGGGGGAATGCTCTTATGAGGATGTTGTAAGACTGTTTTCCCATAAGGTTCCGCAAACTAGATTTCAAAATAATGCAGAGCATTTATTTGATATCGATCTACGCCGCAAGGAGATTGGCATCCTCAAAAAGATAAGTGAAGGAGGAAAATTAAGAGATTTGGTTACAGCGAGTCGTGGCATTGAGTTGTCAAAAACCGGTCAGGTGTGCAGCTGCTTAAAATGTCAAAAATGGATGCCTATGCCCTCATTGGAAGATCCAAATTGTTTGCATTGCGGCAACCCACTTGGACACATGAAACCAGTTTCTATTATTAGCCACAGCAAACAAAAGGGCTACAGAAGAATGCTTGCGGGAGAAAGCTTTTCTCGGTACTCAACTGATTCAGTTTTGTGGATTGATCCTCAAAAGAAAGGAATTAATTACAAAAGCGACGGACTCTACAAACCCCCAAAAATTCTTGTGAGAAAAACCGGAGTTTCGATCACTGCAACAATAGACTACAGCAACGCTATGACAAATCAGGTGGTCTACATGCTTCAGCCTCTAGAAGACAAAAAATCATTCCCGCTTGAAGTTGTTCTTGGTTTGTTAAATTCTCGAGTTATAGCGTACTTTTTGCTAAAAAAATTTGGTGAAGTGGAATGGAGATCCCATCCATATCTCACACAGGAACAAATTCTGAATTTGCCGATTCCTACTAAGTTAGAGGAGCAGAAAAAACATATTCAATATATATGTCGCATCTTACGTCCACTATTGAAAACAAATAAGCCTGTAACGATGGGCATTGAAGCTCGCATTGAAAGGCATATTGCAGCTTTGTACGGACTTGTGGAAGAGGATTACCATGTGATGTACAAAGCATTTGAGTCCGTGGAAGATCTCTTACCATTTAGAAAGTTAAAGGTTTTAAATGTATGTGATATCTTTTAGAGTATGGGGTATAGATATATTGGAACCAAAACGAGGCTGCTGGATGAGGTACTAATGAAGATTAGCACGCTTGCGCCTTATGGTGGTCATGTAGTTGATCTAATGTGTGGTACGGCAACCGTTTCTCTGGCTCTGGCTAAGAAGGGCTTCCGGGTAACTGCTGTCGATGTAATGACGTATTCGTACCACCATGCGCGGGTAGCGCTCTCATTTGATGAATATCCACGGTTCATAGATGCTGATAGTTTTATATCAAAGTATGCAAAGGGAGAAGTGGGTTATGAGAGTATGCTATCAGCGTTATCAAATGTTCCGGATAGAAAGGACTACTTCTGGCAGGAGTTCTCCTCTGAGGGGAATCCTATGAATACGGAAAATCCAAGAAATTATTTCTCACCCAAAAATGCAAAACGTATTGATGGCATGCGTTTCTGGATTAAAAAAATGAAGCAGGAAGGAATGATCAGTGACTTGGAACGCTCCCTTTTGCTGCATAATTTGATTATGGCTGTTAATGATGTGGCGAACATAGCAGGAACATATGGACATTACCTTTCCAGTTTGATGGGGAGAGCTAAAGACGCACTTGTCCTCAAAATGAGCGATATTAGGGTGGATCCCGCGAATAAATTTAATCGAGCCTTGCGAGGCTATGCAGAAGAGATCGCGCCAACTCTAGAATGCGATGTGTGTTACATCGACCCACCCTATATGAAGCGACAATATGCTGCTAATTACCATGTCTTAGAGACATTGGCCAGAGAAGATAATCCTGTGGCAATTGGCGTGAGCGGATTAAGACCGTGGCGCGATCAATATTCTAATTTCTGCACTAAAACAAAAATCCGAGACTCATTCCGTTCAATATTGGAAAAAATGGAATGTCCACATTTTCTCATCAGCTATAGCGAAGATGGTTTATTATCGATAGATGAACTGGAAAGTGTCTTTTCTGAATTTGGAACTGTAAAAGTCCATACCATGGAGCATAAGAGATTTAAAAGTAATGATAGTAAGTTGAACCCAAAAATAACCGAGTACCTTATACATTTAGAAAAATTTAAGACTCCTCAAACTTCTTCACGTACTCTATGTGCTTTGGGTGCCAGGTAATGGTGTAAGGATCGCCATTAATTTTGATAGCAAGGGTGGCAGAGCCATCTTCTTTTTCTTGGATATTTGAAAGGTTTATACCTTCCACTTCCGCATAGTGCAGCATTCTATGCACTCGAGGGTCAATTATGATCATATTACGCGGCGAGTCAGCTCCGCCCTTGCCCAAAGGGATGAGATGATGAGCTTCGGTATAGGGAACCCCATCTCGCTTCTTGAAGAGGAATTCATTTCCTGTGATCTGACATACGTGTCCATAGAGTTCCTTGAGGGCGTTGACTGATTTTTTGTTCCTCACTCGAGTCTTAACGATAACCATTTTTGTTTCAGTATTTGTTGTGGCATCTTCCTCCTCATCTTCCGAGAAAAGCGATACTGTGAGCTCCTCTTCTGTCTTCTGCTTCTTGGAATATGTCCGAGGGCTACGAACCGGCTTAACATTTGTGGTAGCCATTTCTGTCGTAAAAGGTTGTTCCGAGTTGCTTTCTACAAGTCTCAGAATCCCTTTTTCAAAACTCAAAAAGCCTGCATCGCCTTCCTCATTGTTGGGATCTAATATTTCGGCTAAAAGCTTTTTGGCAGCTTCATTTTGTGTTGGCGGCTGTTGAGATCCATTCATAAACCACCCAGCCCATATTTCATTGTCGTATGTCTTAACCAAAAAAATAGCCAAACCATGTGGGACACCTTGTTTGATCGGCATTGGCGCTGGATACTCTGAATTGGCAGGGAATCCATGATCAGGATGCCAAGCCAAAACACGATTCGCTCCGCCAGTGTGAATATGTTGCCTCGAAATTGACACAGTTGGCGCACGACGCTGATACATTTCTAATGTCTGCTGATCAGTTACATCAATGCCAATGCTATATATTGGGAATTTCCATTTGGGACCATGGGTTAGCATTCCCCTTTCTAAATTTTCGATGTCTGCAAGAAAATCTTCCCACTGCTCCAAAGAAATATCACTGACAGGGAAGTCGATGTATTTCTGACCACCTCCCCCTTCCTCTGCACCTAATGGTTTATAAATATTGAAAAAATCTGCATCCGTGAGAAAGCGATAGGCAATGTGTTGTACAGGTTTCATAAGACTTTAAGTGAAAATGTCGGGCAAAGACAACGATAACGCCTTGGCAATCTTTTCAATGTTCTCCAAGGTAATATTTTTCTCTGCTCTTTCAATCATTCCAATATATGTTCTGTGTACACCTGCTTTGGCAGCCAATTCTTCTTGTGATAAACCGAGACGTTTTCTTTCCTTTTGTACTTTATTGCCGAATTTCACCAATACTGAGCTTTTCATCGATTTAAAGGATATTATTTTGCTAACTATAGTTCTACATACTATGATTAGCACACCATGGGGAGAAATTTGCGTTTGGCTAAAAGAATGTTCGAGCCGACGCGGCGATCGGGTTCTTTGGCGGTTTTCCGGAAAACGTCGGCGGCGCGGTCGGCTGGGCGCGCGAATTGTTGCAGCCGCCGCGCCGCTAACAGCCCAGATCGGTTCGGATTTTTTGCAACACCCTCTGCCAATCGCGAAAATCCGGTCGCTGGCGCAGTACGCGCCAGCCTTTTTTGGCTTCACAACGCAGCGTTTGCCGTTGGTGGCCAAACGCAAATTTCTCCCCATTTCCCGCTAATGCCATGAAGTACTTCATCTACGCCCGTAAATCGACGGAGACGGATGACAAACAAGTCCTCTCCATCGAGGCGCAACTTGCGGAGCTGGCCGAGCATTCCGAAAAAGAACGCCTTGAAATCGCGGCTTCCTTCGAGGAAGCCAAAACCGCCAAAGAACCCGGCCGAACCGTGTTCGCAGAAATGCTTTCCCGTATTGAACGGGGTGAAGCGCAGGGAATCCTCGCATGGCATCCGGACAGGCTCGCCCGAAACAGCATCGACGGGGGACGCATCATCTACCTTCTGGATACCGGAAAGCTTCTTGATCTCAAGTTTCCCACGTTCTGGTTTGAAAGCACACCACAAGGAAAGTTCATGCTCAATATCGCCTTCGGGCAGAGCAAGTACTACATCGATAATTTAAGCGAGAACGTAAAGCGTGGGAACAGGCAGAAGTTGCGTCGCGGATTGTGGCCGACCGTGGCACCAATCGGATACATCAACAACCGTAAGACAAAGGGTATAGACCCAGATCCCGAGACAGCGCCACTCATCCGTAAGGCATTTGAAATGTATGCCACGGGCGGATTCACCATCAAGCAGATCAGGGACATGCTCGAAAAAGAAGGTTTACGCAACTTCCACGGCAATACGCCCTACGCTTCCGGCATCGAGCAACTTCTCAAGCGACCAATTTACTGCGGGCTGATGCTGTTTAAGGGCGAGCTCTATGAAGGTGTCCACGAGCCGATCATTCCCAAGAAACTGTTCGACGAGGTGCAGCGCGTATTCGTGCAAAGGAGCAGGAAGCAACGCAAGAAACAGCATGAGTATCCTTTCCTCGGCATGATGCTGTGCGGCACCTGCGGATGCTCGATTACTGCCGAATTGCAAAAGGGGCATGTCTATTACCGCTGCACTAAAAAGAAAGGACCCTGCAACGAACGATACGCCCGTGAGGAAGCACTCCTCGACCAGATGCGGGAGATCGTCGAACAGTTTTCACTGCCTGCCGACATTGGAAAGAAGATGCTTGCAAAACTCGATAGCGAAGCTGGAGATTCCGAACGTGACAAGCAGGAAGCCGTGCAGTCACTGAATAATGAAAGAAATGATGTCGAAACAACACTCCAAACATTGCTGGACTTACGGCTCACCGGAGAACTTACGACAGACGAGTACCGCACCAAAAAGAGTGATTTCCTTCACCGCAAGTCCAGCATCGAAGAACAAATCAGGCAGTTTCGGCACGGGGGAACTGATCGGCTCGAACCTGTCCGGATGCTGATAAAAGACGCAGTGCAAGCCGAAGAGTTATCATCGAAACAAGAGAAGCCCGAAATTCGGGCATTTTTGCTCCGCGTCGGCTCGAACCTTCTTTTGCAACGGCAAACGCTGCGTTGTGAAGCCAAAAAAGGCTGGCGCGTGCTGCGCCAGCGACCGGATTTTCGCGATTGGCAGGCGCGGTAGGGATCGAACCTACGACCCTCGGTTTTGGAGACCGATGCTCTACCAACTGAGCTACGCGCCTAGGCGACCTCTATTTTACCAGAAGTTATGCGAGCAGCTTCCCCACCTCCTCCTTCAACTCCTCGACGTCTTTAAACTGCCGATGCACCGACGCATAGCGGATGTACGCGATTTCATCGAGCTTTTTAAGCTCCTTCATCACATCGCGACCGATCGTAGAGCTTGCGATTTCCTTCTGGTTCTCGCGCCACTTCTCCTCGAGCTTTGAGAGCATATCGCTCACCTTTTCATCATTCACTGGGCGCTTACTGCAGGCGAGCCAGATCCCACGCTCTAATTTCTCACGGCTGTAGGGTTCGCGAGTACCATCCTTCTTCACGACGATGAGTGCCGCGACTTCCTGTCGCTCGAACGTGGTGAACCGGTGCTCACACTTGGGGCACTCGCGGCGGCGGCGCACGGAGCGACCATCCTCACCGACGCGGGAATCAACGACCGAGGTATCCGAGTGTTTGCAGCGAGGGCAGTGCATGACAGCTTCAGTATATCAGGTTACATGGAAAACTTTCGGCTTCTTATCTCTGCAGAGCCTGATAAACGATATAACTTGTTTCGGTAATGAGGATGAGCATGGAACTACCCGCGCAAAGGGTATTTGCAACGATAACTTCACGATTTGTTTGCTCATCACTATAGAGTTCAGGGCGAAGATTTTGGTCTTTAAAATCTTTCATCGTGAGCCAGTCTTCTCATCTTTTTAGCATAGAGTCATCCTATATCGATCGAGCCTCTTCGTACAACTTTGACCTTGTTTTGCTCTATGACGATGACTGTTGATGGTTCCGCGTGAGGCAATTCCCCTGAATCCAAAATCAAATCTGGTACAACTTCCCTCCCCGAAAACTGATCTACGATTTCTTTCACGCTATAGGTATTTGGTTTTCCATGGAGATTTGCAGACGTGGTACTCAGAGGTATACGAGTAAGCTCCGCAAGTTTTTGAGCAATAGGATGAGAAGAGATGCGTACTCCCATTGTTTCCCCTATTCCTTTTCCCTTTGTCCTCATTCCTTTCTTCACCGTTAAAACAATCGTCAGCGGCCCCGGCAAATACTTCCTTGCAAGTTCTTCCGCCTTCTCGTTCCACTCTACCCACTCCTTCGCCTCCTCAATCGAAGGGAAGAGCGCGCTCACTGATTGCGCTGCAAGTCGCCCTTTGAGCAGGAACAATCTCTCGACTGCTTCGCTCTTCGTGAGATCACACGCAAATCCATAGCAGGTCTCGGTTGCATGAGCGACAACACCGCCACTCCGGATGACTTCGATTGCTTCCTCTAGACCCTGATCAACTCGAAGAATACGCATACCGCTCACTCTTTCGCAGAGTCCCTCCCCTGTCAATCAGAGGAGCTGGCTTCTCCGGCTTCTCTCCAGCACCCCCTGAGGACATCTTTATACTTGCAAATTCCCTGAGCTGCATCAGCCGATCGTATGTTTCGTGGATATGAGGGGTAAAGTGCAGCCGCAGCATGGTTTCCTGTGCCTCCAGAATGATCGTGCCAAAACCAAAGAGCTTCTGAACAATGCTGTGCTGGGACTTCATGACGTCCTGGAGCATTGAGAGATCCACACTCTGATGATCATCAATGAGGAAGAGCGTCTTTTTAATGCGATGCACTTTGCGGTCGGTGACGACGATCACGGTGAGGAAGTGCCGATAGAAGCGGGCTAAAAACTCCGCATGCGCAACAAAGAAGAACACTGTGAGCAAGACGAGAATTGCGCGACGCGTGATTGCGTCCTCGATCGAAAATGGAATAAAGGTGAGCGCACCGAGTCCAAAGATCAGTATATTCCAGGCAATGAGTTTGGTGAGTGGCCATAGGAGGCGAATCCAATGCTGATGGTAGTAGAGATGGAACTCTTCATTGGCATGTCTGCCCTGAAAATCCATATCGGCCAAGTGGCAGGAGGTGACGATTACCATAGGAAGAAGTAAGTAGTAGCGAGAATGAGGAAGAGACACGCAGCATGGATCAGCGCAAATCCGCCAAGCATTGCCATGGTTACCCGTGGCTTCCGGAGTACATACACATCCGCAGGAATGCAGATGCGAACAGCCCCTCGCCGGAAGAGGAGCCACATTCCTCCTTCAAGCAGAAGAATGATGGAGCCTAAAGAGATGAGAGGGAGCAGCATAGGGAACCTCCCATTATCCTCTCACTGATTTTGGCGTCAAGAATATTCGATACTATCGCCTCTGCGGTGCATAGCGCTCCATTGTCTCCTCAATCTTCTTCTCGAGGATCGTGGACATCGTCACGGTGAGTGGAAGGGGGACTTCCTTTGCACCGATTTTGAGTTGAATGCGCTCCTTCCCAGGGAATCGCTCGAGCACAGTCTTGAGTTCTAGGAGGAGCTGCTTTGGGGCTTCCTCGGGGAGATTGATGGTGTGAATGTGAATGGAAGGAGAAACACTGCCTTCACTTCCTGCGGATAGTGACGAGTTTTTTGTTTTTGGTTTTTGGTTTTTGAAATTTTTTTGGATCTTGGAATTTGATTCTTGGAATTTTTCTTCGGATTCCTCTGACGAAAAAACATCCCCCAATTCCTTGAGCGGCTCACTCATCGGCATCCCCTTCGCGATAAACGACGCAAGATCACCCACAAAATCCGGAGCCTCGCCTTTTCCATCGGCGATCTTTACGACTTCCCCCGCCACGACGTTTCCTTCTTCATCCAGAATTTCCACAATCTCTGGTTCATCCAGGCTGAGGCGCATGATCTTGAGCCCGGTCTTCGCTTCTTCCTCATCGAAGAATCCTTCTTCCTTCGCACGTTCCACCATTCGCGGGAGCGATGCTTTCTTCACCGCATCGGCACGGATCTGCATGATCCCACCGCGATAATCCAGGATTCCTCCCACTACAAGTACAGTATCTCCGTCCGTGAGCCATTCGACGGCATGAGCATACGTCTTTGGGAAGAGCGTGATTTCGATCTTGCCTGTGGGATCCTCCAGGAAAACGATCCCCATCGTGTCGCCTTTCTTCGTCGTAATCTTCTTCACTCCCTCCACAATCCCAGCAACGGTGACTTTCTTCCCGATGTGCTCGCGGGTGAAATCGCGGACGAGCTGCGCCTTTTTGCCGATGTACTTCGTGAGTCCTGCAAGGGGATGGGAGGAGACGTAGAGTCCGAGGGTTTCCTTCTCCCATTGGAGCTTTGTTGCGAGTGGAACTTCCTTTGTTTCCGGGAATTTAATCACTGCTGCCTGCGATGAATCCTGCACATGGGAGAAGAGATCAGTTTGCGCGGAAGCCACATCACCAGATGCGCGGCTAAAATCCGCGATCACATCGTAATTTGCCACAAACACTTCGCGCCTCCCTAAGCTATCGAGTGCTCCGGATTTTGCGAATGCTTCGATCAACTTTTTATTGAGGAGCTTCGCTGGGGAACGCTTCGCAAAATCTTCGATCGTCGTGAATTTTCCATTGGCCTCGCGGATCGCGATGATTTGGCGCACAGAGCTCTCCCCCACCCCCTTGATGGCTGTGAGCCCGAAGCGGATCTCGCCAGTTGGCATTGCAGTAAAATGAGCAAGCGATTCGTTGATATCTGGTGGAAGCACATTGATCCCCATGCTGCGGCACTCTTCGATCTCGATTGCGATACGATCCGTATCATCTGCATCAGCGGAGAGCATGGCTGCCATGAACTCAGTTGGGTAGTTCGCCTTCAAGTACGCAGTCTCGTACGCGATGCGCGCATAGCAGGCACCATGGGACTTATTGAACCCATAGCCCGCAAATGGCGTGATGACATCATCGAAGATTTTCTCTGCGAGCTTTGCGGCATATCCTTTTGCTTTTGCTCCTTGTAAGAACTTTTCCCTTTGAGCATTGAGCTCTTCTTTGATCTTCTTGCCGATGGCGCGGCGGAGAATATCTGCTTCTCCGAGTGAGAATCCGGCGAACACTCGCGCAATTTCCAAAATTTGTTCCTGGTAGATGCCGATGCCGTAGGTGGGTTCCAGGATTGGCTTTAAGTCATCATGGCTGTAGGTGATTTTTTCCTGACCGTTCTTCCGTTTGATGTAGGAGGGAATCCACTCCATAGGGCCAGGGCGGAAGAGCGAGACCATGGCGGTGATATCATCGAACTTCGTGGGTTTAAGCTGTTTTAAGTAGCGGCGCATGCCGCCGGATTCCAACTGAAAGACTCCCGTCGTATCCGCACGAGAGAGAAGTTCGAAGGTTTTGCGATTGGTAACAGGGATTGTTGCAATATCAATTTTGGTACCGTGAATGCGCTCGATAATTTCGAGTGCGGTTTGGATGATCGTGAGATTTTTGAGTCCCAGGAAATCCATTTTGAGGAGTCCAAGTGCTGCGAGTGGCTTTGCCGAGTACTGTGTGATGATCGTCTCATCGTCCTTGGGGGCACGCTGGAGTGCGGTGTAGCGCACCGCGGGCTCCGGTGTGATGACGACGCCGCATGCATGCACAGAAACGTGTCGTGCTTTTCCCTCGAGCTTCAGTGCCGTCTCGATGATTTTTCGATACGTATCATTCCCATCGCGAGCAACTTTGAGCTCCGGAGTGTGAGCGAGTGCATCCGCAAGTTTTGTTCCCGGGCGCTCGGGGATCAATTTTGCGAGCTCATTCATCTCAGCAAACGGCACACCGTACGCGCGGCCGACATCCTTCACTGCAGCTCTTGCGGCGAGCGTCCCGAATGTACAGATCTGTACGACGTGATCCTGGCCGTATTTTCCCGCTACATAGCGCAGAACCTCATCTCGCCTTGTATCTGCAAAGTCGAGATCGATATCCGGCATTTCGATGCGTTCTGGATTAAGGAATCGCTCGAAGAGGAGGCCGTGCTCCAGTGGATCAAGGCCGGTGATGCCAAGGCAGTAACTCACGAGTGATCCTGCAGCGGATCCTCTGCCCGGCCCAACCGTAATCCCCTGCTTCTTTGCGTAATCCACAAAGTCCGAAACCACGAGGAAGTATCCGGAGAATCCCATTTGATCTATCACCTTGAGCTCATAGGCGAGCCGATCCTTCATCTCCTTTGTTACCTTTTCGTACTTCTTCTTAATTCCTCGCTCGCAGAGCGTCTCGAGATACGAATGCTCCGTTTCGCCTTTTGGGACCGTGAATGTGGGGATCTGGTATTTCCCAAATTCAAAGGAGACATTGCAGCGATCGGCAATGACGCGAGTATTCTCCAGTGCTTCCGGCACGTGGCCGAATGCTTTCTCCATTTCCTCAAATGTGCGCATGGAGAAATCCGAATCGATCATGCTGAACCTGTTCGTATCGTTCACGTTTGCATTCTTCTGAATGCAGAGGAGTACATCGTGCGCCTCTGCGTCCTCTATTCTGCAGTAGTGGCTGTTTGCCGTTGCAACGACTGGAACATCGAGCTCCTTCCCGAACTTGATGAGCTGCTGATTCACCTCTGCTTGGCCGGCGACGTTCGGTAAATCCATGAGCTCGAAGTACACATTCTTCCTCCCAAAGAATCCGCGGTACTTCTCCACGAGCTCTTCCATACGCTTTCGATCTTCGAGGAGTGCCGCCTGTGGCATCTGTCCTCCAATCGGACCGCTGAGAGCAATGAGTCCCTTCCCGTACTTTGCGAGGAGCTCATCATCTACACGCGGCTTGTAGTACATCCCCTCGAGCGCAGCAAGTGTGACAAGCTGAAGTAAGTTCTGATACCCCTCTTCGTTCTCGCAGAGGAGAGTGAGAGGATAGCGCTTGGTGTCCGCTTTATCTTTATCGTGACGCGTTCTTGGAGCAATGTAGACTTCGCATCCTAAAATTGGCTTGATCCCCTCCTCCTTCGCTGCTTTGTAGAACTCGATGAGGCCGTAAACATACCCCTTATCCGCGAGCCCGACTGCGTTCTGCTTCAGCTCTTTTGCGCGCTGCACGATCTCCTCCGGGGAGGGGAGCGCCTCAAGGAGGGAATACGTGGAATGCGTGTGGAGATGGACAAAATCGGTAGCTTTCATGAGCTTTAAGCATAGCGTAAAAAGATGCGACATTGTTTGAAAAAGACCACTTCTATGGCAGAATCTTTTCCTTTTTCCTCTTCTCCTTATGACTAAATCTCGCGAGAAAGATATCCACTGTGTTGCCGGTTTTGTTGGAACCTCCCGGGATATTATGCGCCATATTCCATCTGTCGATGAAGCGTATCTCGCCCAAGTTGAACGGGGAGCAGCTTCGATAGAAAGCCCCGAACTTGTTGCAAATTTTTTTAGGAGAATAAGTATGAAAGTTATGCTCGATACCTATCACGGTCATGTAGATTGGACTAAACATGATCATAAGAGAGCTATTGCACCTCCAGAAAGTTATCAATTTTGCGAACCCGCCATTGTAGATCTGCTCGCGAAAGACGGACTCAGTGCGTTGTTGGAATTGCGAAGTAGGTATTCAAACCCAAAAATTCAAAGTATTGTAGATACTTGTATTCATGAACTGGAAGCGAGGCAAATTCAATATATATTTAAGCATTGCCAAGATGATGAGACCAAAATATACGAAGATCCTCGTCTCCAAGTTCTTGTTCCTTCTTACGTTGCCATGATGATGCTGCTGGATGGTCGATAGTCCTCTTGCTATTCAGCCCTTCTACCACCACTTATTGGTGAGGACTTGAAAGATATAGCGAAGGGTTTCCCATTTATTTTCCCATAGCCTCTTCCGGTTCCTCTCACGGTTTTCTTTATTCAATCTCTGAAGACTCTCGATTATTGTCCTTTGCCGGGGATCCTGTCCTGTGTTCGGATCTGACTCCCTTCGTTCTGGAGTGCCCGATGGTGGTTCTTCTGGTCCTGACATGAGGAGGACACTTTTCTCTAACTCGTGATATTGGTCAAGGAAAAGAAGGGTTACAATTTATTAACAGAAATGACTACTCTGCTAAAGCTCAAACAGAGAAATATGTGAAAATCTCAGAAACTCTGCACGATCTCTCCAAATTTCTTTCCGCGTTCCTTCGCATTTTTGAACATATCAAAACTCGTACACGATGGGCTAAGCACAATATTCGGACGCCCTGTTGAGCGTGCTGCTTGTATTGCTTCTTCAAAGGAGGTTGTAGTTTGTAGGTGGTAGCTTGTGGGAATATTTTTTTGGAACGTCGCTGCCATTTCACCATAGGGAACGACTGCTACATCGCGCTCTTTGATGACTTCGTAAAGGTTCGAAAAATCCATTTTCTTATCCCGTCCGCCGAGGAGAATTGTAAGTGAGCCTTTCTCGAATGCTTCGCAGGCAACAATCGCGGATTCCGGAGTTGTGCAGCTCGAATCGTTGTAGTACTTGATCCCATCAAGTTCCCGGACAAACTCGATGCGGTGAGGCACGCCTTTGAATTCCTGGAGTACTTTGAGGATCGTACTCTCGGAGACTTTGAGCGCCCGAGCTGCAGTGATCGCAGCACGAATGGTATCGGGGTGGGATTTTACGCGGATCTGATCGAAGGGAACATCATCGGTAAACCAGTGCACATCACTTTTGATACCTTCTGCAAACTTTTTCACGATGGGGTCATTTTGATTGAGAACTGCAATTTGCCTCTCTGACTTGCCCCTCCGTAGCCCCGCGGAGCGGGGCGAAGGGGGGTGAGCGACAATCTGCCTCTTTGCCTCAGCGTATTCCCCCATATCTCTATGCCAATCGAGATGATTCGGTGTGACGTTGAGAACGACTGCGACATTCGGACTATACTCGCTATCAATAAGTTGAAATGACGAAAGCTCAAGAACCAGAAAACAATCTTCTTTCTTTTGCTCTATCAAATCCAATCTCGGCACTCCATCATTCCCCCCTCGTTCTACTCTCTCTTCTCCATACTCCCCTTTCAAAAATTCCTGGATGAGCGCAGTACACGTCGTCTTGCCATTGCTGCCTGTGATACCAACAGTATTGCCAGAAAAATTCTTGAGAACCTCTCGCGTCGATGAGGTGATCAGAATTTCCCTCTTTTTTGCATCTGCAATGAGTGGATGGATGAGTGGAAATCCAGGAGATCGAAAAAGGAGATCAATTCCTTCTAAAGTTGAACCGATTTCTGCTTTTCTGAATTTTTGTACTTCCGCATTCGATACCTTGTCATCGAATACGAGAATGCGATCGACAGCATCCTGTGTCACGAGCCACTCTGCTACTCCCTGCCCATCCACCCCAAAACCGAGGATTCCTACCACTCCGCGTATTTTGCTCTGCATGGCTGTAGGGTAGCTGCCGTGGGGTTTGCTGCAAAGAAAAGAGCAGACCGAAAATGCGGGAAGCATTCATCCCGTAGGCTGAGTTCCACGGAACGAACAAGGGTATGGAGGCAGCCGCGGTTTGTGCACATCCCCATGAGAAACTCCGAGAAGCGTTTTGCAAAATCACGGAGCGGAGGCATACCCGATGGTGTTCCTGTCAGTCCCACTGCTTGAGATGTAAATGCCCTGGTGTGTTGATGTAGATCGTTTGCGAGATTCGCCATCCGTGCCTGTGGATCACGCAAGCCCAGGATGAGCTGCGATTCACGCAAGATATGTTCACGATTGATTTCCTGAAGATCATCCAAGGAGAGTACTTCGTCAGTGGGTTCTCCATCGGGTGAGCCTGGTTCCTGTCGGAGTGAGTGAATATATTCGATCCACATCGGCTCCTCGCGAGCCTTGAGGAACTGGAACGCATCTGTGAGATCGCGCGTGAGAATATCCGGGAAAGCATTCTGATGAGTGATACCTTCCCCGGTCACCACTCCCCCTGCATTCGCCGGCCACCCGTAACATCCTGATTCTCCCACGTTCCCCGCTATGAACGGCGTGAGGATTGGCTCGAAGAGTTTGAGTGGCCCGGGGAACCGTGCAGTTGTTACTCCTGCAACAAACGCAGCAGCGTTCTGCCAGATTTTACTGAGCGAACCGCGATAGAGAGGCAGTGCCCCAGAGAGCCCACCGCCTCCAGATCCCTGCAAATGGAGGAGGATGCTTTCCCCAAGTGAGAGCTCATCCTGCGATACGCTCGGGAACGGCCCCAGGGTCATAAAGGTGGAGAGGAGAATTTCCTGACACCCAAGCTGTGCGAGACTCACTGGGGCATAGTCCGAGTCGTACGGACAAATTGCATCGTCGCTTGCACTCGTTGCCGTGAGCGGAGGAACTTCTGGCCCCTCACCTGTGCGTAGACGCGGATTGAGCCCTCCACGTCGCACGTTCTGGATTTCTTTCCATAGGTATGCGGCTTGATCAAAGTATCGCTCTTCTGCATCTCCATTGCACTCCCCTGCCTTCTCCATCGTTTTCTTGATGAGATCCGAGAGCACATGCTCCATTGCTTGAATATCAAAAACAAAGCACCCAGTCCTCGAGAGATCAACGGCAGGCTCCACGGAGAGAGCAATACGATCCTGGAAGAGAGCGCGCAGCCTTTCTGCACTCTCCTTTCGTGCGACAGTTTTCTGGAACTGTGCGCAGGAAGCCGGTGTGCCAGCCGGTGCACCCGTGAGATTTGTGGTAATCAAATCAAAGACTTCGAGCACGTAGGGCGAGTTTGCAAGTGGCATTGCCGGTGCATCGAGCGCGAGTGCATTCTGCGGAAGGAAGAGGAAGCC
>DATDWC010000064.1:0-9012 GCA_035289805.1 Candidatus Peribacterales bacterium | reverse complement strand
TTCTCGGAGAAGTATCCCTGGGTGATGTGGGGTGGAATGACCTTCCTCGTGCTCATTCTCCTCTCACTCGTCGTGCGAATGATTTTGAAGATTCAAAAGGATCACGGTGCAATGCCACCATCCTGAAAATGGTATCCATGTCCTACTCTTCTCATTCGCCTGCTATTTTAGGATCTTGTCCCTTCAATGATTCGTAAATTCTCTCCCCCCACGATCGTGATGATGCGCGATTGTAGAGGAGTGAGATCATCTGTCATGAGAAGGATGAAGAAACAGTAGAGAGGAATTCATGGTTATGGATTTATAGGTGCGCTATGGAATCCGCGGTGATTCTCATTTCTCACCTGATGGATAATACGGTTGGTATTATCATACGTATTCGTCCCTCGTGCTGATCGGTTCTTCTGGTACCAATCAAGGAGTTTCTGCGCTCCATCGCGATGATACTGTCGATGCACCTCCGTTCCATGTGAATCGATCGAGTGGATAATTGCCCATTCGGGACTTGGACCCTCGAAGAATCCGTTGTCTGGTTGATTCATCGTCGGAAGAGTTTGTGCGAAGGCTGGTGAAGCGAGTGCGCCGAATGAAGTAATTAAAAAGCCGATAGTTATGATACGGTTTTTCATAATGGGTTTTGGGGTGAATACAGTAATGATGACGGTTGAAGGGCAATAAGCTTACTGCGTATCTCACCGAACACGCATTCTATGCAACCAAGGGAGCCATTCGGATGCCTGGAGGTGGGTCTTTCAGCAGGAATCGCAAGTGTCGCATTCCTCGGCAGATGCGGACAGAAACCGCGTTCGGAGTCTCACCTGTGATAGTGGCAATTTCCCCGGGACCCAGTCCCAGAATGAAGCGACGGTACAGCACCTGTCTGTATGGGCTTTGCATCTTGCTGAGTATCTTCAATGGTCTCTCTGCGTCAAGATGGCTGTATGTGTGATGCCACAGGTCGATTGCAGGTTCGAACCCAGTCTCCAATAGCTGATCAAGTGAGGCTTCTTTCTTCCTACGCACGTGATCTATAAAGAGGTTATATGCAATACGGTACAGGAACCCTCGTATATGCCGAATGTGTTCCTTGCGCTCAAGACACAGACCGAAACGGAGAAATGTCTCCTGTGTGAGATCCTCTGCTACTTCACGATTGTGGCACTTCCAAAGATAATAACGAAAGATGGAAGCCTGGTAGAGATTATAGGTGTCGGTGAAATCGTTCGTCATCATCATTAAAGGGGGGGAAAGGAAGATGGGTATTGCCTAGGCATTTTCAGAAGGAAAGCTGCCTCGCACATGAGTACTCAGTGCGAGGCTCTGCATAGGGAAGGAGGGAATGATAATAAGATCGATGAGAAGAAATGAGAGGAAGTCCCTGAGGTGCGAGGAAAAGTGGTGCTGCAGAAAAAACGGCTGGGATATCCATTTCGTTCCATGCATGTTGCATGCGGAGAAACACCTCACGGATATGCGTGAGGAAGATCAGATGACCGCCGGGATATAGCACTGTGCTGTGGAGCCGGATGTGATGCGCTAATTTGCGTATGATCGGTAATGGCACGATCGTATCGTTCCTGCCATGCCACAGAATGACTGGTATGTTCTTTGGAAAATCATGCATATCAAATCCCCAATGAAAATAGAGATGCACTTCATTGATCAATCCATATATTCCATTGATTTGCAGGAAAACATTCTCATAGTCCGACCACAAGACGTCATTGATTCCTTCAAGATGCTTTTGGTTCAGCTCGCGCATGGATGATTTCTTTTTCATTTGATGGTGGATCCATTTTGGAAACCATCTACCAATGAGAAAGATCCACCATAGGAATGTTGCCATCGCGCCTGGCCAATTCTCGAAGCTGAAGAGCGTGAAGCGACGGAACCAGTGCATGTTTCTCCAGTTTTGCGATGTACTAAGTGGAGCCATGCTGCTCGCTACTCCAAGAAGTCGAACTCTGTTTGGAAGAGCGTGAGCGCATGCCAGAGCAAAGCACCCTCCACCGGATATGCCAAAAATAGCGAATTGATCGATTTTTAGAGCATCTGCCAGCTGTGCAATGTCGTCAGCGTACTCGATCATGCAAGAAAATCGTTTGGGTGTGGAATTCCCAATGCCGGGGCGATTAGGCGCAATGATGCGTATGCCATGTTCATGAGCCAGCGCATCCGAGAGTGCCGCCTGCGAACAAGAACCCAGGAAGCTGTGAAAATAGAAGACAGGCTTTGCATCCACATCTCCATATTCTGCGAATTCCGCAGTTCGATTGTCCCGAAGCCGGAGAGTGCGTAGTGGATTCTGCATTGGAATGATGGCGTTACGTTTCATGCGAGAAAATAAGAAGACAGGGGAGGGAAAGAAACATTACAAAGACAACTCATGCGCGCTTCAGTGTCTGTCGTACGGCGGACTGAATGATGCCGGCGCCAGTCGTCCCCGGGAAAGTTTTCTGATGAATCTTGGGAAACCATGATTGCAGGACGCGGGAGAATCCCCAGATGGGCAGGAGGGAAGTGCGATAAGAACGATGGGTGTGCATAGGAGTGTGGGGGAATGGACTTACCACAATAGATGCTTGCGCTTATTCAGCAAGCGTATGCGAATACACCAAGTCGCCAGAATAAAACACTCTAGACACTGGTTTGGACCGCAGTCGATTCCCCCCCTGTTTTCGGTAACCAAGTAGTGAGGAAATCCGTTGGCATCAGGTCGATGATTTTCTTTGCTTGCACATCAGGATGAAGGAATCTGTTGTTGTACTTCCATTCAAGTTCCTTGAGATAGAAGCCTGTATTCCGTTTCCAGATGCCATGGTGGCTGCGTACCCGTTCCCGAATCCATGTCCATAGTTGCTCTGCACCTTCCTTCGCCTGCTCATCCTTTGTGAAGCGATGGAACTTGCCGCAGCAAATAAAACCCGCGTAGCCCTCGCGACGGCCGGGGGCCTCTTCCCGTGCACCAAACGTATGGAAGTGGAGCACTGCTTCATCATCTTTGAGCGGATCAATGTAGACCTCGCCGCCGCTACGGAACTGCACACCGAACACGGGGGCTTCCCCCCCCCCTGCCTTTACCAGGACGTATTTTGCTCTTGCACCATCTGCACCGGGATTTATCGTGCAGTACTTGTATATCTCCCTTGTGTGCGGAGAGGAGCTGGATTTTTTCCTTTGGCAGATTCTTTTCGGTAAGGAGTTTGCGAAAGTGATCGTAGAATGTAGAGACCAGTCGGTAGCGATGATGCGTAATCTGTGCTGTGCGATGCGCCGAGAAATCGAGACAGAAGCATAGGAGAATCTCGGCACACTGCTGCAATTTGTTCTCTTCTGTCACTTTGTGCACGCGGAATTTCTTGCCGCAAACAGTGCATTTCCTGCGTCCATCTCCCAATGTATTCAGTTTTGTTCGTATTCCGCAATCGGGACACAGTAAGTGGCGAGAAGTATCGCTATGGGTTAGGCGCACTTTCTCCTTGAGATGCGGTAGGAGAGAATCTGCGTTAATAATCATTGTGGGAGCGGAAAAGAGTGATTGCGAACGATCAGTATAGTCCTTTCCATGGAAAAAGCATAAGAAATGACTCCTCATCGACAAAATTTGATGATGTGTTGCTTGGCGACTATTCATCGGTTTAGAGCATCTTCTTCGGTAATGTCACTCCTTCATTTCTTCTTTTCAGAAATGGACGCAATAAGAGCCGGGGAGAGACGAGCTTTCAATCTATTCTCCTGCAACTCTCAGAAGATTACTGATGTCCTCGAGCACCAGATCCGCTTCATTTGCAGTTCCTTTGGGTGTCTCATTCGTTGGAATGATGCAGCTCTGCATACCCGCAGCTTTTGCGGCTTTTACATCCACATCCTGATCTCCTATGTACATGCACGATGTGGGATCAACGTTGAGTTTTTCCGCGAGGAGCAGTAATCCATAGGGATCCGGCTTCATGCGATCGCCCGTATCGTCGTAGGTGACGATGCTTTTGAAGAGGCGGGAGAGTTTGAGCTTAGGTTCGAGCGCATCGATAAAACTCTTTTTCGATCCCGTCATCAGGCCAAGCGGCATCTTCTCCGCGCACTTTCGCAGAACATCACCTGCAGAACCGATCCATTCCACATTCTTTCCGAGGAGTTCGATGTAGAGATCGTCCCTTTTGGGGTAGAACGTATCTCCAAGCGAGAGATCAAGACCACACTTTTCAAGAATGCCCTTAAAGTGGAGTCCCTTCTGGTAGTACTCCTGAAGGAATACTTTTTGATCCATCTGGATTCCAAACTCTTTGAGGATCCTTATATTTGCCTCGATCCATGTTGGAATGGTATCGACGAGCGTGCCATCGAGATCGAAGAGGAGAGCTTTCATCATGCGGGAATTCCCTCAAGTTTCCGCATCCACCGAATTATAACGATAGTGAATGGTGTAAAGAGCACCTCGATGCCGACTTTGAAGAGGTAATTTGCAAGAATCAGACTCACCGCGATTTCCCAGGGAAACACCTTAAATGCACAGGCGATGAGAACGAAGCTTACGGTATCGAGCCCTTGGCCGATCATCGTGGAGCCGATGGTGCGAAGCGGCAAGAACTTTCCCTGTGTCCACTTCTTCATGCGATCCATCGTGAACGAGTTCGAAAATTCTCCGAGGAGGTAAGCGGAAAGACTCGCAATCACAATGCCACCGGAACTCACGCCTCCGAGGATTGCAGCGTATGCATCATCGCCTGCATACGTGAGCCATGCGGCTTCCCCGGGCATCATCCCAACGAGCCAAAGGTAAGCACTCATTGCAGCGCTTAAGATGAAGCCCGTCCAAATCACCCGACGCGACCCCTTAAACCCATAGATCTCCGTGAGGATATCGCCGAAGATGTAACTGAGGGGGAAGAGGAGCGTTCCGGCATCAAACGCGAGGGGAATTCCAGCGAGCGAAACGCCAAAATCCACGATCTTCGCCGCGGAGCTTATGTTACTCACGAGAACCGTAGCGACGAACGCGGCCATCACCGTTGCATAGGTGCGTGATTGCATGGCGATAGTGTACTTCATACAACCTCCCCCACCCACCACTCCGGTTCCCCAATGACACCAGCCTTTTCCTGCGCTTGTACCATTTCATCTTTGTTCTTGAATTTGTGTGAGGCGATGAAGTTATCCCAGTTCTCCTTCCCGGGCCACGTGTTGATCACTGCGATATCTGTCGGATCATCATTGATCTGCACCACCCATGTGCCGATGACTCCCGCATTCTCGAGCATCGGCACATTCGCATCAAACGCTTTACGCCAGTGTTCATAGTCCTGAACGCGGTGGCGTGTGTAGGTCAAGTACATCAGGAAAAGTGTACCAGAATGAGAACTTGTTATTCCCTGGAGGAAGAGGATGCACTGACCGGCTTTTTATCCATTTCCTCATCTTCGGACGCTTCGGATGAGTAACCACGATTCTGCTCATCACCCATCTTCTGCGCCTCGCCACGATCAGCATTCATATTGCCTTCCCCACGTTGGGGATTGCCAATGCGATTCTGCCAATTGGGTCCGGATTCATTTTTCTTTTTGTTACTGAATGAAGATTTCTGATTACCCATAATAAAAAGGAGGAAGAAAATAAAATTGAATGTACCTCTGATGACGTGATGAAGCCTTGGGTCTGACATTCATTTTTGACGCTAGGGAGTGGTACGTTCCTCGGATTGCAAATATTAATATTTATGATATAATATTAATAACACCAACACTCTATGAATATTCGAGAACCAAGAATGCTTTTCTATGGAGTTGAATCTCCG
This sequence comes from Candidatus Peribacterales bacterium, assembly GCA_035289805.1. Taxonomy (GTDB): domain Bacteria; phylum Patescibacteriota; class Gracilibacteria; order Peribacterales; family Peribacteraceae; genus DATDWC01. The sequence continues at coordinate 3,221 of DATDWC010000064.1, read as the reverse complement.
GTTCCCTCTCACCCCGAGGAGGGGCCATCGAAGGAGAATAGCAATAAGAAACTGAAGGAGGATATCGATTATCTTGCGCTGAATATTGATGGGCTCAGCAAAAATCTTCGCTTCCGGGCAAAAACCGCAGCAACGTATATCGATTCCAAGTTCCAGGGCTACAGGTTTAGAGATGGCAGGGGATTTTTCGTCATCCGCGATATCCCAAGTCTCAAGGCCGCAATCAATCTGGCAGAGCAGCGCGGAGAAGGGAGTGCATGGGAAGGATGGGCTGTGTACTTACAGAACTATATTGCAGATGAAGGGAGACTGCGCGAATTGCAAACATCCCTTCGAGAGAAGCAATCAGAGCTCTCACGTTTCCAGGGAGAGAGAACGAGGGAATCGCTTTCTAAGTTGCGGGCACAGGTAGAAAGCAATCTTCCCCGTGAGCAGGGCCCCATTCCTGTTCTTAAGAGTTTCCGAAGAGATGCAGCAAACATAATCACTGCACTCCTGAATACAGCAGGGAACGGAGGGGAGGAAGAGAAGTTAGCGAAAGAGTATTTCCGCCTCCAGGATGTCTACGAATCGTTCTACCGCAATGCGTACATTCGGGCGAAGGATCAATTTGATAACGGTAATACAAAACTCCTCATACCCATTCGATGGAGGAAGCTTGGTGTAGATGCCAATCATCCCGCGGTTCTCGCTATGCAAAAGATCCGGGATGAGTACACCGGGATTACAGCGATGGAAGGATTCATTGATCTCTCTCACCGCGATATTCTCAAAAAGCGAAATGATCTTGAGTTCGTTGAGGCAATTTTGAAGAAATACAAGAAGAAGCGTTGAGGAGAAATCGAAGCTGGGGTATACTTCGCAGTCTATGAAGAGAAGGTTTTTACTGGCTGCGGTCATGATGCTCTTCTTCGGTTGTACAGTGATGGAGCCGCCATCATCCACATCCAATGGGAGTACGAGCAGTCAAACGAGTTCACAAACACAACCTTCTGATCGGAGTGTCGTTGCAGAGAATCTGGAGATCCCCTGGGATATTGCGTTCCTCCCGTCGGGAGAGCTCCTCGTGACGGAGCGACCGGGGATCCTTCTCCGTATTGGGGAAGATCGAAAGCAGTACCCAATCGAAGGAGTGCACCATCGGGGAGAGGGTGGATTACTCGGGATCGCGCTTCACCCGGATTTTGAGAGGAATAAGCTCCTCTACCTCTACCTCACAACAAATGATGGGAGCGATGTTACAAACCGCATCGAACGGTACCACTTTGGTAATGACGAACTTTCGGATCGCACGGAGATCCTCTCCAACATTCCAGGATCGCTCTACCACGATGGCGGCCGCATGGCATTCGGACCAGATGGGTTCCTCTACATTACGACGGGTGATGCAGGGAATTCAGAGCGCTCGCAAGATACAAGTTCACTCGCAGGAAAAATTTTGAGGATAGGAGATGATGGATCGATCCCAGCCGATAATCCGTTCGGCAATGCGATCTACTCCTATGGTCATAGGAATCCCCAGGGACTCACGTGGGATCAAGAGGGGAGGCTCTGGAGTACGGAGCACGGGCGAAGCGGGGTGCTTTCTGGCTATGATGAGCTCAACCTGATCGAGAAAGGGAAGAACTATGGCTGGCCAGTGATCCAGGGATCAGAAACGCGAGAGGGGATGCTCGCTCCGATCCTCCATTCCGGGGCGAGCGATACATGGGCTCCCGCCTCAGCACTCTTCTACGAGGGGAGTATCTTCTTTGGAGGACTCAAGGGAGAGGCGCTCTACGAAGTAGCAATCGATGATTCTCCCTTAGGATCTGTGCCGCATCTCCTCCATGCGTATGGGAGGATTCGAACAGTCACTCTCAGTCCCGATGGGTTCTTCTACCTCACGACCAGCAATACCGATGGGCGCGGCGATGCTGCAGTGACTGATGACAGAATCATTCGTATCGACCCTAAGAGCCTGCAATAATATGTCAGGCTGAGCGGAGTCAAAGCATCAATATTTCTATAGTCGAATCGATGAACCAGTGGTAGAATTCCGCTTTGTCTTTCCCCCCCCTTCCTATGCTCGATGTGTTCTACGATTACGGAGATCTCGCTGTTCTCCTCCTCCGCCTTTCGCTCGCGGCGATTTTCCTCGTCCATGGTCCAAAAAAACTGAATGGTGCGATGGGGAACTTCATGACGTTCATTGGAGTGGCAGAAACCGCAGGTGGCCTCGCGATGCTCTTTGGGTTTCTCACACAGCTCGCAGCTATTGGCCTTGGCATTATCATGATTGGTGCAATGTACAAGAAGATCAACGAGTGGCATGTTCCATTCACCTCTATGGAAAAGACAGGATGGGAACTTGATCTCATCATCCTTGCCTCGTGCATCGTCCTCCTGACCCTCGGAGCTGGAGCCTACAGTGTGGATGTGATGTGGATGTGAGATACCCTTACTCATGAAACAATTTTTCACTCTTGCTGCGAGCGTGCTCCTCATCGGCTGTGCTGCTGAACCGATTGTTCCCTCTCCCCGTGCTATGACAGATGCCAATGGTTCTTACTCTCGGCCATCGGAGGAGAAAATTAAAGAGATGCTCACCCCGCTCCAGTATGAGGTTACTCAGGAAGAAGGAACGGAGCCGCCGTTTAAAAATGAGTACAACGAGAATAAAGAAGAGGGGATCTATGTGGACATCGTCTCCGGTGAGCCGCTTTTTAGCTCAACAGATAAATTTGATTCTGGTACGGGTTGGCCGAGCTTCACAAAGCCGATTGATCCAGAGTTTATTGTCGAAAAGACCGACCGAAAATTGTTTCTCTCGCGCACGGAGGTACGGAGTCACTATGGTGATTCGCATCTGGGTCACGTCTTCAACGATGGACCGGAGCCAACGGGATTCAGGTATTGTATGAATAGCGCTGCGCTGAGGTTTGTTCCAAAGGAGAATCTGGAAGAGGAAGGGTATGAGGAATATGAAGAGCTCTTCGAATAATCATTTAGCTCTCTTCCTCTCAGTCTCTGTGAGTAGTTTCTTCCTCAAACGAATATTCTTTGGCGTCACTTCCACAAGTTCATCTTCCGCAATGTACTCAAGCGCCTGCTCGAGTGTCATCGGTCGCACAGGAACAAGGTTGATTGCTTCGTCAGCCCCCGAAGAGCGCATGTTGCTCAGCTTCTTTTCTTTTGTAGGGTTCACGGGGATATCCTCGGATTTTGCGCTCTCGCCGATA
>DATDWC010000063.1:0-7324 GCA_035289805.1 Candidatus Peribacterales bacterium | reverse complement strand
TCGCTCCAGTTCTCTTTCCATTCTGCTTAAGCGTGCTTGGAATACGGCGCTCGTGGGACAATAAAACTCCCTCTCAGGCTCCCTGGGAGTTTCACTGAAGCTCCATCGTTTTGCCAAGGAAAACAGATCTGTCATGAAAATTTCTATATCCCGAAGATGGTACATTCTGTGCGCCCCTGCCCGCGGCCGGATGGCGAGCAGAGCTCCACTTTTATCCCACCGACGGAGGGTATCGATGCTTACACCGATCATCTCTGCAGCCTCTGAAATGGTGAGTAGCTTTTCTGCCATCTGACAAGTATTGGATTATAGTGTATCAAACTATGCAAAACTATGCAAGGCATCATAAATCTATGCATATCTGTGCAATACGCTGAAATCTATGCAGATTATGAAGGAGGCAGACCTATAATGAAGGCTCCAATTTCAATTCGGCCTCTCCTGAACCTGCTGAACATTGGCTCGAATATGTTCCATGATCAATCGAATCGGAATGCTTCCTCAGTCATTTTTTGAGTCAAATCATCTGGTTCCGGTGGCGGGAGGCTGAATCGCGACATGGCTAGAGATGGAAATTTTTCTTCAACGAATCAACTACACTCGGATCCGCGAGGGTGGTCGTATCCCCAATCTCTTCCTTATTTGCAATCGCCTTCAATATTCTCCGCATGATCTTGCCTGACCGCGTTTTCGGGAGTCCTTCCGCAAATTGAATGGTATCCGGTTTTGCGATGGGACCGAGCGTTTTCCCTACGTGGGATTTGAGTTCCTTCATCAGATCCTCACTTGGAACAGTGCCATTCTTCAGCGTGACGAACGCATAGATCGCCTGACCTTTGATCTCGTGCTTCACGGGAACCACCGCGGCTTCCGCGACTCCTTGATAGGAAACGAGCGCACTCTCGACTTCTGCAGTGCCGATGCGGTGACCGGAGACTTTCAGGACGTCATCGAGGCGTCCTGTGATCCAGAAGTAGCCATCTTCATCTTTCTTTGCGCCGTCGCCGGAGATGTAGACCGAATCTCCAAACTGACCGAAGTAGGTTTTCTTGTAGCGATCAGGATTGCCCCACACGGTGCGAAGCATCCCGGGCCAGGGCTTCCTGATGACGAGGTTGCCTCCTTCGTTCGGCGCGGCTTCCGTTCCATCATCACGCAAGACTGCTGCATCAATCCCAAAGAAGGGGAATGTGGCAGATCCTGGCTTCAAATTGATGGCTCCAGGAATCGGAGTGATCATCACACCGCCGGTTTCGGTCTGCCACCAGGTATCTACAATTGGGCAGCGCCCACCACCAATAACACGGTGGTACCACCTCCACGCCTCTGGGTTAATCGGTTCTCCCACAGAGCCAAGGAGCTTGAGCGAAGAGAGATCGTGGGATTTTGGGAGTTCATCGCCCTGCTTTGCGATCGCACGGATCGCGGTGGGGGCGGTGTAGAACTTTGTGACTTTGTGTTTCTCGACGATCTGCCAGTAGCGATCCCACGCGGGGTAGCTCGGCACGCCTTCGAACATCACCGTTGTCGCGCCGTTCGCAAGAGGACCGTAGACGATGTAACTGTGCCCCGTAATCCACCCCACGTCCGCCGTACACCAGTAGATATCATTTTCCTGAAGATCGAAGATCAATTTGTGCGTGAGCGCCGCATACACGAGGTAGCCGCCCGTCGTGTGGAGCACACCCTTCGGTTTGCCCGTTGTACCAGAGGTGTAGAGGATAAAGAGGGGATCCTCGCTATCCATGGTTTCAGCCTCAAATACATCTGAGGCACTCTTCATTTCCTCCTCGAACCACACATCTCTCCCTTCTTTCCAATCGGTCTGAATGCCGGTGCGCTTTACAACGATGACTTTTTCGAGGCACTCGCATCCCTCTTTCAATGCCTCATCGGCATTGTTCTTTAAGGGGACGGTTTTCCCAGCATGGAATGATCCATCACTCGTAATCAGAACTTTTGCCCCCGCATCCTGAATGCGTGTACGGAGCGAGAGGGAGGAGAATCCACCGAAGACAATCGTATGCACTGCTCCAATGCGCGTTGCCGCAAGCATTGCAATCGCAAGCTCCGGAATCATCGGGAGGTAAATACAAATGCGATCGCCTTTCTTCACATTGTACTTCTTCAGGATATTCGCAAATTTGCAGACTTCGCGGTGGAGCTCCCGGTAGGTGAATTTTCGGTTCGTTCCATCTTCTGCCTCCCAGATGATTGCCGTCTTTTTTCCTTTATCTTTCAGATGTCGATCGATGCAGTTCTCGCTCACATTCAACTTTCCATTCAGGAACCATTTTGCAAACGGGGGAGTCCACTCGAGGACTTTGTCCCAGGGCTTCTTCCAGGTGACGACTTCTGCAGCCATTCTCCCCCAAAAGCCTTCGGGGTTCGTGAGAGATTCCTGTCGGAGAGCATCGAATTGAGCTTTATCCATAGGGAGATGTGGGTATTATTATTACTCTTTATTATAGCATAAATACCCTCTTTCGTCACATCTCAATTTTTCTCCACCTTCGACTCAATGAGCTGATGAATTTGAGTGCCTTGCTGCAGGAGTTCATCAAATGCTTCCTTCCTTCCGTGTGGGGAATGCTTTTGCCAGAACTTTACTGTGACATCCAGGAGCTTGAGAAATTCCCGAAGCTCCTCAAGGCTCGCATTTTCATGAATCCAGGGAATATTCTTCTCCTCAAAAATGTTGATGAGATGTTTGAGGCGCGTAAGCGTGCGATACAAACCATCGTGGAGTAACTCCTCTCGCCGCACATCAATCTCATATAGACGATTCTCTGGATTGTAGAAATCGGGAATTCGACGGAGAAAGCTCTGCGCCTGCCGATACGCTGTTTGGAGATCCTCCCAATTGTGCTCCGTCAATGCAACACCATGCTCGGCAGTATGAATGATGCGATCAAAATCCTTGCGAACAATGTAGAAGCCCTCACGAATATTATGGAAAACATCCTCAAATACCAGCTTATGAATTTGTTGTAGCGCAACATCCTGCTGCTTGGAAACAAGCTTTGTGACGAGCACCGCGAAGACGAGGAGTGCGAGAATACTCTGGAAAATTGCGAGAAGTTTTGATGCCCCCATCGGCGTAATATCGCCATACCCCGTGGAAGTAACCGTGACGAAGCTAAAGTAAATGCTGTTCCAGAATCGGCTCCATGTGCCATCGATATTCGTGAGCTGCACAGGACCTTCTCCCGGAACAAAACTCAAAATGAAGTACAGGCCGCCAATAACTACAGCAAGCAGCAGCCATACGAGGAAGAGCGACTGGTACGAAAGCTGAACAATGGCATCGATGAAACGGGTAAAGAGCCTCAATTTTTTCGGGGTCCCGCCTCTCATGAATGGTATGTTCATTTCTCTCTATTATACCACCTCTCCCAAAGAAATTCGATACACTGCTCCTCCTATGCGTTTCATTATTTGGATACTCATCCCATTCCTCTTCGCTTCCTGCGTTGCGACGCAGAATGGAGAGCGGCGGGCATTAGAAAGGAATATTCTCACTATTGCTTCAGAGAAGGGATACTCCTTCGCACCGGTCGGGAGGAGTGAGCAGAGCTTTACCCTAACGCTCCTTCCAAACGAGTCATTTGGCACAGTGCAGTCCATCGTCCTCCTACGAGAAGAGGATCGAAGCGCCGCAGTTTGGTGGATGCAGAATACGAAGGATATGGAATCAATCTTCAATAGATTAAGGAGAGAACTTTTCCTGCGTGTGAGCGCGGATGGAACGATCGAAGATCATGAGTGGAGAGTTGCATCAGGAACCCCTGTATTGATGCTCTCTTTTATTGATCCTGTAGTTACAGAGGAAGAAATCACATTCGCTGGCATAGGGAATACATTCTATGAATTCCATGGAGATGCGGAAGAAGTACACTCGCTCATTCTCCTCCTCACAGAAGGGGAACGACCTATGACCCGAGAGTGAATTCCCGGACGAGTTCCGGGAGAGAGGTGACTGCTTTCTCTATTTCCCCGTAGTCCTCTTTTGGAATTCTGGAGAGAACATACTGCGAAAGATCTTCGCTCGGTTTCTGCTTGCCAACGCCGATCCTGATCCGGGGAAAATCTTCCCCGAATTGCTCCACGATGGATTTAAGGCCGTTATGGGTCCCTGCACCTCCTTTCTCCTTATAACGCGCATCGCCGGGGGCGAGATCAATCTCATCGCTGATGATGAGGATCTGCTTTGCGGGATCCAGTTGATAGAAATCCACAATTTTCTTTATGGATTCGCCCGATCGATTCATGAAAGTCGCGGGTTTTACAAGGAGGACTGGAACCGTGACGACTCTCCCCTCGCAAATATCGGCAAGAAATTTTTGCTTCGGCTTCCACTCTGCTGTTCCAAATTTCTCCGCGAGGTACTCTACGCCCCAAAATCCCACATTGTGACGTGTTCCCACATACTCCTTGCCTGGATTCCCAAGGCCAATGAGGATGAGCGAGGGCTTCATACGTCTTAGCGTTTTGTACTTATTTTCTCAGGTTCGCTCTTTTTGTTCATATCTAATTCCTTCATGTGCATTCTCTCCGCCACAATCTCTGCAATGATGTCCTTCACCTGAGCACTATCTTTGAGGTTCTTCGTGCGCAGGCATTCTGTTTGGCACGCAAGAATTGCAGATTCCACGTCGCGTGGGTTCTTCACGTTCTCGATCTCTACCACAGATCCGCTCCCTATTCGCTCAATCGTAATGGTTCCGTACTTGAGGAATGTGCCAAGGATCCCCTGAATTTCGTAACTCACACCCTCGATCGAGCTGTACTCAATGCGAGTGGATTCGCGGTGGAACCACCCATGCCATTCCACATCAATCACTGCACGATCTGTGATGAGGAGAGCATCCAGATAGTAATCGAGGAAGTTCCGGAAGAACCATACGAAAATCCCCACATCAATCATGAGGAGGATTGCAAATACAGGAGTAATCGGTGCGATGAATCCGAGGATGAGCGTCCCGATGAATGCGAGAACGGGGAGTGAAAGTTCTTTGACACTCAGGAACCAGTGCTTATGAATGATGAGGTAGAGCGGTTCATCATCTTCGAGGTGCCGTTGAAAGAATTGTTCCAGCATTTCTCATTCATTCTACCTCCATCACAGCAGAGGAGGAAAAGCTGTGCTATACTACCTTGGTAATGCGGTGGCATAAGGAAAAACTGGGCACAGAACTCCCATACCGCGGTGTCCTGCACAATGTGCTAGACGTTCTCTTGAACGTCGTGATCATCGTGGCAGTGGTCGCTATTATCCGCACATTCATCGTCTCTCCATTCGAAGTAGAGGGAAACTCCATGGTGCCGACCCTCGAAGATAAGCAGTACATCATCATCAATAAAATTGGCTATATCGTGGGCGAGCCACAGAGGGGAGATGTTGTCGTATTCCATCCACCGAGTGATACCGGAAAGTACTACGTGAAGCGCATCATCGGTACTCCGGGGGATAACGTGGTTTTGCGAGACGGGAGGGTATTTGTCACTGCAGCAGAGGGTGAGCAGGAATTACAGGAGGTGTACCTGGATGAGCGAAACCGCAATAGAACATTCCGCTTCCCCGTTGGTATGGGTGATCGCACCGAAGAGCGCTACACGGTACCGGAGGGCGAATACTTCCTGCTTGGCGATAACAGGCAAGGGAGCCTTGATTCCCGGAGCTTCCGCAGTGAAACGAACGAACCAATTCCCTATGTCCCGAGGAAGAGTATTGCCGGTCGCGTGTGGTTTATTGTTCTCCCGATTACGAAGAGTCATGCTCTGGAAGTTCCAGATTACGGTTTAGTAGAAAACGAATCTCTCTGAAGAGGAATGTGAGCTATAAGCAAGTGGTACCAAAAAGAGCAAAAATATGGTATAATTATTTCTCATGAAGAAGAGTATTTTTCTCTCTTTCCTCCTCCTCACACTCATTTCCTGTGCTGGGAATGAGGAGGAAGCGCTCGTGAATGGAGGCGCAGCAGAGAGCTCCCTGCGTGTTGTAATGGAGCGAACCGTGGGAGGAACAGATGAAGGTCCCACCCCTGCTGCGATCGCCGGAATTCTTGCGGGGAACCTCCTTGGAAAGCCTTCAGAGGGGTATGGTATTCCACCTCCACTCGAAAATGGCGAAGGTCTTGGGGATACCGCGGAGGATACGAATCTTCTCCGCGCACTCCTCACGCTCCTCGATACCGATCTTCAGCAGCTCCTGAATACCGCAAATAACCGCGAAGATGCACTGGATACGTACGTTGAATCCCTGGAAACTCATACGCAGCGCGCGGAGATACGGTTGCGCACACTTCAGGATGATCAGGAACAGGATGAGGATGATTCGTCACGCTTTGAGCGCAGAATCCGCGAGATCCAGGGGGAAATGGCAGATTCTATTAATGAAGGAAACACCCAGCGAGTTTCGCTTCTTACGGATGAACTCATTCAGAAGCAGAGACTCCTTTCGGAGGCGAGTGCCCACCTCATGATCGAAGAACATTTTGTGGAAGCCTACGGGGATGTTCTTGAGCCAATCAAGAACCGCCTCAGAGCGATCAATGTAAACCGCGATGCACTCCTCAAAGGGGTAACTGTCACGGATATTCCGGGAGTGGAGGATCTCAAGCTCATAGAATACGAGGATGGGAGAATCCGAGTACGGGGTGGGAGCAGATTGTTCTTCTAAACTAAAAGCGATCCTTTTCTGCTTTTCTCCTTCTCCTTTTACGTTTAAAATTTCGCCATGTGTGGAATTTTTGGTTACGTGGGGAAGCGTGTGGATGCGGGGAGAGTTGTCATTCGCGGCATCAAGAATTTGGAGTATCGGGGGTACGATTCCTGGGGGATTGCCCGCATGATTGATGGATCGATCGCGGTGGAAAAAAATATTGGGAAAATCGGAGCAGTGAATCCTGAATCATTTTCCGATGTCTGCTCGCTCGCCATTGCCCATACGCGATGGGCCACCCACGGCGGCGTGACGGTCGCGAACGCGCATCCTCACCTCTCGCAGGATGGTTCCATCGCTGTTGTTCATAACGGCATCATCGAGAACTTTCAGGCATTGCGAAGTGAACTTGAGAAAAAAGGGTACGTCTTCCAATCGGAAACCGATACGGAGGTGATCTGTCACCTCCTGCAGGAAGAAATGAAATCGGCAAAGTCATTTGCGGATGCAGCGCGTGCTGCCTGTCGACGGTTTGATGGATGGTATGCATTTGCCGCTATGAACACCGGTACGCATGAGCTTGTTGCTGCGCGCCGCGGCTCGCCGCTCATTGTTGGCATCGGAAAAGGAGAGACATTTATTGCTTCGGATATCCCCGCG
>DATDWC010000062.1:0-3214 GCA_035289805.1 Candidatus Peribacterales bacterium | reverse complement strand
GATTCTCTTCCCACCTATTGAATAAATTATCGTTTTCCTGTACTCTTCCTTTGGTGTCTTTTCACGCGCATCGGACGGCCGAGGGGCGAAGGAAAACCCGGAGCAAGAGGATGTGGCGAAAGGGAGACATCACCGATATTTCTTCCCCCAATTCTTATGTTTGATCCCATGGCGGATTTAACAGGATCTCCTTCGCAGGATGATCCAACAGCTATCTCGATGTCTGGCGATGCTCCTCAGAGGCCTCGCTCGGGCGGCGGAGGTGATGGGTTCGGAAAGGAGATTCACTCCATTACGATCCGCGCCAAACAGCGCACGTTCTACATCGATCTTAAAGAATCTGCGAACGGCAAGTTCTTCAAAGTCTCGGAGAAATCCCGCGGCGGTCGCAAAACCACCATCATGTTCGATGCCGAAGATCTCGGAGCATTCGTTGATGCTCTGAATGAGATGAAGACGAAACTGTAAACGATAAAAAGTAGTAAGGGGGTATTGGAGTAAGGAGGTCGTACTTCCTTACCTCCATACTTCCTTACTTTTTATTAATCATCATTCTCCCCTCTCCAGTCCCGGTAATCCTGTATAAAGATGCTGAAGATTGTCGCAACGGGAACGGCAAGGAGTACTCCAAGCACGGGATGAATGGTCTTGGGGAAGCTGATCCCTACAAGCATCGCAAAGATGATGGCAATGGGAGATAGACCAACTGCACGATGCATGATGAGCGGAACCAGAAGATTATTCTCGCACCATTGAATACCGTAGTACACCACTCCCACAATGAGCGCAGGGAAAAAACCAAATTGCGCCACCGCAATGAAGATCGATGGAATAGCAGCAATAATTGGGCCCACGACAGGAATGAATTCTGCAAAGAATGCCAGCACCGCGAGCGTGAGTGCATAGGGCATCTTCAAAATCGTGAGTGCAATAAAGACAAGAAGCCCAATAGAGAACGAGAGGACAATCTGTCCGCGTATCCACAGAGCCAGTTTTGCGTGAATTGCTTCCGCTTTGGCATCGGCATACCGGCGGAAACGGTATGGGAGAAGAACCCGTGCCCATCGCAGAATCCCCTCCTTCTGAATTTGGAAGAAGAAGCAGAGAACGAGGACGAGGATGAACTTTACGACAAACTGCACCACGGATCCCGCAATATCCACGATGAAGAGAATCGAGCCTTGTGCCGCATTAGAAAATTGTTGTCCAAACTGCTGCATACTCTGGAGGATTCCACCGGTGTAGAAATCAGCGAGGAACTCCCGGAGCATTCCATTGAGTGATGCATTGATCTCTGGACTGGCAAAGGGGAAAACAAGGGTGGGATCCGCAAGAAATTTATCGATGCTCTCCCCCAAATTATTTGCCATCAATTGAATTTGATCAGCAATAATTGGAATGAGCGAAATAATGAGGAAGAGGAGGAGTGTGAGTGCTACGAGGTACACGAGCACAATGGAAAAACCGCGGGGGATCCTCATGCGCTCAAGGAAGCTGACACTTGGATCAATGACTACTGCCAGAAATACCGCAAAGAAGAGGAGGAAGAGTTTATCCCTGAGGTGGTAGCTCAGGTACACGAAGAGCACCACCGCAAGAATGGCAAATGCTGCCTTCACTACACCACTGATGGAGAAATCAATCGTGAGTGCCTCTGAATCCACTCGAGGGTCCTTCGGGAACTGACGGGAGTTATCTTCTGATTTTTTTGCACTCTTAATTCTGGAACGTGCATTGGCGAGAAGCTTTTGGGCCTTTTCCCCAAAGAGTTTGATGGTGACGAATGGGCGTTCTTTGTGTGCTGCCATAGGTTTCTATGTTAATAGCTCCAGGAGTGTATCCACAAGGAGATAGGAGAGCACCATGATGACAAAACCTACAAGTCTGCCGATAATCTCTTTTCTTCCTGATTCTGTACCCGTTCCAGTCACGGAACCAAACATGTACTTGTAGCCTGCAATCATCAAGCCAAACATCAGGAAGCCCCCGGCAAAGGTGAGGAAAAACTGGATGAGGTAGCCGATGTAGAGCGGAATGCAGTCAAAATGAATTTCACCGGTTTCAAATTTACAGGTGCCAAGTACCCCCGAAGGCGGAATAAGCGATCCAGGAGGTGCCTGCGCATAGCTAACACTGCTCCAGAGCAGTGATGCTGCGATAAGAGAGAGGGCAATTCGCTGCATTTCCCATCATTATACCATAGAATGGCACCATGTTCTTATGGAAGAGTACAGGGCGGCCGATTGTTGCACTTGCCCCTATGGCCGGGGTTACAGATGCCTCCTACCGCCAGTTCATCAAAACCATCACCCCAGAAGCCATTGTCTATACAGAATTTTTAAGTACCGATGCCATGCACTTTGGTGCGGAGAAGACTCTCAAGATGCTGGAATTTGATCCCTCGATCGAGCGACCGTTCATCGTTCAGATTTTCGGGAATGATCGGGAGCACTTCATCACTTCCTGCAAAATCATCGAACAAATGGGTGCCGATGGTATTGATATCAACATGGGGTGCCCAGCAGCAAGAGTTGTCTCCTCCTGCCACGGTTCAGCCCTCATCCGTAGACCAGAGCTTGCTGCGGATTTGGTTCATGCGGCGGTTTCCGCAGTGAAGATCCCCGTGAGCGTAAAAACACGCCTTGGTTGGGATGATGCATCGACGCTCATTCCCCTCTGCCAGAAGCTTGAGGCAGCAGGGGCAGCATGTTTTGCAATCCATGGGAGGACGTACAAACAGAAGTTCACAGGGGCTGCAAATTGGGAACCAATCTACGAACTCAAGAAGAATGTTTCCGTTCCTGTTCTTGGGAACGGCGATATAGAGAGCTCTGAGGATGCGTTCCGACTTCTCAAGAGTTTGGATGGCGTAATGGTGGGGAGAGGCACGATGGGGAATCCATGGCTCCTACGGGAAATTGTGGATGCATTTCGCTCACAGAATATTTCCGGAACTCCTTCCACACTTCGCGAAAAAATCCCCTTCATCCTTCGACACTGCGAGTTCGCGGTAAAGTACAAAGGAGAAGAGCGAGGAATCGTGGAAATGCGAAGGCACTTTGCGGGGTACGTGAAGGGATTTGATGGAGCAAAGGAAATGAGAATGCGATTGATGGGGGCTATCAGCTTGAAAGATGTAGTAGGAGTTCTACAAGAAGTTCAATAGTTACTCTTCTTGAGCGCTTCTCTACTATGCCCTCTGGGATCGCTCGAG
>DATDWC010000061.1:0-11191 GCA_035289805.1 Candidatus Peribacterales bacterium | reverse complement strand
CGGATCAGCCGTCAACGAGCAGGCGGTTCCGCAATCATCGGGGCACGTATCGCAGGTTTCGCCATTCATGGAATCGCAGGATCCATCGCCGCAAGTTCCATCACCCATATTCGTTTCCGGCATTACCCCAAGAGAGGAGGGGAAGATGAGAAGAGTGGATACAACCGGCAACGTCGCCACTGCCATACCCAATAGAAATGCCACAGGCAGAAGGCCGATGAGAAAATGTTCTTTATGTTTCATGTTTTGTCTTTCCACCATTGTAGCATATATTTATTTTTTGCTCCATACTCAGGATTTGCTTCAAATAAGCTATTTTTGAGCATTCCTGTGATTTTCAGCATAGACCGCCTTTCGAAATTCAGCTCCCAGGTCGGTTCCTGTTTGTTTCTCGAGTAATTTCTCAATCTCTTCTTTTGATTTACCAGGGAGAATCTCTGAGAGGGGAAGCCCTCCACAAAAGGCAGCGGGCATGGATGTTTCCATTTTCTCCTTCAATGTAAAAGTGCCCGGATCTACTTTCATCCCCATGAGGAATGTGGAGATTTCCTTGGAATGCGTTACTGAGTAGTTGGGGTTTGCATTTGCATCCCCGGGCGGAGGAATGAGCGTGCGTTGAAACGTGGTGCCACGGTCTTCCGAATAGAGAATATATCCGTCGAAATGCGGCTTCCTGCTTGGCGAGAGCATGAACATAGTTCCTTCCTTGGACGCGATGAAAAATTTTCTGTCTATTTGTTTCTCATCCACTGTGTCGCGCCGAAAAGTGAGAAACACCGTATAGCCGCTCTCTTCGAGGCGTCCGATGACGCTGTGTGTTCGCCAATCTTCGAGTGTACCGATATCTTCAAACCTTGTATCCAGATTCATTGGAAATGTCCCTAGATCTTTCGGAATAGTAGCGGTCGTCGGTGTTTCGCCAGCCTTTTTCTCTGCCCTTTTTCCCGTGTCTGGATCTCCGGGTTCCACTCCTTGTGCTGCTGCTTGCCTGGTGCCCGGTTCACCACCATCTTTCCCTTTCTGCAATAGTGCAATTCCTACAACGACAAATGCTGCTGCTGTAACACCCACACTCGCACGAAAAATTCTCGACTTTGTTGGAGAAGTTATCAGTTTTTCCGCCACTCCTGAAGATGAAGTTTGTAAGAGATCCCTGATTGTATCTTCAATCGGCGAAGCGCCATCCTGTACTCCGTCTTCATCCGGACCCCGTGCAAGCTCCGACGCTGCTTGCGCTAGCATCTGAATGCCTCTATCAATGTCAGGATTACCTCTTTCTTGATTCATGAGAAGTACTCTAGAGGCACTCGCGAGGATATTTCAACAGGTAATACTATATTTCTGGAAATAGACTGGAACCTGATTGACGCTCCCCAAACGCAGCCCTAGTGTTTCCCCTGCGATGGCTCGACCCTCAAAATCACAGAGGAATGAGCAAAGAAATGGAATTGGTGGTGATATCGAAAATATCCTCAGTCGATGTAGCCCTGCCCAGCGAATTGCTCTGGATCGTCTGCAAAAGGAGACAAAAATGACTGAATGGCTGATTGCTGAAACTCTGAAGAGAAAACCACCCGCCCTACCCTATCTTTCTCGCGACATTCTTCTCACAGAGGAAATTGCGCCAGGAAGCAGCTGTACCGTCTTCGGCGGAGTGCAAAAAAGATTGAAGCGGGAAGTGGCAATCAAGGCAGTAAAGAATACCGATCTCTCCCGTGCGCGCCGGGAGGCCCAGATTGCCGGGCAATTCAGCAGTAATCCTCATTCCATTACCGTGTATGATGCTTTCGAAGCAGCAGGGGATGGAGATACGAAATATGGTAATCATTTTCTTGTCATGGAGCGTGGAGAGCTCACTCTCCGCCATTATCTGGAGCAGAAAGGTACACTCACCCTTGTGGAAACACTGAAGACCATCCGAAGCCTTGCAGAAGCGCTTCTCTCCATCCATTCAGCAAATATCGTGCATCGGGATATTAAGCCGGGCAACATGTTCATTGATCCTCGCACCTTCTTCATCACACTTTTCGACTACGGTATCGCAGGCAGGATCCCCCGAGATAGTACTGGACACACAAGGGATGACCATTCCCTCACGATCCAGGGCACCGCTTTGGGAACAGCGCATTACATGTCTCCAGAAGCTTTTAGAGATGCGTGGAAAACAAACGAACAATCGGATATCTATTCTCTGGGTTGTGTCGCCTTCACTCTCCTACACGGGGAACCGATGTTCGCTCACCTTCATGATCGATTTGCCATCGGAAGCGAGCACAATAAACGTGACAATCGATCTTCATTCACGCAAGAACAGGTGGAGATACCCAGAAAGACTCTCACGGCAATCGAGAATATGTTTCAGACTACAGTGGATCCCTCTCCAAAAAAACGTCCCCAAAGCGCAAAGGAAATCATAGACACTATTGATGATGCACTACCTCGAATTGAGGTATTAGAACCTGCAAAAGTGGTATAAGGGGATATCTCCCCCCGGATACTGTGATATTCCATTGCAGAGGAATCTGTTCTACGCGTACGATTCCCCTCCTCTCACTTTTCCCTATATCAGAGAACACCGCTCGCGCCGGCCAATTTACTCCGGATGGTACTCATGTCCTGAGACTTCATAAGGAAACGCCGCCAGCAAGGAAACACAGCGGCGGAAAACGAACAGTGTGTGTTGCGCATTGGGAAGAGGCAAAACGCAGGGAGATCATCGATGCACTCGGAGCAGGAATCGACTATTACGAACTCGATCCTGATCGTGATCTGAAGACGGGAGAAAAGAACAAGGAAGCAAAAGGAATCCTGAGGAAAACGAGGATATTTTTTGGTCCGCTCTCTCTCTTCCGTACACCCGAACTCGAGCAATGGAAAACAAAAGCAATGAAGAATAACAATGGAATAGTTCCTGCCGGGATTTTGTACGATCCTCGGGTAGCAAGAGAGATAGTGGCAGCATCGGCAAATGTTGAGAGCACCATCAATAGGATTGGAATCGTGGGAGAAGGAATTGCGCATGGAGTGAAAGTGTTTTTGGATCTTAAGCACGTCAAAGACGATGCCCAAATTTCTTACAAGGCTATTTGTGAGCAGCGATGGTGTTTTTCTTCTTCCACAAATCCTCATCTTGTACAAACAGTGATGGACCGATTCGACGAGCATGAGAAGCAATCAGCGCCAGCATCGCCGCGAGACGCTATACCCTATCCTGCCATTGCCTCTGGAATCACCGATTTCAGAACATTCCTTCAGGAAGTACTGGGAGATCTCCTCTGGAAGCAGGAACAACTGGAAAAACAGTGGAAAAGCGTTCCCCGATGAGTTGCAGCAATCGCTCCGCTCTTCTACCATTCCCCTCCTTTCACCATATGGCAAAAAAAGCATCAGCGAGCGGCGATGCCCCGAAGAGCACTGTGATAAAAGGGGGAGATACTCCAGAGAGAGAGTCCGAACAGCCTACGAAAAAGGAAATCCAGGTGTTCATCGCCCATTGGTCGGATAAACTGCGCGAAGAAATGAAAATAGTTCTCGGTGAACACGAGATTCGTTGCCACTGTTTTACCACCGATGACGCCTTTCTATCAGATGATGATGTAACTGGTGATAAAGACTTAAAGAAAACACAGAGGGATGCAAGAGGGAAATTGCAAAATAGTGATGTGATTTTTGCTCCAATCAACGAGTTTACTCGTGCTTTTGCTCTTCCTGAATATCAGCAAATACTCAGAGGGCAGGTGCAGGAAGATGGAGTGTCACGTGCCTGCATCCTCTATGATCCGAATGCCGCGAAAGGAGCGTTTGTATCTCCCGATGTATATCAGACTATCAACAGAGCAGGCATCGTAGAGCACGCCATCACCGCATTACAGATAAGAGGGTACCTTGATATCGATGATATCCTTGCGGATTCTCCACGCGCAGTGGATGCCATCCTTAAAAAAAGATGGTTCGCATCCACCACTATTCAAAAACAACTGGCAAACTTTCTTTTAGACCAGTTGCAAAAACAAAAATCTTCTCATCCAAAAATAGAAGTGCAACAAGAGCAACCAATTGATTGGGAAGCTTGGAATCGGGAATATACCAACTACCTTTGCGAGGATAACAGCAGATTGAAGCGTAGGTGGAAACAGATGCTGGAAGTATCACGCACACCCGAAAACATAACCATGGACGGTGAGCAGAGTGATACGGAGATAAAGATCACAGCCAGAAGACAAGAAGTTTTAGAATTACTTGCGGAGAGGTTGTCGAATAAGCAGATTGCGCGAAGACTTAGTGTCTCGCTCTACACTGTCAAGAATCATGTGCATGATATTCTGGAACTATTTGGGGTAGACACACGCCTTGATGCAGTCGACGCATGGAAGATTTGGAAGAGGCGGAGGGAAACAGGGGGCGAGAAAAATAGTAGGAAGGTATTGAAGGGAAAAGAAAAGAGAGTGAAAGAGGAAGAAACAAATGAGTGACACTGAAAAAACATCACACCCTCACCCTCGTCCCCACCTTCTCTCCCTTCACCACTCTCAGGAGATTCCCCGGGACTGAGAAATCAAAGACGACGACGCCAATCCCCTGCTCCCTGCAGAGGCTTAAGGCTGCCTGATCCATCACCCCAAGACCCTTTTCGATTGCCTCCTGCAGCGTAAGCGTATCGTACTTTTTTGCGTCTTTGAATTTCTTTGGATCCTTATCGTAAACGCCATCCACATTCGTGGCTTTGAGGATCACATCGCAGTTGAGCTCCAGTGCGCGGAGTGCTGCGGCACTATCCGTAGTGAAGTATGGATTCCCCGTACCACCGGCACAGATCACAATGCGATCCTTCTCGATGTGGCGAATGGCACGGCGTTTGAGGTAGGGCTCTGCAAGTTGTGGCACATCGATCGCAGAGCAGACACGGCTCTCAGCACCTAAGTCTTCGATCGCAGCCTGCAAGCCCACCGCATTCATGATCGTCGCAAGCATACCCATGGCATCCGATGCCGTGCGCTCGATCCCCGATTCCTTTTGATCACGGAACCGCCAGATGTTGCCACCACCCACAGTCACTGCAATACTCACCCCCTCCTTTTTTGCCATCACGATTTCCTCTGCGATTCTGTGGAGCGCATCTTTCTCCAATCCAAAATCGGAAGTACCGGCGAGCGCCTCGCCAGAGAGCTTCAACATGATTCTTTTGTACTGAGACATGGCACCCGCCATAGTAGCAAAAAATTCTCGTTCCCTTAACTCTCCAAAGGAGTTTTTGCCACTTGATCCTGAGGGGCTTTCTCCCCTTTCTTCGTAGGAGTAATCGCCCGGAGAAAAACATCAAGAGCACGGAGCATCATCGCTACTCCCTTCTTCCAGAGATCCCGTAGAGTCAGTGTTCCCTTTGCAAGGGCTCCAATAACAGGGAGATCATGCATCCTGCCTTGCGCTGCATTCAGGAATCCGATGATCATTCCGGCAAGTACAAAGAATTCCAAATAGTGACCAATTCTCGGGATAAGCCAGATCGGAATACTCACCATGAAGAGCCATAGCCCCTGCTTTGCATGGTACTGGATGAACGGACTATCGCGTCTCGCATAGAGCACAATAACTGAGAGAATCCAGAGATAGCTTATGGCTGCAACATCTTTATTCTTTTCGATATCTTCTTTCTCTGTAGGCGCTGGGAGAGGTTCCGGTGAAGAAGTATTCTGTGCATCCATATCGATCTATTATACCATATTAGGCAGCAAATGACGATTTCTGCTACAATACGATGAAACCGTGCCCCGGTAGCTCAGTTGGATAGAGCGGAAGCCTTCTAAGCTTCAGGTCAGAGGTTCGAATCCTCTCCGGGGCACCATCCGTCTTCGCGGGGAAGTGAGGTACATTTAGCGATTCCGCTACGCCGAGATGATGCAATCCCGGCGTAGTCGGCAATTTTCGCCTTCGATTTTTTGTGGTATAATAATAGGGAAGACACAATGCTGAAAAACAAAAACATCCTGATCGCAGAAGATGAAAAGATGCTCTCCAAAGCACTCACGATCAAGCTGAATGCGGAAGGCTATGGGGTGACTGTTGCCGAAGATGGGAAAGTGGCGCTCGAAACAGTGGAGAAGAGATCATTCGATTTGATCCTCCTCGATATCATCATGCCAAGAATGGATGGATTCACATTCCTCGAATTTCTCCGGAGCGCAGGAACCACATTCTCTCTCATTCCTGTACTCGTCCTGAGTAACTTAGGTCAGCCCGAAGAGAAGGAACGCGCGATGACGCTGGGTGCGACGGAATATCTGGTAAAGGCAAATGCACCGTTCCCAAAAATTCTGGAGACAATCCAATTGATTTTAAACCGGAGGAATTAGTAGGTGAAGGTCACCCCGGAGTTCGTCTGCGCAGTTACTTTCACCCTGCCTGATTCCAAGATTTGGACCCGGTATCCGGTCATGAGCTCGCTTGAAGCATTGAACTTCTGATCAATGGGTATTTCGAGGAGATACTTCCCACCATCAATGAGTTCCGAGAGCGACACCCCTCCCGCCACTTTGCACTCCTGCTCCGGAACCTCTTGCTTGCAAATCGGTCGCTCCGCGTCCGTGATCATGGTGGGGTTCCCGGGAGACGCTCCCGGGAGTTTACCTGCATGATCTTCGTCATAGCGCTTGATCGCAGAGCCGATCGCGCGAACGGCGGTTTGTTGCCCGGTTTTCCCCAGTTTCCAGAAAATATCCGCAATATCGAACTTCGAGCTCACAGTGATGAAGAGGGCGCTCACAATGCTGAGCGCAAGAAGTACTTCGATGAGCGAAGCTCCGCGGTGGAGGTGCCGGTGTACAAGAGATCGGATCGAATGCATTACTCAAAGAGAACACAGGTACGCTGCCCCTGCATGATATCCCACACGAGGCAGTTATCTGTCCCTACGGGACCTATGAGCTCGATCGTTTCTCCATTCTCCGCATACGGCGCACGGATCGATATGTTCGTGCGATCAGGGGCAATGCTGATTTCAAATCCCGAAAGTATTGCACCAGTTGCAGTGTCATCATCCTGCTTTGGATCTACGGGGAGTGCGGTCAGATAGCCTGGCACCAGTACATCGAGCGCTACTCCGCCATATGCATCGCACTCCGCGACTGAGATGCCTCCACGACAGATAGATTTATACTCCGTACCAATACCTGCCTGTGGAGCTGGTGGGGAAGAACCATGAATGAGGAGATTCTCTAACCAGCTCACTGTCTTCGCAACAGCATTGGCTGACGTAATATCAAGATCTCCATCGATGTCCAAATCCTTCAGTGCAATATCCGTCACACCATTGACGTCACTCCCGAATGCAATGACAGAAGTTCCGGAGAAGCTGCCATTCCCCAGATTTTTCCAGTACACGATTTTATCCCCGCCAGCGGAGGCGGCCACAATGTCCTCATCACCATCGTTATCCAGATCGCCGATGGCCAGATTCTCCCCTCCGAACGTGGTCGTCACCGCGTGCTTTACCCATGAGGCATGGAGGGGGGTTCCGTCGTTCTCGTGCCAGCTCACCCGCCCATTGAGGGAAATCCCCACAACATCCATATCGCCATCGCCATCCATGTTCCCCACGGCAACACTCCGTGCGCCGCTCTCCCCTGTATCGAGTGCATAGCGCGTCCAGTATGCCCCTTCGGGCGTGCCATCGTTCTTATAGATGAAGAGACGGTTTTGGGCGAAGAGGTGCCAATCTTCGGCGGCAATCACGTCCTGATCGTTGTCGCTATCCATATCAGATGCAATTACCTTCGCATGGTGCTCAAAGAGAAAATCATCAATGTTCACACTATTCCAACCTCCATTGATTGGGGTTCCATCGTTCTCGTACCAACGCACAGGCACCGCAAGCAGGCCTCTTGCTCCAATCAGAACATCCAGGCCAGTTGCTCCATCGATATTACTCAAAGCAAGCGAGCGCATGTCGCGGTAATTTGTTTCGATCATCCGGCGGGCATCGAATGTTGCCGGTGTGCCGCCTAAGTTCCGCCACCAGGCGATATCGTTTGACTGGGCATCAATACCCACAATATCTCTGGGACCATCTCCATCGATGTCTCCCACCGCAACATCAAAACCTTTCCAATTGCTCTGATCAACGATTGTGGGTGTCCACGTGTAATCAGGAGCGGCACCCGTATGTTCCCAGACAGTCACATCCTTATCATTTCCATGCTGAGCCGTACTCACAACCTCGTTCATCCCATCACCATCAATATCGTGAACTTCCACCGCCCGTGCCCCATTATAGTCATCATGAATGAGATGGGGACCGGCAAATACGAGTGATCCAGGGGTAGGGGGAATCTGGACATTCGGCGGCGTAAATCCATCATGATCGATCGTATAGGCAGCGACCGCGTCTATGAGTTCATCCACATGGATCCAGCGTTCTGCGTTGCGGGTTTTTGCGAGGAAGTACGCGGGACTAACGGTCGTGAGCATCACGGTCGTAATTGTGCTGATAATTGCCATCGCAAGCAGCAGATCGAGGATGGTGAATCCAATGTGCTTCCTCCGATAATTTCGGATGAAAGAGAGAAGGGACATAGATAACGGGAATGATATACTTCCTCTGCACTATGAAAAAGCTCCTCCAGGAACTAGGGGTCGTAAGCGCCATCATCGGGGCACAGTGGGGTGATGAAGGGAAGGGGAAAATTGTTGATCTCCTGGCGGAACACTTCGATATCGTGGCGAGGGCCTCGGGTGGTGCCAATGCAGGACATACGATTGTCGTCAGCGGTAAGAAGCATGTCTTCCACCTCCTCCCCTCGGGATGCCTCCACGAGGGAAAGCCGATCGTCCTTGGAGCTGGAATGGTGGTGCATCTCCCCACCCTCCTCGAAGAAATCCGAATCTTAGAGGAAGCAGGCATTGATGTGCTCTCGAGACTCTCAATTTCGCATGGCGCTCACATCGTCTTCGATTACCATAAGATGATCGATGGCGTAGTTGAGGATCGTCGTAGTAGCACGTCGCTCCGCGACGTGAAACAAACAGAAGGCATCGGCACGACACGCAGAGGCATCGGACCCGCCTATGCCGATAAGGCGTACCGAACGGGATTTCGGATGGGCGATCTCGTGAATATGACTCCAGATGAATTCAAGCGAGCGTTTCAGCACAATGCTTCGTTCATCCACAAGATGTTTGATATTCATGTCCTCGCAGAGAAGGAGCTTGCGGATGTAGAGAATGCCCGCGAACTTCTTATGGAAAATATCATCGATACCACGGCATTCCTCCACCACGCACTCAATGCAAAAGAGACAATTCTCATCGAAGGTGCTCAGGCCACCCTCCTCGATATCGATCACGGCACCTATCCGTATGTCACAAGCTCCCAAACCACCATCATGGGTGCACTCCAGGGACTTGGGTTGCCGCCAAAAGTCCTCACCTCTGTGATTGGTGTTGTAAAGGCATACTGCACGCGGGTGGGTGGCGGTCCGTTCCCGAGTGAAGTTGCAGGACCGCGCGGCGATGCCTTGCGCGAGCGCGGCGGTGAGTATGGGGCAACCACAGGGAGACCGAGGCGGTGCGGATGGCTTTCCTTAAGCGATCTTGCCTATGCCTGCCGTCTCAATGGGTTCACCCATCTCAATGTAACAAAACTGGATGTCCTGGATGCGGAGAAGGATATTCCGGTCTTTGATCGCGAGAAGGAAGCCGTGCTCCCGGGCTGGCAGGAATCCACGAAGGGGATCACGGAATGGAAAAGACTTCCGAAGAATGCACAGGAGTATATCGAATACATCGAAAAAAAGATCGGCGTGCCCGTGAGCTTTGTTGGAACAGGACCCGGGAGAGAGGAGATGATGGTGAGGGAACAGTAGTCCCCTTCTAAAAAATAAAGACATCAGCTTCCTTTTCGATTCTCTCCTTTACAAGCCACAATGATTCGATCAGATTTTTCATCTCGTAGGAATCATCGTTCTCCGGCCGCACGTGCAGATCCACAATGCGCTCGAGAAGTGAAACGATGTTCGGAATCGCAAGATCCACGCGTGCTTTGAGATCGAGCGGAAGATCGCGGTAGATATTCTCATGGATAAAGCTTTGGGTGTTCTTCGTATCAATCTTCCCCTGATCGAGGAGTGTGAGGATCGTCTGGATAAACGCGGTGTGATCGCCGGTAAGAACATTGTCCTCATGCGGCTTCCCCAACTCCTTTTGTACCGCAGTGGATTGCTCTTTGCCCTTAAATGCCTGAAGAGCTTTGGCGAAGGGATTCTGCATTTCGTACTATTATATCATACTCCATACTTCCTCTGTACCTTTAAACCCTTTCCAGCTATCAGAACCCTCTATGCAGCTCACAGATCCCCTCACCACAGGGCTCCTCCGCACTACCAAAGATTTTGTCGAAGCGTTGAACGAGATTGATATTCACACGGTAGAGGATTTGCTCCTCTATTTCCCAAGAGCATATGAAGATCTTTCTACCATGCAGACTCTGGCGGATGTCGAGGATGGCGAGAAGGTGACAATCCGTGGAACAGTGACAAATCTGAAAACGATTCGTACAAAGAAGAAAAAAATGATCATCGTGCAGGGAGAATTCACCGATACCGAAGGAAACTCCTGCACAGTCGTCTGGTTCAATCAACCGCACATCAAGCGCATGCTCACGGAGGAAACAGATGTCGTACTCACTGGCAAAGTAGGCTGGGTGCGGAGCAAGCTCACGATGCAGAGCCCGGTTTTTGAATCAGGTGATCGCACGGAGCTCCTGCATGCAGGAAGAATCGTCGCAGTCTATCCACAGCACACGATCCTCTCTACGCGTTGGCTCCGGGAGAAGGTGGCTCTCGTAAAATCTGCAATTCATGAGTTTGAGGAGACATTACCAATTCAGGTGATTGATGAGGAAAAGCTCCCAAGTCGTGCCGCAATGATCCTGCAACTCCACTTCCCCGAATCTCCGGAGCTTTTGAAGGAAGCAAAAGATCGCTTGGCATTTGAGGAGCTCTACAACCTCCAAATCAAAGCGCTCGAGCGGAAAAAGGAATGGCAGCAGGAAGCGCAGGATCGACTGAAGATCCCGATGAATGTAGAGCTCATCAAGGCATTCTTCGCTTCACTCAAGTTCAAACCAACGGATAGTCAGCGCATCGCGATTTACGAGATTTTGAAAGATCTCGAAAAACCAGTGCCGATGTCGAGGCTC
>DATDWC010000060.1:0-5688 GCA_035289805.1 Candidatus Peribacterales bacterium | reverse complement strand
CAGTTCTCCAAAAAATTGTTCTGCGAGCTTCATCGCTTCCTTCTCTGTGATCTTCCCAGAAAAGACGAGCACCATGTTATTGGGTGAGTAGAGGAGATCTTTATGCTCTTTGAGCTCTTTGTGTCCCGTTGCATTGATCGTCTCCTCTACACCAATCGTATCCCATCCAAGGGGCTGATCTCCAAAGAGGAGCTCTTCAAAATCCCATCCTGCCTGGTACATGGGGGTATCCTGGTACATTCTCAGTTCCTCCACGATCACCCCCCGCTCTTTCTTCGCTTCATCTTCCGGGAGAGTCGCATGGAGGAGCATGTCGGAGAGCACATCGCAGGCAGTTTCGATGTGGGGAGCTGCAATCTTTACGTAGTACCCTGCGTACTCTTTCCCTGTGAATGCGTTGAAAGACCCGCCGAATGCATCAATTGCCATGCTGACTTCTGCAGCGTTCTTGTACTTCTTCCCGCCCTTAAAGAACATGTGCTCCAGGAAGTGGCTGACTCCGCGCTCTTTCCTCATTTCGTACCTCGATCCTGCTCCGGCAAAGACGTGAACAGTCACGGATTCTGTGCCTTCAATTGGGGCAGTGAGGACGGGGAGGCCATTTTTGAGGTGTTGGAGCGAATACATGAGCGATTAGCGGTAAGCGATTAGCGGTTAGCTTACAGAAGTTTTTCCAGAATGATGAGTCATTTTATTTGTTCGTCGTAGGGGCGCCCCGCTAGGGCGCCCAGACGCATCATTGTGTTAGCATTTATTCATTATGCGAGATGTTTTTATCTTCCACGGCATCTACGGCTCACCCGATGAAAATTGGTTCCCCTGGCTTAAAGAAGAACTCGAGAGGAGGGGATTCTCGGTGCACATCCCTCATTTTCCGACTTATGAGAATCTGAAGCCTGAAGACTGGTGGGAAGCCTTCGAGCCCTATGAGAAATTTCTCGGTGAGGATTCGATCCTCATTGGTCACAGCTTGGGATCTGCCTTTGCACTCAACGTTCTCGAGAAATATCCGGTGAAGGCGGGTTTCTTCGTCGCTGCTGCATTTGGGGAAACTCATAATGAATTTACTCCGATCATGGCTCCAATTGCAGATCAAGCATTCGATTGGGCTTTAATCCGATCACACTGCTCAGAGTTCCATATTTTTCATTCCGATAATGATCCCTATCTCCCAAAAGCAAAGGCAGAAGAGCTCGCGCAGAATCTGCACTCAGAGGTGAGGTGGATAGCGGGAGCAGGACACTTTAATACCTCATCAGGGTACGGAACATTCCCTCTGCTTCTCCAGGAAATAGAAGCACTACTCTAGGTGATCAATCCCACGATGTTCCTCGTACAACGGGTTGTGTGAACGGAACCCACGTAAAGGTTGTTTCGCCATCGGTCCAGGTGATATCTCCTGCGGTCGTGGGTCCCCCCGGTTGATTGATTTCGATCTGGAGGAAGGGATTCGCCAAAGTGCCTGTGCTACTCACATCCACATAGAGCACAAGCTCTCGTGGATTATCGATGTTGCCGACATCCTGGGGAATAGAAGAACAGGTGATGAATGTGCTCGTCGTAGTACAACTCACCTCCGTTGCGGTGAGCGGATCGCGGAACACTGCATTTGCGAGCGACACATCGTTCGAGCGGCTCACCGAGAAGACGATATCCGTGAGCCGGGGTTCAGCATCGGAATCCGATACATCCTTTGCCGCAAAGTAGAATGATCCCACAGGGCGCTTGCTTCCCACGCTGAATGTTCCTGTCGTTTGCCCCGTGGATCGAATTTCTGGGATTTCCGTGAGGGCTGTGACATGTTGTTTAAAATCCGGGCCGCTCTCCGTTACTTCTGCGGTTCGACTGGACCACTGCCCTATTGCTGTTACTTCGATACCTTCGATGCGCACGTTTTCTCCACTTTCGCCTCCGCTATCATCATCACGAAGCCTTGGTCTCAATCCGATTACCACTTCATCATCCTCATCGATAAAGTATGCGTTCTGTGGACTTAAGGTGAGGGTGAAGACATCGCCGTTCGACGATGCGGAAAGATCGAGTGTAGCGCTCCCCAGACGGAAACCGACCTCATCGAACACTTCGATGGATTGAAGGGATTCCACAGGGTCCTGGAAGGTGATTTCGATGGAGCGCACTTCTACAGGTTCTAGTTCAGGACTCAATTTGATACTCCCGATCACCGGACCCGTTTCCCCAAGGATGAGGAAGCTACTCCGTGGTTGGATCACAGGGAATGGTGGGACCGGCCTGTAGCGCTGGTTCGGCAGGAGATCATCGCTTGGTGAAGGGCTTGGGCTTGGTCTGGGGCTTGGTTGTGGACTCGGTCGTGGGTTTGGACGCGGAACTCCTTGAACTTCCTCCAGACGATCTGCAATGGCTTCACAAGCGCGGTCTACATCAGAAGATGAGTGCGGAGCAAGAATGCCGCGCACCCGTAGACGCTCTTCGCGCCGTTCTTCACGACGATCACAAATATCCTGCCATCGTAGGAGCCGTGTGAGGAGGCGCTCTTCGCGGAGCCGCACTAAATTCTGTGCATGATCCAAAGCCGCATACACAGGAATACTCTTCTCTGCTCCGAAGAGTGTGGCCAGTAGAAAGAGAGTAAGAAATCGTTTCATGAGATAGAGAGTATAGGCCTCTCGAAAGAAAAAGAGATGAGGCAAAAGAGTAGACGATCCATCCCTCTCTTTCTTACAACCCAGGCTCTTTTTTGTCTCAATTTATACAGGGATGAGCTTTCCCTCAGTCTGAAAGACATCGGTAATGCCGGCATCCAGTGCCAAGGCGATTTTGAATGCCAGGAGAACCGAGGGGTTCGTATTGCCGTTTTCGATGCTCATGATGGTTTGTCTGCTCACTCCTACACGCACTGCAAGCTCCTCTTGCGTCATGCGTTTTTCGAACCGGAGAACCCGGATGCGATTTTTCATGGTCATGGTGGCCATAGTGGAGGAGGTGAAGCGAAAGGGAAAGTGAAAACTCACTAATCGTTCGTAATGAGCCCGGGGCATTCTACGCATGATTTTTTTCTGTGCAAGTCTCAATCTATCAAGTTTCCATTTGACGGAGGAAAATAGACGAATGAGAGCGGTAGATTATGAATGATTGGAATTGCATGTGAGCTTTTCTCCATTTATGTGATAAAGAGGATGGAGGGCAGATACTTTTCCTTTACAGGAAGAAGAAGTCTTTGAAAGTGGAATGATGGAAGCCGTGGATAAAGGCTTGTACAAGCTGATATTGCCATAGAGGGAAAAATACTCTTGACCTCGTGGGTGTACAAAAGTACACTCGCTGTCGGCCGTAGTCCCGCATGAACGGGACGAAGGCTGATCCCTATCCTTCATTTTCCCATGCTTGCACGCCTCAACTCCTTTGCCACGATCGGCCTCCACTCGGAGCTCGTCACGGTGGAAACCGATGTGAGTAAAGGCATGTGCGGAATGACGATCGTCGGCCTCGGTGATACTTCGGTACAAGAGAGTAAGGAGCGCATTCGCGCCGCAATCCGTAACTCCGGCATGAAGTTCCCAGGCGCAAA
The DNA here is from genome assembly GCA_035289805.1 of Candidatus Peribacterales bacterium. Lineage (GTDB taxonomy): Bacteria > Patescibacteriota > Gracilibacteria > Peribacterales > Peribacteraceae > DATDWC01. Next base: position 2,141 of record DATDWC010000060.1, on the reverse strand, counting down.
GAGGACAACGATCAATCTGGCACCTGCCGATATCCGGAAAGTAGGACCCCGTTTTGATCTCCCCATGGCCGTGGGGATGCTCCTTGCCTCGGGAGCGCTTGATATGGATCCCTCCTGCTTCGATGATACCGTCTTCATCGGGGAACTTGCGCTCGATGGTTCGCTCCGGCATGTCTCCGGCGTTCTCCCTGTCGCTCTTGCCGCGCGGGAAAAGGGGATGCGGAGAATCGTGGTGTCATCGACAAACGGCCCGGAGGCGGCACTTGTTCCCGGGATCGAGGTGGTCGCTCCAGAAACCCTCTCGGAGCTCATCATGATTCTCTGCAATGAAAAAGATCCTCCGACTATTCTGCCTCCTGCGAGTGCACCGCATGTCGCGAAGGATCTTATAGATTTTGCTGATGTTCATGGGCAGGAATCCGCGAAGCGTGCACTCGAAATCGCAGCAGCGGGCGGTCATAACGTGCTCATGAGCGGTGCTCCGGGCGCGGGGAAGACTCTGCTTGCCAAAGCTTTCCGTGGAATTCTCCCGCCGCTCACACGCGAGGAAGCACTCGAGGTTACACAGATCTACTCGGTCGCGGATCTTCTGCCGCGTGGCGTTCCACTCCTCGAGCAGCGCCCGTTCCGCTGCGTGCACCATACCGCGAGCGGGGTTTCGATCGTCGGCGGCGGCAAGATGCCGGGTCCCGGCGAGATCAGCCTCGCGCATCACGGAGTGCTCTTTTTGGATGAGCTTGCCGAGTTCCCGGTGCAGGTTCTGGAAGTTCTCCGTCAGCCACTCGAAGACCGCACGATTACAATCACGCGGGCGAGCGGATCGGTTTCGTTCCCTGCAAACTTCATTCTCGTTGCCGCCATGAACCCCCCGGAGTTCAGTGCGACCTCCGCACGTGCAATGCAGCGCAAGATCAGCGCGCCGCTCCTCGATCGTTTTGATCTGATGATTGATGTGCAGCCTGTGGATATCGAGGATCTCTGTCGCAAAGTACGCGTTCGAGGTACGACATCCTCGGAAATTCTCGGGCGGGTGGTGCGAGCGCGGGAGCGCCAGTATGAGCGCCTGAAAAATGTATCGCTCCAGGTGAATGCGCAAATGGATGTGCGCGCGCTCGAAAAACTCTGCCCGCTGGATGATCGTTCCCAATCCCTCCTCATGCAGGCCGTTCGGCGCCTCAATCTCTCCATGCGTGCGTACCACCGGATGATCAAGGTGGCGAGAACGATTGCGGATTTGGAGGACAGCGATGCCATCACGCAGAGCCATGTTGCGGAGGCGCTGCAGTATCGGCAGAACATTCTTTCTGATTAAGGCAGAGATATATTCGAGTACAATGGAAGTATGCAATATGCTCAAGTACTCCAATACACTTTCATCAGCATTGTCGTCTGTGCTTTTTCCTGGCTGGCTGCTCGTTCGAAGAAATTAGGAAATATTTTATTGTGGGTGCCTGTGGCTGCGCTTATTCCCGTCTCGATCCTTACTGTTGTTTTGCCTTCCGAAAGTGTGAAATCGGAACTCTACGCGTATTGGGATGTACCCTCCTTTCTGATCAAATCACTTTCAGTAGTCGTTTTTACAGCTATCTTACTTTTGGGATCAGGAGTGTCTTCGTGGCTTATGAGTGTGCGTTGGGGTAAGCCGAAGTGGCTTGGTATTACGAGTGGAATCATGGCAGCTCTCATCCTTTACATCCCTGCGATGCTTGCCGGTTTGGTAGTCGCTTGTATGTCAGGAGACTGTTTATAGGGTGATGGATTTAGGGAATGGGGCAGATACCAGTATTGCATCAATGAATGCTTAGTTTGTGGTCGCAAAAATTGTCAAGAAACCGCCCCAAACCCCTCAAAATTCCTTGACTTCGGGGATTCCATGAATACCATACACAGGCTATGGACGTACTCTGCTCGTTTCTGGTGGTGTAAGTGGTGTAGGCGAGTGAGCGTTCGTGCGGCGCTCATTCACATCATTGCAGAGTAGAGAAGCCCATAACTATTTCTTTTTTTATAATTTGCTATTGCGATCACTTACCTGAAACTTCGGTTTCGGGAATACAGATCACTCTTTCATCTTTTTGAAGAGTTTGATCCTGGCTCAGAGTGAACGCTAGCGGTGCGCCTAACACATGCAAGTCGAGCGC
>DATDWC010000059.1:0-11605 GCA_035289805.1 Candidatus Peribacterales bacterium | reverse complement strand
TCCTTTTGCCATACACTCTGCCTAACCAAAAATGGCGAAAAGCCCCCCCGCATCCTCCGGCGAAACGCTCTCTACAGCCGGTCGTCTTACTCCGCGTCCAATCGTGCAGGAAATGGAGGAGAGCTACTTGAGTTACGCAATGAGCGTCATTATGTCGCGTGCTCTCCCGGATGCCAGGGATGGCTTAAAGCCGGTACACAGGAGAGTACTCGTGACCCTGAATGATCTTGGACTCCGGCCTGGGGGACGTTTTCGAAAATGCGCAAAGATCTGCGGAGACGTAAGCGGTAACTACCACCCCCATGGAGAATCCATTGTGTACCCCTCTCTTGCACGCCTCGCACAGGATTTCACCCTGCGCTACCCACTCGTTCTCGGTCAGGGAAACTTTGGCTCGATCGATGGTGATGCACCTGCCGCCATGCGTTACACGGAGGCAAAGATGTCCAAAGCAACGGAGGAAATGCTCCACGATCTCGAAAAGGATACGGTGGATTACAGACCAAACTACGATGCAACTCGCAATGAGCCCTCCGTACTCCCTGCCAAACTCCCTCAACTCCTGCTCAATGGTACCGCCGGCATTGCCGTCGGTATGGCGACAAATATTCCACCCCACAACCTCACGGAGGTGATTGATGCTGGAATGCTCCTGCTTGAGAGTCCAGAGACGCCGATTGAGGATCTGCTCACGATCGTCAAAGGTCCTGATTTCCCAACAGGCGGAGTCGTCTATGGGAAAAAGGCGATACAGGCTGCCTACCTCACAGGACGGGGATCAATCCCCATTCGCGGCGTTGCGGAAATCGATGAGCACAACGGTAAGCCCCGCATCATCATTACCGAAATCCCCTACCAGGTGAATAAATCAGCAATGATCGAGCGCATGGCGGAACTCGTACAAGAGAAGGTAGTGCAGGGGGTCTCCGATATCCGCGATGAGAGTAACCGCGAAGGTATTCGTGTGGTCATAGAGTTAAAGAAGGAGAGCTACCCCCAGAAAGTCCTGAATACCTTCTATAAGCACACGCCTCTGCAATCCTCGTTCGGGTACAACATGATTGCGCTCGCCGATGGCATTCAACCACGGCTCCTCAACCTCAAGGAGCTCCTGGAAATCTTCCTCAAGCACCGCAGGGTGGTCACCGTACGACGTGTGACCTGGGAGCGTGATCGTGCGAAGGAGCGTGCACATATCTTAGAAGGATTGAAGAAGGCTCTCGATAACATCGATGCCGTGATCAAGACCATTAAGGGGAGTAAGACAAAGGAGGAAGCAAAGGAGAACCTGGTGAAGAAGTTCAAGCTCACAGAGATTCAAGCGGATGCCATCCTCCAGATGCGCCTCCAGACTCTTGCAGGATTGGAGCGGAAGAAGATCGATGATGAGCTCGCGGAGAAGAAGAGATTCATCGCCGAATGTGAAGCAATTTTGAAGGACCCAAAGAAGGTCACGAAGATCATTAAGGATGAACTCACTGAGCTCAAAGATCGCTACGGCGATGAGCGCCGCACCAAGATTCACGCAGGCGCAATCGGCGAGTTCTCCGCCAAAGATACGATCCCGAACGCTCCAATGATTGTGGCGCTCACCGAGCAGGGCTATGTGAAGCGCCTCTCGCCACAGCAATTTAGAGCTCAACACCGCGGCGGCAAGGGCGTAAAGGGAATGACTACGAAGGAAGAGGACGAACTGCAGTTCATGCTCTACGCAATGAACCACGATGATCTCTTCTGCTTCACAAATACAGGGAGAGTGTTCGAAATCCCAGTCTACGAACTCCCTCAGGCATCGCGCACAGCTAAGGGGCAGAACATCGTGAACATGTTGCAGCTCAAACCTGAGGAGAAGATCACTGCAATCCTCTTAAAGAAGTTCGAAGGCAAGAAGTTCCTCTTCATGGCAACAAAGGAGGGCACCGTGAAGCGCTGCGAGCTCTCGGAGTTTGAAAACATAAGGAAGAGCGGACTCATCGCACAGAAGATGAATGAAGGTGATGAGCTGAAGTGGGTCGTTGCAACATCCGGTGAGGAGCAACTCTTCCTTTTAAGTAGAAAGGGAAAGGCAATCCGCTTCCCGGAGAAGGATGTGAGGCACATGGGCCGTAATGCCGCAGGAGTACGTGGTATTAAACTTGGTCCCGATGATGAAGTGGTAATTGCCTCCTCGATCCCCTTCCCTGATTTAAGTAACCTGCTCGTCGTGATGGAGAATGGTTTGAGCAAAATGACACAAGTGACGGAGTACAGATTACAGGGCCGCGGCGGCACAGGGGTGAAGGCAGCAAACATCACTCCAAAGACCGGCAACATTGTTGGTGGGTTCGTCCTCACGGGGGAGGAGAAGGGTGACTTGATCTGCATCAGTAAGCACGGCCAGGCGATCCGCCTTGCACTCAAGGATATCCCGCTCCGCGGTCGCGCAACGCAGGGCGTGATCATCATGCGCTTAAACTCGAGCGATAAGGTGGCATCAATCTCGATCGTGCTCGAGGAGGAGGGGGTACTCGATGAAGCCGCCATGGAGGAAGCAATCGAAAAGGCAAAGAAGGAAGAGGTACAGCTCCAAAAGGAGATGGCAAAGGAGGGTATCGAAAGCGATCTCTTGATTGCAGATGAGGAAGAGATGGCAGAGCCCTCAAAAGCCAGGAAATCTGCGAAAGCAGAAAAGAGCTCTCCAAAAGCATCCCCAAAGGCCTCGAAGAAACCCGCAGCCGAAAAGAAGGCGGCTCTAAAAAAGAAGAAAAAATAATGACATTTGCCCCGCTTTCTCATACTATTTGCGCAATGAAAGCCGATATTCACCCAAAGGTTTACGCTGATGCCACAGTCACCTGCACGGCATGTGGCGCGGTGTTTAAAATTCCAGGGACGATGAAGGACGTGCAGATCGAAATCTGCAGTAACTGTCATCCGATCTACACAGGGAAGTTCCGCGCCATTATGAGTAGCGGTCAGGTGGATAAGTTTAAGAAGAAGATGGCTGCTGCGAGCAAAGCCAAAGTCGAAGCAAAGCCAAGTAAGCGGAAACTGAGTGAAGAGGACAAGCTCCGGAAAAAGCTCGAGGAGGCCAAGGCAGAAAAAGAAGAGAAGAAAAAAGTTATTGCCGAGAAGGAAAGAGTCCGCGCAAAGAAGGCCGCCGAGAAAACCGTGGTGAAGAAGGGGAAAGACACGAAGAAGGAGAAATAGCACTCAAAGAGTAAGAATGCTAAACTAGACCCGTGAATCCGAGACAAAGTAAGCTCTTGCAGGCGATCATTGAGCAGTTCATCCACACAGGAATGCCAGTTGGCTCCAAAGCATTGATCGAGGTGGGATCATTCGATGTTTCCGGTGCAACAATCCGGAACGAAATGCAGGTGCTCACGGTGGAGGGCTTCATTGCGCAACCTCATGTTTCTGCAGGTCGAATCCCGACAGCACTTGGGTACCGCATGTATGTGAAGGAGTTCATGGAACCAAACAAAGAGGAAAAAAATGTTCAGAAGAAATTCAACGAACTCAAGGATCAGTACCTCAAGCGCAAGGATCAGGAACGCGTCTACGACGCGGTGAAGCTGCTCTCGCAAATGACGATGAACATCGCCTTTGCCACAGTCCCCCACCGCGATCGCGTGTTCTATATGGGCCTCTCGAACGTGCTTCGGCAGCCGGAATTCAGGCAGGATGCCCTGCTTGCGAGCCATGTGGTGGAAGTGTTGGAGGAGCGACTCTCCGATCTCCTGGAGAAACTGGAGGTGGATTCCACTGTTCGCTACTTCATCGGGGAGGAGCACATCCTCCATGAGCTCCAGAGCTGCTCTATGCTTCTTAAGGAGTACAAGGTCCGTGGCCAGAGGGGGATCATTGGGATTTTGGGTCCGATGAGGATGGATTACGCCTACAACACCGTAGCACTTGAGCTTGCTGCCGATCTCCTCTCGTAATTGTCCGAATCTCTCCTCATCATCCGGCCAGCAAAAATTAAAGAGGAAGGAACTGCGGTGAAGCGCGGCCCGCTCCTCATGGAACTGGCATTTGCAGCACTCCATAGTTTGCGCAAGCACACTGTCTCGCTCGAAATCGGGAATCTGGATGAGAAGATCGCATTCTTTGCGAGAGCTCCAAAAAAAATCGCTCCGATTGTGGAAAGCCAGATCTATGCGCAGTATCCCGATATCGATGTGACGGAGATCTCCTCCACTGCGCTTGATCCAAAGGGAGAGGAGGCTGCATACACAATGGAACTCGTACTCAATCAGCCACCGATGTTTCCGATCAAGCGACATCCCCAGTTCGATGATCTCCTCAATAAAGTAACCAGTGATCCCCTCTCCGCAATTACCTCCACACTCACACGTTTTCCTTCGCCAGGGATGCGTGGGCACATCGGAGTGACATTCCACCCGGCTTCCAGGCGATTCCGCAAGAGGATGCTGAAGTTCATTCCTCTCGTTACGAAGGGGCTCTCGCGTAAAGGATGGTACCGACAACTCTTCACAAGGGTGCATCTTGCGCGGGGATGGCGTCGCCTTGTGCTTTTTCCTCTCGATATGTTCATGGGAGGATTTCGTAGCATGCTGGTAAACCCTGATGACCTTTCTTCTAAATCTGAAGCTCCGCTTACTTCATCAGATTACGTAGAACAGAAACTGGCAGGGCGAAGCCATGATCGGGAGGATGCCGTGCAGGGAGCCAAAGACAAGATGCAGCATCTCCTCTTCCAGGTAACTATTCGCATCACGGTGATTGCAAAGAAGAATGAACGAGAGAGTGCCGAGAGCAAGCTCCACGAAATCGCAGGAAGTTTTCGGCAGTTTTCCCTTCCTCATAGTAATAGCTTCAGAGAAGGAAACATCACGAGCTCACCTACTCTTCCACGAGCACCTCGGAAGAACTCCCTCGTCATTTTAAGTAACGAAGAGCTCGCAACAATCTGGCATCTCCCCACAATCCTCGTAAAAACTCCGAATGTGGATTGGGTCATGAGTCGCAATCTGGAGCCTCCACACGAGCTTCCCATTGCTGAGGAGAATAATGCATCGGAGCTCACGATCCTTGGCGCCTCAGTCTTCCGGGGAAAGCGTGTGACATTCGGCATTAAGCAGGATGATCGCCGAAGGCACCTCTATGCGATTGGAAAGACCGGCATGGGCAAATCCACACTGCTCGAAAACATGATCTTCAGCGATATTCATGCGGGAAAGGGGCTCGCCGTGATTGATCCGCACGGAGATCTTGCAGATGCCATTCTGCGCATGATTCCAAAGGAGCGCACGAACGATGTTGTGCTCTTTGATCCTACCGATATGCACTACCCCGTCTCATTCAACATGCTGGAGTGCGGGGTGCCGGAGCAACGTCCACTCATCGCCTCCGGTCTCATGGCTGTGTTCACCAAAATCTGGCCGGATGTCTGGAGCGGGCGCATGGAACATATCCTCCGTAATACCTTGCTTGCGCTCTTGGAATCGCCCGGGAACTCGATGCTTGGGATCTTACGGATGTATGCAGATGACGCCTTCTGCAAGAAAATTGTGGAACACCTCACGGATCCCTTAGTGCGGAGTTTTTGGGAGGATGAGTACTTTAGCTGGTCAGCACAATTTAGGAATGAGGCAGTTGCAGCAATCCAGAACAAAGTCGGGCAGCTCCTCACCACACCAATCATCCGGAATATCGTTGGGCAATCCGCAAGTAAGCTGGATATCCGCCATGCGATGGATACGGGAAAAATTCTGATCGCGAATCTGAGTAAGGGGAAACTGGGAGAAGATAACTCGAGCTTCCTTGGCTCCATGCTTGTCACAAAGTTCCAGATCGATGCCATGAGTAGGGCCGATGTGCCGGAATCCGAGCGCAGAGACTTCTACCTCTACGTGGATGAATTCCAAAACTTTGCCACTGCCTCGTTTGCAACGATCCTCTCCGAGGCACGTAAATACCGCCTCAATCTTACGATGGCAAACCAATTCATTGGGCAGCTCACACCCGATAGAGCAAATACCATGCTCAAAGATGCAGTCTTTGGGAACGTAGGCACTATCGTAAGCTTTCAGGTGGGATCCGAGGATGCCGAAGTGATTGCTTCACAATTTGGTGATGAATCACTGGAGGAGGATATCCTGAGTCTCCCCAAGTACCAGGCCTACATACGCCTCATGATCAACGGCCTCACGAGCCCTGCTTTCTCCGTTGCAACTCTCCCTCCTCCAAAATTTTCGCAGGATAATGGAAGAATAGAAAAAATTCGCTCTTTCTCACGCGAGCGCTATGCGCTCAAGCGATCCATCGTGGAGGAGAAAATCGGTAAATGGGCAGCATCCGCGAGAGCCGCAAAAGATGTGCAGAAAAAAGAGGGCAAGCAGAAGGAGAAGGAGCTTGAGGAGATCAAGAAAGCAAAGAAGAAGGGAATGAAGCTTGCAGAATACCGTGAGTGGCGCGATCGGGAGATGTGGACGAATGAGTTTAACTCACTCAAGAAGAAGGAGAATCAAGGAGAAAAACTGAGCGCAGAGGAACAGAAACAAATGGAAGAACTCGCCAAAAAAATTGCAGCAGCCGGGGGACCAACGGTCGAGGCAGCAGACCCCAGGAAAATAGCGGAGAGGCAGCCGAAGGATCAGTGAGAGTTTGCCTATAGGCCAGAGAGTAGCCATTTTCTCTTCTTTTTGAAGAGAAAGTATGTTATAATATAAAAAAATAAATATGCAAATTCTCCTGGTTCCTATCGTAAGAAGGACGCACAGGCACGTCATCTATATCGCTCACGAGCACGATGAGTGGCCGCTCTTTCGAATCTGGTTCAGCGTCATGACGGTCATCGCAAGCATCGTTCTCAATATGGGAGTGTTCGCAGTGCTGGTGGCACTCCATATGGCACTCGACGTCATCAAGTACCGCACCAAGCACTCGCTCCCCTGGTACTGGGTGGGGGTGGAGACTCTGCGCGAAAGCCTGCTCGATCTTTTCTTCATCGCACTCGGTCTCCTCCTCGCGATTGCGTTCCACCATGCTGTAGCAGTTGCAGGGGTGGGGAAGCTCGCAGAGCTCGAGATTCTCATCCTCAGTCTCATTCTGCGCGTGGGGCCACGCATCAAGATTGCAGAACACCTCCTGGAGATCGTTCTCTACTGGAAGCACCACTTCGAAGTCCAATCAACTGTACCACACATGCCACTCACGAAGAGCGAAAAGGCAACGCTCTTCGCAACAATCATCATCCTGATCGGGATTTTAGTCACCCCGTTCACCACCCCACTCACCTATAAGCACATTGGGGACACCATGCAGCACGAACTCACTCCACGACTGGAATTCAACATCACAAAAACTCTTCAGGAACTATAACCCCTATGCTTCAGGACCCCCTCCAACCCGACGTGCGGCAGAAAAATGATCAGGATAATGATCACCACGATGACGAGCGAAATCAGGGAGGCCGAGGCGGCGATATCCTTGGCATCCCTCAGAACTGTGAAGCAGTGGGAGCGGTGCTCCCGCTTACAGTGATCGTCCATGGAGTCGGCGAGCCGCTCGAGACTCGTATTCAGGAGCTCAACACTGAGGAACATACCACCAGAAAGGAGCAGCACGATCCATTCGGAGGCAGTGAGTGGCAGAATGAGCCCCCACACAATCAGGAACAGGTAGCAGCAAACAAAGATCCGCAAATTACGCTCCAGCACGAAGGCATGCCGGAGCCCGATAAGAGCATGGGTAGCGCTACGGAGGAGACGTTTCGGCAAGAGGAAGAGGGAATCAAAGGACAGTATACCCGTCTCGGAATAGTGAAAGCAGTTCGTCGCCTCCCTCAAGCGCTCCTCTTGGTGCCTGCGGTCTTTTTCCTCTGGTTCTCCTTCCCCTGGCACGCAAAGAATACTGCTCCCCCGGTGGAAGTACCACTTGAGGCATCCATCGTATCGGAGGAACCAGTATCAGAAATTACAGAATTACCAAAGGAAGAGGAACTCCACGAAGCAGCCCCCAAGGAACAGGTTCCGGTAGAAGCGAAGGTACTAGAAGAACCACTCACAATCATGACAAAGCGGACACCGGATGGTTCTATGGGTGTGTACCTCACAGGGAGGAGTGTGGGGCGGAGTGATGATTTCTTCGAGAAAGTTATGGCAGAAACAAAGAGGAGTGGAGGGAACGCGCTCGTGATTGATGCAAAAGAACATGATGTTTTCTTCGAAAGCTCCTCCCCCTCTGCACAAGAGTTTGGAGCACTGAAGCCCGAGTATCGCCTCACAGAGGTGGTAGAGAACGCACACGGAAAAGGTCTGCAGGTGATCATCCGGTTCGTGGCAGGTAAGGATATCCCACTTGCCCGTGCAAAGCCGGAAACCCAAATTATCCATCCGGAAACGGGGAGGAGTGTGGGGAATATCTGGGTCGATCTCGGGAACGAAACTGTCCACAGTTACAACCGTGAGCTCCTTATGGAAATCATCGCTGCAGGAGTGGATGAAATCAATATCGATTACATTCGTTACCCAACGGAGTACACGCCAATTGCGATTGGCTGGACTCTCCCGGAGAAAATTGATCACGTCGAATCATTTGTGAAAATGGCACGAGAAACGATTGATGCATCACCTCACAACGTGCGGCTTGGCATCAGCACCTATGCGATTCTTGGCTGGGAGTACGAGAAGAATATGGAACGCCTGGCGCAGGACATTCAGCGCCTCGCACCGTACGTGGATGTGATATCACCCATGGCATACCCGGCAAGCTTCGCACCTCATGCCTATTACACGGGTGAAACACGCAGGAGCAGGATGTACGAGCTCGTGTACAAAACGATGCTTGGATACCAAAAGCTGATTCCGGACGATGCATGGAAGCTGCGCCCGTGGATCCAGGGATATCGGGTATCGAGCAAAGATCTGAAAGATCAGATCGATGCAGTGTTCGATTCCGGTTCCTGCGGGTTTACGATCTGGAGCCCTTCCAATCAGTACGTACCACTCTTCACACTTGCGGGAGGTGTTACTGCACCGGCTCACTGCAGTGAAGCACTGTAAGCAGAGAGACCGAATCATGAATGCCTGATCCAAAGCTTCATTCCGAGATGACAATCGTGCCGTGCATATCGGAGTGACCGGAACCACAGAACACCTCACACTTGAACGGGAATGTCCCAGCGCGGTCTGTGGGGATCGTCACAGTCTTTGTTTGCCCACCGCTTATCGCAACATCGATGCCAAGATCCGGAACGTTGAAGCTGTGATCCCCCGTTCCTCCCACAAGACGGACTTCCAACGCCTCTCCCTTGGTTGCGGTGATCGTGGAGGGGGTAAATGACCACCCCGTCACCGTTACCTCTACAACCCGTGCAGAGGTGGAACTCTCTACTGAAGAAGAACTGGAGGAACTCGCAGATGTTGATTCCACAGACGACGATGAACTCTCGCTTGCGGAAGTACTACTATCACTCGGGGAAGAAGCATCAGAACTGGAACTCGTGGAGCTCTCCTGAGATCCATCTTCAGAAGAAGAAGAATCGGAGGACGAGGTGCTTTCGACGGATGCGGAACTCTCTTCCTCATCGGCACTTTGGCTCGAGGAGGAATCCTCTATCACCGGGACAGTCTCATTCGAAGGAGTCGGTGCATTCTGCGGCAGTGGAGCGCAGGAAATGAGGAGGGAGAGAAAACAGAGGGAAGAAAGAAGGGGCAGAGTCTTCATAGGGAGTGATGGAAATGAGAAAGCAGGGGGAGTGTATCGCGTTCTCTGGATACGTCTACACCATTTTTGTGCCATTCCTGAGGGGCCAAGGATTATTCGGCTATAGGAGTCCATTCCAGAAAAATCTCTCCACCTTCCCCCTCATTCATTGTTTCAATAACTCCCACGCGGAGACCCGTCTGCCCTATTTTTTGGACATAGTATCCGGTCCCCTTGGCAGCAGGATCAAGTGCAGGATCTATGGGAACACTCACAATACCTGCCCTAAGAAAAAGATCATCCAGGTTCACACCTCCTACACATGCAAAACCCCGCTTACAAATCTCCTGCTCCGCCGTAGGAATTTTTTCGGCTTCCTCTGCAAGATCGGGGGAAGCCATATACTTTCGCAGGGCATCGAGAATTTCTCCAAGATCGCTTCGACGACGGTCATTGAAGAGTATTTTTTCTCTGATCTTAGAAGTTGCTGCTCGCCCATTGGGCAATTGCAGAATCTTCCTCTGCCCGCCCTCCTCTATCCGCTGCAGCAGTCTGCGCGTGCGGTACGAGGCAGCAAGCGCCCGGTTCACACTGGGATCCAACACAGTTGCTTCCGGCACCGCACGGGTGCGTCCCGAAGTGCGTGCACTAAGGCGCTTTATGATGCGCGCTTCCCGCGTGGCAGCGATGTTATCCCTCGAGATGCGATCTTCTAGAAGTCGCGGCGTGTAATCGCGCAGCATGCTGCCAATCCACCGCGCAGAGGCGAGAGGCGGAAAAGAGAGGAAAAGGACAAAGAGGGAAAGAATAAATCGAATCATGGCAAGAGGAGAGGAAAATCTGAAAATCAGGACGAAAATGTCTTCGTAGCATCGATTCCCGGGACCGGGAACTTCCTGCAGAATTCCTTCACTTCCCCATGGAGTTTGGTGATAGCCGCTTCATCCGATCGCTCCTTTACCGCTCTCAGCATGAAGCTGACGAGAGTTTCGATTTCCCTTTCCTTCATTCCCCTCGTCGTCATCGCGGGAGTTCCAAAGCGGATACCAGAGGGATCCATTGGCTTCCTCTTATCATCCGGGATCATGTTCTTATTGAGCGTAATGCCGATGCTATCAAACAGAACTTCCGCCTCCTGCCCGGAGATTCCCCATGAGGTAACGCAATCGAGGAGAATGAGATGATTATCAGTTCCATTCGTAATGAGTTTAGCTCCCGTAGTCATGAAGAGATCTGCCATGTGCTTTGCATTCCGAACAATCTGGTGTGCGTATTCCTTAAATTCTGGCTTCAATGCCTCGCCAAATGCAACGGCTTTGGCCGCAACCATCTGCATAATCGGCCCACCCTGAAACCCAGGGAAGACCATCTTATCGATTTTCTTTCCGAGTTCCTCTTCACGAGTCAGGATCATGCCGCCACGGGGACCGCGGAGAGTTTTGTGAGTTGTGGTGAGACACACATCAAAGCCAAAATCGAACGGATTCTTGTGAGCACCTCCCGCAATGAGCCCAGCCACATGCGCCATATCCATAATCGTGACCGCTCCCACCTCTTCCCCAATAGCCTTAATCTTCGCGTAATCCACTTCGCGCGGGTACGCAGAGTACCCGGCCAGGATCACCTTCGGTTTCTCGCGCAGTGCCACCTCCCGCATTTCCGCGTAATCGAGCTCACCTGTCTCCACATTCTTCATCTTGTAGCGCACGAACTTAAAAATCTTCGTGATGTAGGTGACAGGGTGCCCATGGGTGAGGTGCCCCCCGTGCGAGAGATCCATCCCAAGGATCGTGTCCCCTGGTTCCATGAGCGCAAAGTAGGTTGCGATGTTTGCAGGAGCGCCGGCATGCGGCTGCACATTGGCATGGCCTGCTTTAAAGAGCTGCTTTGCCCGATCAATTGCAACCTGCTCCACAATATCGGTGTATTGCTGCCCGCCGTAGTAGCGCTT
>DATDWC010000058.1:0-12202 GCA_035289805.1 Candidatus Peribacterales bacterium | reverse complement strand
CGCCAGAATCTGGTTCGTGCTGCACGTTCGCTGGAATTTTCGGCACAGGAGTGGCATACCGCCCATCAAACATTCCACGAAATGCGGGAACTCATCCGACAGATGACGACCGCAGGGAATGTCCCAAATCAGGGAGCTCTTGTAAAGATAGGATGGGAATTCCAGGAAGGACTTCATCATTGCACCACAGCATCTATGGAGAACAGCGCTTCTGCCTGGAGCAAGTTTGTGAATGCCATGGAAAAGTACAGGGGTCTCGATCCCACAGTGGATCAATTTCTCCACCAGGCGCGCGCTGTGCGTGATACGCCAACACTCCGCAATATCATCAGCATTGCATCACGACCCGTGATTGGTCGCGTGAGGCGGTATGCCAATATTCTTGCTGCCCCGTTAAGAGGCGTGGAATCGCTTATTCTTCGCGGGAGTGTTGCTCCCAAGGTGGATGATCTCCTTCGACGCATTTCAATAGCTCATGCGGCGGGAGATGTGGATGATCTTCGTACATTACTTCGCCATGATCTCTTCCGTGATCAAACTGTGCGCACCCTCGCGAGTCGTGGTAACGAAAATGCGAATCTTCTCCTTTCATTTAAGAATTACGAGCCGGAAGAACTCCTCTCTCGGAATCTCTCTCTGCCGAACGCAGCGCCCCGAGTTGTAGCTGAATCTGCAGAATCTGCTGTGGACATTGCGAAGATTTTGGAGGATATCGAGACTGCACGCTCTGCAGGCGATCATGCGAAGGTAGGAAAATTGCTCACGGAACACGATGTACTTCTTCGCAAGGCTGCCGAGAATGGCGATAAAGCTGCTGAACAAGTTCTCGAAGCTTCTCATTTTGCAAAAAGCTCCCGGCTTGCAAAGGTAGGTGCCGGTGCTTTGATTGGCATTGGACTTGCATACGATGCATACCTCATTCTCGAGAATGAGCGTGAGCTTGCAGCAGCAAGAAAAGAGAATCCTGCATTGGCTGCAACTTTGGAAGCGAGGAGAAAATCGCTCATTGCAGCAGGTGGTGGCGGAGCACTCCTCGAAGCCGGTATGTATGCCGCAGGAGTTTCTGGTGGTGCGGCATTCGCGCTTGCGTTGCCCGTCGCAGGCGGGGCTATATATTCGGAAGCAGTATACGACTCGGTGCGGGAGTGGGATAAGAAGTCCCAGGATTATCTCAAGGAAGATGCTGCGACGCTTCTTTCCAAGATCAATAAAGAAATGACGAAGCGTGACCTTGGCACAGCTGCCGCACATGGCGATACCATCGTCGAAGCTCTGTGGAAAAAAATGCCGTGGTACGGAGAGGATCGGGCGGCAAAACACTACCAGGAGAAATTCGAGGAGACGGACAAAGGAATCAATCTTTCACAGCGTCAAAAGCTCTACCAAGCGTATGCGATGAAGAATTCACGTGGGGAGAATGTGAAGGATTCAGTTCTATTTCAGAGTAATTACCTTTCCCTTGTCTCTGATGAAACATTTGTTGCTCTTCCTCCAGAGCAACTCGCGAGAGCAGAAGTGTATGCAAATCTTACTCTCATGCGTGCCTCTAAAGAACACTCCGGAGAGCCTCAGATCATTTCGTATCTCTCATCCGATGGTACACAGAAGACATTTGATCTTTCACTGTTCCAGTTTGATGGCGTGCCGGCTGGAGCAGAGGAAAAAGAGCGTCTCCATGCGGCGATTGGGGAATATCGCAGAATCGTTGAGCCTGCACTGCTCTTTACCCGCTGCACACTTCTCACGGATTATGTTCATTTGAACGAGCATCTTTCGGAAGAGGAACGTGGAAAATCGCGCGAGAATCTTCGCGCCAAAGTTCGCCTCGAACTTGTGTCGCGCGTTCGTCATCATGCGAATAAAGCAGAAGAATATGTTCGCGCTTCTCATCTTCGACCCTACGAGCAGGATGTCGTTCGAGCGGAGCTTCGCACAGATCTTGAGGGTCGTATGGCTTCGATCATCGATTCCTTTGAGGAAGGAACGATGACCATGAATCAACTTTCTGATGCACTGCAAAAACTGGAATATGTTTCCGATGAAGCCAAAAACTCTTCCCAGGACATCTTCAAGCGCAGCACGTCCCCGATCAAACGCGCCCTTGCCCGGAAGACCAATCCTGATCGTCGTGAACTCGCAGATCCGGTGAAGACTGCGCGAAAAGTGGAAGCGCGGAGGCTAAAGGTGCAAGATATCAGCGACGCTCTCATCAATCTTGCGGCGTAGAATAAGGGCGTGGCATTGAGTTACTCCCAGCTCTCCTCGTACCGCTATTGCCCACGCAAGTACGAGTACGAATTCATAAAAAAGCTCCCAAAGCCTCTTTCGCCGGAGCAGTGCTTTGGGATCAGTATGCACTCGGTGCTTTCGAAGTGGGGGAAGGAAGAAATGCGAAAATACGATAAATGCGAAAATACCCTTCGACGGAGCTCAGGACAGGCTCCAATGCAGAAACAGCTTTTTGAGGAAATGCATTCTTCTGTTCGCGAGACTGCATTCACATTCGATGAACTCCTTGCATTCTGGCAAACATCCTTCGTCACTGCCGGATACGACTCGCTCGTTGCCGTGGATTACGATCGCAAGCGCGGGGAAAAACTTCTCGGAGAGTTCTATGCGTGGTGGAAGAGGGAAGAACGAAAAGTTATTGGGATAGAGAAAAGTTTTAAAATGTCCGTGACAAATGCTTCGAGACGGTCGGCACGTCATCCTGAGGAGATCCGAAGCGAAGCGAAGGACCGTCTCGAAGGATCGGGCCGACCTCCTCAGCATGACGTTATTACAGGACGTTTCGATCGCGTGGAAGAATTGTCTGACGGAACCTTGCGCGTCATCGACTTTAAAACATTTCGAGTGCGATCACAGGAGGAGGTGGACCTCGATCTCCAGCTCTCACTCTATGCACTCGCGGCTCGCGAGGAATTAAAAAGAGAAGTCTCGGAGCTCGTGATGCTCTTCCTCGCGGATGAATCTCTCACGGAGGTGGTGACGCGGCGCGGGGAAGGGGAGCTCAAAACTGCGGCGAAGACGATCGAGCTCCTTTCGGAGAGAGTCCTCTCCGGTGACTACACTCCTACCCCAAGTGTGGAGAAATGCGGTGGGTGTCCGTACCGGAGAATATGTGATGCCTCTGCGGTCAAGGGGTGATTGGTGGATAATCGTTCACCATCTGGTATGATGCAGGCATGGAGTACGTTTTTGGTGCCCTGATTCTCGGCGGACTCTGCTTTCTCATTTGGAAGCAATCCCGACCGGGCGAAGGGAGCGAAAATCGGGAAATCGGTAAACTACAATCACAGCTTGAAGAAGTACGGAAGGAGAAAGATGAACTCGCCGGAAATGGCAAGCAGCTCTTTTCGCGCTTCAAAGATTTAGAGGCAGAGTACAAGGCAGTCCATCGGGAACGTGATGCATTAAAGGAACGTCTCGCCAAGTACGAGGAAGCAGAGGAGCGCCGGCGCCGCGAGCATGATGAAAAGCTGCAGAGGCTTGATCGGGCGGAGAAAAGCTTCGAAGAGGAAAAAGTGAGAGTGCGTAGGGAAGATGATGAGCGTCAGAAGAAAATGCTGGAGGAGCGCGATCGCTTGTGGAACGAGCATGAACAGAAGGTCATTCTTCAGCTCCTAGAGCTCTGCAAGAAACCAGAAACCTCCTTTGCTGGATTTGATAATGCTCATCTCCCTGAGGAATTTGATGGCAGTGTGAAGCCGGATTTCCTCATCGCATTCCTTGGGCAGTACGTCATCTTTGATGCCAAGGCGTCGCGCTCCGAGAACTTCCAGAACTACATTTCGACCAATGTGAAGAAGACTGCGGAGAAGTACAAAGGGAATGCGCACCTCTATCCTACAATTTTCTTTGTGGTGCCAACCGATGCAATTGCTGATCTCTCGCGTAGGACATTTACCGAAAGTGGCTTCACCTTCTACATCGTCTCCCCGGAATCGCTGGAACCGATCCTCGCAAGTCTCAAAAAAATCACCACCTACGAATTTGCGGAGAAGTTGGATCCCGAAGAGCGCGAGAAGATCATTCGTCTCGTCGCATCACTCGATTATCACATCAGTGAGCGCAATGCATTCGATGTCCTAATGGCGCAGCGGGGATCTGCTGTTCTCTACGATGCAAAGAAGATGTACCCGGAAATTTCGGAAGAGGTACATCGAGAGAAAGAGAAGATGCGATTACCCAATTTTAAGGCATCGGATTTAAAGAGGTTGATTGGGAATATCGATGAGCGAGGCCGGGAGCTCGAGGAACTCACTTCGCCAAAGCCCGAAGTCGATCGCAGGGACATAAAGAGAGTGCAGCAATCGCTCATGGATGCGTAAATTACCTACTTCCACGCCCTCTCCATGTACTCTCGCACCGCACGGTGCGTGTTGAAGTATCCGATGAGCCCGATGGAACGCTTCATTCTGCGGATCCAGCGCTTGTGACCTTCGTACTCGTACTCTGGAATGATCTGGTACTGCAGATCCGTGTAGATATCTTCAGCATCGATTTTGCGGTGCTCTGCGGAATCGTGTGCAGGGGCAAGCGGGCCGATGCGCCAGCCGGCTTCGGGATCGCGCTCATACGCTTCGATCCACCAGCCATCGAGTGTGCTTAAGTTTAGTACTCCGTTCAAGCACGCTTTCATACCAGAGGTTCCAGAGGCTTCGTGCAGTCGCATCGGAGTGTTGAGCCAGACATCCGCACCCTGCACCAGGAGCTTTGCGAGATCGGGATTATAGTTTGGGAGGTAGACGATGCGCACAAAATCTTTGAGGAGCTGTGATCGTTCGATCATGCGTTGGATCACGCTTTGAGCAAAGTGATCTGCGGGATGTGCATTCCCCGCATGAATGATCTGCACTTTTCCTCGACAGACTTCACGCAGGCGTTCTAAGTTCTCGTAGAGGAGTTCCGGACGCTTGTAGCTCACGATCCGCCGTGCCGATGCAATGGTGAGGATTTCATCATTGAAAGGAGTGACCGTGTGCTTGTTCACTTCCGCAATCAGTCTCTTCTTCGCATTCTGATGTGCCATCCAGAGCTCTGCATCGGGCAGATTACGACACTCTTTTGTAAGGAGCTCCGGATGCTCCTTCCACCCTGGGATATGCGTATCGAGGAGCATCTTCATCTCGGGTGATGCCCACGTGTAGTGGTGGATGCCATTCGTAATGGCATCGATGTTTTCTCCCGGGAACATCCCGCGTGAAACCTCCCCATGCACCTGCGATACTCCGCAGGTGTAATGGCTCAAATGCATCGCAAGTTGTGTCATCCCTAAGCGATCCTGACCTGCGAGCTTCTGAATATGCCACGGCAACGCATCGCCGCACATTTTCCATGCAAAATCGTAATCGAAGTAATCGTGGCCCGCGGCAATCGGGGTGTGTGTTGTAAATGCACACGAACGTCGTACCTCCTCATCTTTGTAATCACGCTCCCGGAGGAGTTCGAGCGTGAGGAATGCGGCATGCCCCTCGTTCATGTGGTAAGTACCAATATCCTCGGTTCCGTATCCCATGGCACGGAGCATGCGCACGCCGCCAATGCCGAGCACGAGTTCCTGCTTGATTCGCATGCCGCCATCGCCACCGTAGAGGTGCTCCGTAATTGCACAATCCTCTGGAGTATTCTCCTCGAGGTTTGTATCGAGGAAGATGATCGGAACTCCCTTAAGCGCATACACCCATCCGCCGATTGCTATAGATCTCCCCTCGATCGTCACACTCACTTTTTCCGTAAGTCGCTTCATATATTTCGATGGATCCCACGTGATATCCTCGTAGTCCTGTGTTCCATCCAGCCGAATCTTTTGTCGCATGTATCCGTGCTGCCAGCCGATCGTGATACATGCTGCAGAGACACTCATGTCTGCGCAGGAACGCATGATATCTGCAGCGAGCATTCCAAGGCCGCCAGCGTAGGTGGGAATATCGCTCTGGAGGCCGATCTCCATTGTGAAGTAGGCGACTTTGAGAGAGGTTGGGTTCGGTTTGGGCATTCTGTCTATTATAGCAAAAAACAGGGAAAAGGACTAAGGGAAAAGGACTAGGGGGTTTACAATCCTCGGGTCCACTTTCTCTCTTCCTTGCACCCACATCCTTTGAAACTCACTCAAGCCATTCTTCCCTTAGCCGGCCTTGGCACTCGTTTTCTCCCGTGGACGAAAGTAGTCCCAAAGGAACTTCTCCCGATTGGCAACAAACCGATTGTTGCGCTCCTTGTGGACGAATGCATCGCTGCCGGCATCAGCGAAATTTGTTTTGTCATCAGTAAGGGAAAAGAGGCAATCCCAGAATACTTTTACGAAGATGCGGAGCTGGAAGCAGAACTCAAGCGACGTGGGAAAATTCACCTCTTGGAAGAGCTCAGGCGCTACGACTCTGTAAAGTTCCATGTGGTATACCAGGATGAGCAACGCGGCGATGGTCACGCGATTTTGCAGGCTGCGGATTGGGTCAATTCAGATCAGGTCGCTGTGCTCTTTGGTGATGATCTGATCACCGGAGCAGATTCTGGTCTTGTGCAACTCAAAAGTCATTACTCCGAGGGTGCTCTTCTCTGTTTGCAGGATGTTCCCAAAGAGAAGGTTTCCTCCTATGGGATTGCCGATGTCGAGGAGACGAAGGATCGATTGAAAGTTGTAAAGGGACTCGTGGAAAAGCCAAAGCCGGCGGAAGCTCCAAGTACGCTCGGTATCGTGGGGCGCTACATTCTTCCAAAGAGAGTATTTGATGTTCTCCACTCTGTTGGAAACTCCCATGCTTCGAGGGGGCTCAGCACAAGTGGTGGAGAAATCCGCATCATTGATGCGCTGATTTCCGAGCTTGGTCGTATGCCGGTGCACGGTCTTGTCTTTGAGGGGAGCCGCTACGATACGGGCACGCCAGAAGGGTATCGGGAAGCGGTTATTGCCCTTGGATAAGCGGATGAAATCATGTTGTTCTCCTTTTCTTGTACACACAGACTCTGATAGAATATCCTGATGTTCATGCCCCCTTCTGACGATCAGGCTGTACGGCTCCTGGAAGAAGCAGAGAGCCTGAAGCTCCACTGCCAGCATATGGAGGCGATTACGCTCCTTGAGGGTCTCCTCTTGAGCGATCCTGCGAATGTTGCGGCGCTCGAGGAGCTTGCCGATAACGAGCTCTCCCTAGAGCGTTTTGAGCGGGCGGAGAAAGCAGCAAAGCAGGCAGTAGCACTGGAGCCAGAGAGCTACATGGGGTACTACATTCTGGGGTACATCGCCCTCGTACGGGAGGAATGGGAAGATGCGGAGGGTCTACTGAAGCTCGCGAACGATCTCAAGGCGAGCAATGCCGAAATTCTCCGCTGCCTTGGATGGGTGCTCTTCCGGAGGGGAGATCGCATACAGGGAATTGTGACGCTTGAGCGATCGCTCAATCTGGATCCCGAAAGTCCGCTCTCACTCTGCGATCTTGGATCCTGCTACATGGAAGTGAAGAACCTTGCAAAAGCAGGAACGCTCTTCGAGCGTGCATTGGAGCTTGATCCCGGGAATGTGCGTGCACGGGAGTGTGTGGCAATGGTAGGCAGGTTGCGTGGCGCACCGCTGCGGAAGTAACGTACGTCGCAGAAGAGCAACTCTCTCTGGTATTCTCTCCCCGTGCTTTCCCCGAAGACCTTTTCCCGTGTGTGTGCGGTACTCCTCTCGGCATCTCTTTTGACGCTGCTCCACCTTACCGTACTACGCGGAAATGAATCGAGGGATGTGCTCGATCGTGGAATGATTCTCGCTCTGCCTCTTTCGCTTTCTGCTTCTACGACGGAGGAGCAAGAGCGCTCTCTGGTGCAGGCACTCCTCGCTCTGCCGCATGTGCGCAATGTTTCCTTCCAACAGGATTCCTCGGGTATGCCTGATCACTCTCGCATGCAGGTGACTCTCCGCTCTCTTGAGGACTTCGATACGGTCTTTGCGTTCCTCACGCGACCGGAACTCACATCTGTCCTTACTACAACGGCGCTCCAGGATCTCCCGAGCGCGCGCGATGAGATGCTCCAAAGAAGAGAGAAAGAGGAAGGCTCATTGCGACAGATTTTTGCTTTCTCCCTCCTCCTCATCCTCTCCCTTACTCTCACGATAACTTTCTTCTTCCTCGGGCGGGAAGCAACACTCATTCCGGAGATTCGGCTCCTCCGCCTCTTTGGTGCCGGGAAGAGAGAGGAACTCATGCCGCTCCTCTCGGAAGGGGCAATGCTTTCCCTCGTTTCTCTCCTCCTCTCTCTCCCTTCGACGATCATAGTGATTCTCTTTCTGATGCCCCCTACCGCATCATTCCTTGTCGTGTGCTCTCTGTTCCTGATGGAGGGAGCTCTGCTTCTCCTCCTTCTCCTCTCTGTGAGTTATCTCTTCCGCAGCGTTCTCCTGCCTTTCCGTACTCTGTGACACGCATCCGCACAACCGAGGCACTCGTGCTCAAGACGTACGATATCGGCGATGCGGATCGTTTCTGCATCCTCCTCACGGCATCCGATGGCCGGGTAACAGCTGTTGCAAAGGGGGCACGGAATCTCACGAGCCGGCTTGCGGGAGCCGTGCAATCGTTCCAGCACCTTCGCGTGGATCTTGCGGAGCACTCTTCTGGTTTCTACATGCGATCTGCGGAATGCATTCGTTCCTTCGATCAGATTCGTGTGGACCTTCAGCGTTTTGCACTCGCTCACAGAGCTTCGGAACTCCTCCTCCACTTCCTGCACGATACGGAGCCACAGGAATCGATCTTTGATCTCGCGCGGGAATTTTTTACTCTCTGCGATGCGGAGAGGTGTTCACTTCTCTTCCCCACATTCCAATTGATGCTGATGAAAGAGCTCGGACTTCTGCCAGTGTTCGATGGTGCTCCCTATTCATCAGAACTCTGTGCATACCTTAGAGCGCGCTCGGCTCTCGCTGAACGTCGGAAGATCTCTCTCGCAGAGGGAGATCATAAGGAACTCTCTCGTCTCTGCGAGGAACTCCTTCGGGAGCATCTCTCGTTTCCTCTGCGCTCAAAAGGAGCACTTATTCACGCACTCTGATTCGCGGACCCGTGCGCCATCCCTTTCTTGGGAAGGTGAGGGTTGTTTCTTCATCGAGTTGAAGAACATCTCGTTCCGGTGTTGTGATGATTGTGGGCGGTGGGAGTTCCATACCGATCTCCTCGTAGTAGGGGCGCGCTTCGTAGAAGGAGGCAAATTCCTCAGGCTCCTGCTCCTCATTATTTTCCGAGATGATGCGGTACCACATCGCCTTCATGCCGGGTACGGGTTTACTCACGATGCGTGATTCTCCGGGCTGAAGCTCTTCCGTGTATTCGATTCGATCGGGGGGTGGCGCAATCAGATCCCAGGTGAACGGTCCTACGAGTTCCACAGTCTTGTCTTTTTGCTTGGTGCCGTAGTAGAGGAAGTACGCCTTATCGTTTTCGCTGTGGGTCTGGAGGAGCAAAGCACCATCCGTATTATTCACAAATTTCATATCGGTCCATGGCGGATAGACCGTGGCATCAGTTCCGGCAGGGGCGTAGAAGCGAACGGCATAGCTATGGTTCCTCCGTTCTGTGATGGGGAATCCACCAAGCCAAGCGCCACGGTATGCGGTGGTACTCACCTGGCAGAGGCCCCCACCAAACTCTGGCAGGGTTTTTTCACCGAGGATCGTGAGCTCCGGCAGATAGCCGGTACTTCCATTCACAGGGCCAAGGACATCCCCAAACGAAAACTCTGCATCCTTCTGAATGATGTGGCCGTTGAACCGTATCAGACCCACTCCAATATTGTGCTTCCGATTCTTCGGAGATCCTGCGTAATCGGATTCTCCCACTGTCACAAGTTCCGTGATGCCGAGCGCTTTGAGCTCCGGATCTTCTACGGTGACCGTTGGTGGAGTTTCGATCACGGGGAGTTGAATGATCGAAACACCTTCCTCCAATGCGAAGACGGTGAGTTCTGCCGCACGCTTGTGATCGATCTTTCGACCATTCAATCCGATTCCTTCAAAATTAATTTTTCCTTCTGCATCTTTCGTAATGCGAACACTTCCTGGATCGCGGTTGAGGAGTACTCCGATGCTCTCCTCTAGAGCTCCGGCTATTTTCTCCTCATTCCAGACAATTTTCTTAATCACAGTGACTGTGGAAGGGAATGGGGTGCCTGGATCCAGAGTGATCTCTCGCCCGTTGTAGACAGGAACTTCTCCTTCCTCACGCCATTCGTTCTTGGGGTCGATCATAAACACCTGCTCGCCGTACTGGTAGAGGAGGGAGTTTGAGGCGGCAAAAGTGCGAGGAGGGAGAGAAGAAAGTCCAAAAAGAGTGAACACGCAGAAAGCACTAAATTTCAAATTCCAAGCACCAAAAAAATTCCAAATTCCAAATTCCAAATGCCCTTTTGGTGCTTGGATTTTGGAACTTTTTTGGAATTTGATGCTTGATGCTTGATGCTTTCCCATAGGAGCCTCAGCGTAAGCCATCCAACGCCTCGTTCACAAGTCGATCTGCTCTTCTATTCTCTTCCCGTGGAATGTGCGAAAAGCTGACCTCATGAAATTCAGCGGTGAGTTCCTGAATTTCCTCAATCAGAGGTTGCAACGTCGGCATCTTCACTCTGTAAGCGCCGGAGAGCTGCTTGACGATAAGCTCGGAATCCAGGTGACAGACAAGTCTGTTGGGTTGGAAGTGCTTTGTAATTTCGAGTCCTCTGATGAGTGCACGGTACTCTGCAACATTATTGGTCTGAATTCCGATGGTTTCCTTATGCTCCTTGAGAATTTTCCCTGTGAGCGGATCCATGAGCACGCAGCCGATTGCAGCTTCGCCGGGGTTCCCTCTGGAGCCACCATCGGTGTAGAGGTGGAGAGTTCCTCCTACAGCTTCCGGCATGCCGTTTTGATCGGTGCGCTCCAGTTCTTCGATTGCGCGTACCACTGCATCCATCACAAATGTTTCTCTATCTTTGGCTCTCGAAAAGAGCTTCTTCAGGCGCTCTTCCAATCGTGAGGGGAGCTGCATGGAGGGAAGTGTAGCATTCTCGAATTTACGGTTATGGTTTGTGGGGGGATCCAAGGTAAGGAAGTAAGGAGGTATGGAGGTAATAAAGGAGACGGGATATGCTTGAATTAGTACCTCCTTATTTCCTTACCTCCCTACTCGTCGTGCCCCTCTCCTCCCATCCCGATCTCCAGATCCTCGCGCACTACGTCTTCCTCATTCCCATTGTCGTTGGTGTTCTCTGCGAGTGCACCAAGCTCACTGTTGCATCGATCAAAAAAGGACACGTGGATTACGATGCATTCTTTCATTCCGGAGGTTTCCCAAGTTCCCATGCAGCATTCGTCACATCGCTCCTCATCATTGTGTGGCGTAAGACTGGTCTCGATTCTGTGGAATTTGCGATTGCTGCGGTGTTTGCAGTCATCATCTTTTACGATGCCATGAATTCGCGGAGGGAAATTGGCCTACAGGCCGAAATTCTCAATCGTCTCCAGCACTGGAAGAGGTTCCAGACACGCATCGGACACTCCTCTGTGGAGGTCCTCGGTGGCATAGTTTTTGGAGCAATCATCACACTCTTTGGCATCTGGCTCAGCTCTTAGGACTGCGCTCTAGGGAGAGCAAAAGAGACGTAAATGTGATATAATTTCTTGATGTTCAAGAAAAACAAAGATCACACAGATGCCGTACGTTGGCGGAGTTTCATGAATGCAATACCGATGATCGTCGGAGGGCTCGACATGAAGGGGGATATTACGTTCGTGAATGAGTACGGCTCCAAACTCCTTGGCTACCCGCGCTGGCTCCTTGTCGGTCGGCACTGGTACAACTTCATGCCCGATGTGTATAAAAAAAGCACTCCTGATTTCAGTAATTTTTCGGAAGAGACGTATGTGCCGTACGTGGAATACTCCATCCCCACCAGGCATGGAGAATGGCTCGATATCGCCTGGCGTAACCTGCTCCTGCGGGAGGATGATGGGACGATTATTGGTCTCATCTCCATGGGAGAGGATATTACGGCGAGGAAGCAGGCGGATGTTGCAAAAACGAAGCTCCTCTCGCAATCAGCACATCAGCTCCGCACACCACTTTCGAACGTTCGCTGGTCACTCGAAGTGCTCATGGATGAAATTGGAAAACTCTCCGATGGAGCGCAGGAATGTCTACGAAATGCCAATGATGAGGTGATCAGGATGGTGGATACCATTAAC
>DATDWC010000057.1:0-4628 GCA_035289805.1 Candidatus Peribacterales bacterium | reverse complement strand
AATTATAAGGATGGAGCAAGCGGGGTCAAGGAGAATTTTGACAAATCGAACATGCTTCACACTCCAGATCTGGAGGTGGCTGAGAGGATAGTGGCGCGGGTATGTCTGGAGACTATCCGCGCGGGAACTGCGATGATTGCGTATTTCCAGAATTAGAAAATCCCACGCACAGATTTTCCTGCTTGGGCATTGGGCCCCTTTCCATCATCCAATATCCACTGCATCTCTGCCAATACTCTTCTGCATTCACCATGAACATCCTCAGTCAAAAGAGTCAGACTAAGTGAACAATTAACAAAAAACTCCCCATTGACAGTTACACCATTGAGTTTGGTCAGTGCTGTTCTTGCAACATCAAGTTGCCTTCGCTTTTCATCTGTATCATCAGAATAGGCAAAGTCTTCATCCGCAGGCATTGCACAGAAATTCCAGACTGGCATAGGAGGAGAATCCTAGAAACTCCCTTTCGTTTCTGCAAGTTCTTTTCCTAGCGGATTACATCCGTCCTGCCACTATACAGAGAGAATAGAAATAGCGTGAAAACTATTACCGAGCAGCCGCGAAGCGCCGTGCCACTTCCTCCCAATTGATTACTTCCCAAAACGCCTTGATGTAGTCGGGACGCTTATTTTGATACTTTAAATAGTACGCATGCTCCCAGACATCGAGCCCAAGAAGGGGAGTGCCTGAAGCCCCCGAAATTGCTTTGCCCATAAGAGGGGAGTCCTGATTCGCCGTACTTTCAATTTTCAATTCTCCATTTTCAATTATCAGCCACGCCCATCCTGAGCCAAAACGATTTGCTGCAGCTTCCGCGAATTTTTCTTTGAACTTCTCATAATCACCGAATGTCTTTTTGATCGCATCTGCGAGATCCCCCTTTGGTTCACCACCACCCTTGGATGACATCAGCGTCCAGAAGAGCGAATGGTTCGCGTGGCCACCACCGTGATTGCGAACTGCACCGCGCTTTGCCTCTGGGATCTTCGAGAGATTCGCGATGACTTCCTCAATCGGTGTATCAGTGAACTCCGTTCCCTCCAGTGCTGCGTTCACCTTATCGATGTACGTCTGATGATGCTTGGTATGGTGAATCTCCATCGTCTTTGCATCGATAGAGGGTTCCAGTGCGTTGTAGGAGTAGGGGAGGGAGGGCAGGGTGTACATCAATAGTGGAGTATATCGTTCCTTCTTCTTTTGGTGAAGTAAAAGAATGCTTTTTCGGTTTCCTCAATGCATTCACTTCTTACTCTGGTCGAAGTTCTGCTCTCCCATGTTCCATGCAGTACCACACACATCCAAGCGGAATCGCGTTCTGGCAGACGATGTTCAAAGGCACACCTCCATTCTCACAGAAGGGGATCATTCGGGAGGAAGAGGGATCAGGAATGGAAATCGGGTAAGGGGGAGGTGGCACCTCCTGAGCATTCATCATGAGAAACGTTGCGAGGAGGATACCGATGAGCGATGGAATACCCTTTTGCAACATGCATCCATCATTCACCCACCGAGCAATTTTGGCAAATAAAGCATGCTTTCCCGCGTAGAACTACGCTAGACTGTCGCGGCCCCGTCCACCATGGTTTCATTCAGGAAGTTCTCCGCCAGCCTCTCTGCTTCTTTTCTCCTCCTCTCCCTCATCGGGTGCGGGGGGCCAAAGGCGCAACCACTGAGCGCCGTAGAACTCCCGCTCACGGGGGAGAGTGTGATGGGCGCACTCGAAGGAGAGGAGTACCGCTACTTCCGTTACCCATCAGTCGAAGCGGCACTGGTTGATAAAGCGAAGATTGGAGCAGATGGAAAGCTCATTGCTGGGGAGCACTTTGCGTGGGAAGGACCCGTGCACATCTACCACCTAGCAAAGCGCATTGTGATCTACGTTGGGAACACACCCAAAGTCCTCGAACTCATCGAACAGATTTTTGGTCCCCAGATTGCGGGGGATCCACCTCCTGCAGAATCACTACCAGAAGTCACTGAGGAGTAGTATACTATTCAATTGAATAGTATAATAAATGATTTGCCTATTCTGCAGCCTTCCTGACTGCTTCCGCAATTTTTGTAGCCACTTCTTTTTCAAGAGGATCCGGCAGGATCTTTTCTACCGTTGGTTCTAGAACACATGCTGCGAGTGCCAGAGCCGCAGCGAGCTTCATCTTCTCTGTGATTTCTCTTGCACCGGCATCGAGTGCACCGCGAAATACTCCCGGGAACGCGAGGAGATTATTTACTTGATTTGGGAAGTCGCTCCTGCCCGAGGCTACGATGAATGCACCTGCATCTTTTGCATCAGTCGGCAGAATTTCGGGATCGGGATTTGCGAGTGCAAAGATGATCGGATCTTTCGCCATCGATCGCACCATGTCCTTGGTGACAAGATTTGGTGCGGAAACTCCGATGAAGACATCACTTCCCTCCATGGCTTCCTGTAGCCCTCCTTCGATACTCCCTGGATTCGTAGCTGCAGCCAAAAACATTTTCGCTTCTGAGTTTAGATCAGCGCGCTTTCTACTGATAATGCCATTTCGATCAACGATCAAAATATTTGTGAACCCTTGGGAGAGGAGAATCCGAGCGATGGCAGTGCCTGCGGCACCTGCTCCGCTCATCACAATGCGAATGTGTGGCACGTCACTCCGTGACGTGGAGCGACGTGCTACTTTTAATGCATTCAGCAGTCCTGCAAGTACAACAATCGCCGTTCCATGTTGATCATCGTGGAAAACGGGGATATCGAGTTCACGCTTCAATCTTTCTTCCACTTCGAAGCAACGCGGTGCAGCGATATCCTCCAGATTGATTCCTCCGAAAGAAGGCGCAATCGCCTTCACCGTTGCCACAATTGCATCGACATCCTGGGTACTAAGGACAATCGGGAATGCATCGATATCCGCGCATTGCTTAAAGAGCGCTGCTTTCCCCTCCATCACCGGGAGTGCTGCGAGTGGGCCTACATTCCCAAGTCCAAGTACGGCGGATCCATCGGAAACAACGGCCACCCTGTTCCTGCGGCCGGTGAGTTTCCAGACTTTTTCCGGGTCCGCGGCAATATCGCGAGCGGGAATTGCGACACCGGGAGTGTAGGTTTTGGCGAGATCTTCGCGAGTTTCAATCGGGAACATGAGGCTCATTCCGATCTTGCCCTTCGCCTGCCTATGGAAATTACGGACATCGTCCTCTTCTCGAGCGGAAGCCATGGAAACGGGGAATGTAGGATCAGTGTAGCAGTTCCGTACATCCCTCTTCTGTGGTATAATTATTCGATGCATTCTCCTCTCATCACGCGGCGCGCAATTCTCCTCCTCCTCGGGATCTTCGTCACCATCGTGACGCTGAACCAGAGTTCCGGCGGATCGCTCACCGCATCTATTTTTGATGGAGCGGGACTCCTTGGCGGGCTGTTTGCGGCACAAGCAGAGCTCCCGGCTGGGGTTCGGACCGATACCGACGTGATCTTCGTTATTGCCGATATCATCAATTTTGCTCTCATGTTTGTTGCCATCATTGCCGTCATTGGATTCATTGTTGCCGGATTCATGTTCATCCTTGGATTTGGATCCGATGCAAGCATCCAGCGCGCGAAGAAAATCATGATCTGGTCCGTGGTCGGACTCCTCGTCATCATCTTTGCATTCGTCATTGTCCAGTTTGTGGTGAACATTGCCACTTGATGCTTTCCCATGCGCTTTGCATTCCTCACCATTATTCTCGCATTCGGCTGTGGACTTTCGGTGAGCATCCTCACGCAGAACGCTCTGACGCCGCAGGCATATGCGGGATCTGTTGAAGACGGACTTGAGTATTTTGATTCTCTGATCGCTCTTCCCACAGCAACCTCCGACGATGTCCGCGATATTATCGTCGATGTGATTAAATTCATCCTCTCATTCCTGTCGCTCATTGCGGTGATTATGATCATTATCGCGGGGTTTTACTTGATTCTGGGAGCAGGAACGGAGGCATCCGTGACCCATGCGAAGAAAATTATCCTCTACACGATTATCGGACTCATCGTCATCTTCTTTGCACGGGTGATTGTGGGGTTGTTTACTCAGGAACTTCCAAAAGCCTTGTAACGTTTCCCCATGAGATTCCCCTCTCCATTCCGGCGCATTGGTGGAGGCCTCCTCGGCGTGCTCCTCTTCGCGCTGCCGATGTTCGCAAGGATGCAGGTGACAACAGAGGAACTCACGCTCACGGCAGGGGAACCTTTCACCTTTGGGATCTCTACGGCGACTTCTGATTCCTCCTACTCCTGGGTGCTCTCCCGTCATCAGCAAATACTGGAGACGCAGGCAAACAGATTTTTCCGCGGAATCCTTGCAGAGCCCGGCACTGCAGAGCTCATGCTCACCGTACGTTCCCCTGCGGGCACCGAGGAATCATTCGCTATTCCCGTCCGCAGTCTCCCCCCGATCAGTATCACGCCTACAGATCAGAATGTTGTGCGTGCCATCGTCCGTACGGAGCCACCCGCAATCGGGTCCGATCGCAGAGTTTCCTTGCCACAAGCCGGAGGGACACTCCTCCTCTATGCTGATGAATCCACGGGCAGTATCCGCGAGTACCGCATCGATGTGGATACGAGGATGGATAGTGATGGTGACAAAGTCCCGGATAACGATGCC
>DATDWC010000056.1:0-9590 GCA_035289805.1 Candidatus Peribacterales bacterium | reverse complement strand
GATTGTTCCACGATGAGACGTGTGTACGTGGTTATGGAATCCGAATGAACCCATGCGATCGAATTTGAAGGTGAAGATTTCCCCCTTCGTCAGAGAGCGCTTTACATCAAATCCGGTGTAACCGGTATGGAGAGGATGCGGATTCGAGGCAACCCACAGAGGCAGGGGACCATCGTTCTTAAAGGTGATGCTCTCTCCCTGGTGGATTCTCAAGACTTCCGGAGAGAAGCCGCTCTGGCCATAGAGAATGATGTGATCATCATTCACCTTATCATCTTCCTCTTCCGGCACCCGGTCTGCTCCTGGAGTTCCGTACTTCGCTCGCGCAAGAGTAACTATCTTCACCACTTCTGCGCGGTTGATGGAATCCCCAGGACGGAACGTGCCCGTGGCCTTACCCCGAACATCCGTATCACCGGAGAGTATTTCGTTCCGGCTCAGTATTTCGATGGATGCGGCGTAGGGAGTGCCAGTCTTCACATCAGTGTACCTGGTTTCCACACCTCCTACATCGGTGATATCGACGCGGAATGCGGCAGTGAAGAGTGATGCGACCTCGGCACGTGTGGCTGGGCTATTCCACATGATACGGCTTTGATTGCGCACGAGTAAAAAATCCTCTGCGCGAGAAACGGAAATGTATGGGGATGCCCAATGGGTCACACCGCTTTCGATCATTGATCCGTAGAGCTCTTCATCATATCCTGCGCCCTCCACCGCTATCTTCAGGGCTTCGGCCATCGTAATTGAGTTCGCGGGTCCAAACTGACCGGTGAGCTTTCCGCGATCATCTTTGTAGCCGCTCACAATGCCTTCTTCCGCAGCACTGCGAACGTACTCTGCAAACCATGCTGTTTGCGGAACATCCACAAATGTCACTGATTCTCCCTCCACCATCACCTGAATCCCGAGCGCAGAGGCGCTGAGAGGAAGGGTGATGAGAGCGGCGGAAGCAATGAAACCAGAAGTAAACCGGGAAACAAGAACAGGAGTTGTCATAGAAAAAGGGGGAATGTCATACATGATGACGATGAAAGAACCTTGATCTTACACCTCTCCGCTAGATTTCCTTCCACTGAATTTACTGCTCTAATACTCCTTCGGCATTCAAGAGCTCCTGACGCTCGAGGCTGGTTTCTGTTCTCTCGCGAAGAGAACGCCTGCTCTCTGGTTTCCAATTGAGCTGATACGGGGTGAGATTGCGTGATCGCCCGTGCGCTTGCAGCGCTTCCTCCATTTCCACGATCAGGGATGCTTCTTCAGCAGCTTGGAGACTATTTCTCGCTAAGGAGAGTGCTTCCCGATTCTCACCTGCCTGAAGCCTTGCTTTTGCATCGTGCATGTTTGCCTCAGCCGCTTCGAGCTTGGCATGAACACGTCCCTGATCGAGCCAGAGAGCCCCGGAAGTTTCCTCTATGGGGACAATCACGATAGAAGAGCGCACACTCTCCAGGTAGTTCTGTACTTTCTCCCCTGCGGACTGGATCATGCGAGAAGCATCGTTGCCTCCTGCAAGATGTTCCTCGATCTGCTGGTGGGAAGCAGCGATTGCTTCCGCCTCCATATCAATATCATGAATAAACGCAGAGAGGGGGTTCTCTGTGTCTTCTCCGATCGTTGCAAGATCCGAGAGGACAGCGCTGTGTGCTTTGAGCATGACTTCAAGCGTCGCAAGAACTTCCAGTGCACTCTGCCCCTGCCCTTCTGCTGCGAGTTTCTCCACACTCGTACGCGCACGTCGCACCTGATCCAGGAAAGCCTGACTGAGCGCTGCTGTCTTCTCCGCCTCGAATGCATCAGTTGCTACGAGTGTCATTGCTTCTTTGAGCCGACGCTCCGTTCGTTCCACGTCCCAGCGTGTCTTTGCTTCCGCCGTGAGTCTGAATGCTCCAAGGAGCTCCTCATTCAAGAGAAGTTTGACGGGGTACAGAGAATCGCCCGGCACTGCGTATCCCGCGGCAAGAGAAATCCCACTCACGAGGAGAAGGAAGAGCGCTGTCACAGGGAGAAGACGGAGCTGGGGGAGGAAAATAGTGGAGAGGAATTTTTCCCATACTGGCGGATCCCTCACCTCTCTCTCCTCAATGTCGCTCTCGAGGTGGAATGCGCGTCGCAAACGGAGCTCATGTTGCAGGCGCATGCGGATTGATGCGTGTTCATCAGGACGCAGCGCAATTTCTTTTGAGTATCCGGCCAAGTGTTGGATATTGCTGTATCCCATATGTACTGGAAGACGTCCAGAATTGCGAAATCTTACGTTCTGAGGCTGTAAGGAATGAGAATTCTGCATCAGATGTAGTCGAATAGACGATTTTTCCGCATCCTGAAGCCCTATTTCCTTTGCCTTTGAGAAAAACTCCTGTAAGTCCATAGAGGGAGAAAAAATCAAGAATCGTGAGGAATAATGGATTTGAGCATTGCGAGGCCACGGTGAAGACGAACAGAAACCACATTTGCGCTCACGCCAAGAATGTTTGCAATTTCCATGGGTCGGAATCCATCGATGTACCGCAGCATCACCACTTCGCGGTAGGGTTTTTCGAGCGAATGGAGAGTCGTGAGAATGATTTCTCTGTCGATCATGCGCGCTCCAGTATCGAGCTGAGTGTTATCTGGCGGATCGAATCCTTCCTCCTGGAGTGCTTCGAGTGATTGCTCTTTTTTCTTCCTCGATTCATCGATGATCAAGTTATTCGCAACGCGGTAGAGGAATCCGCGCATGTGACGGATTTCTTTTCCCTGGATCATCGTATCCCATGCACGGAGAAATGTTTCCTGCATGAGTTCCTTTGCGCGCTCGCGGGAAAACACTCGGAAGTAACAGTGCCGGAAGATAGCGTCGGCATAGGCGTCGTACGCTTGGAGGAGCTCCTCCTCTTGGGCTAACTGTTGCTTCCCTTCCCCCTGGGTGGATTTGCTGGCTTTGGAAGCCATGCGTGGAGCGTAGCGTGCTCTCAGGATTCTGTCGATAGGATACTCTCTCATTCTTGCGGCGTGAACGATACGCTCATGAGCATGGTGATGAGCCCCTCTTCGATTGTCTCATCCACGGAGTAGGGGAGAGTTCCTGTGACGACGTACCCTGTGGTGCCCTTCACGAAGCTCACTTGGTAGAAGCGCCGAGCGGGCAGATCGCTCACAGGACGTGCGGTGAAAATGTGGAGGATCGTCTCCTTGCTATCCACCGTAATCTCGCGCTTCTCCACGAGATTGTACTCGGGCGATTTCTCCACAATCTTCATATTGGCTTCTGCATACGTGAGCGGTGCAACACCACTCTTCACGCGTTCCCTGGTAATCACCACGTTATCGCGCTGGCCGCCGCGCTCTTCTTTAAGCTCGAATGCAGCAACTGTTTCCTCTGGCACCCCTTCTGCCCTCAATTCCTCATCTGGCACCTGCTCAAAATCCTCAATCAAACAGAGCGAGTATTCCTCAGTTTTTACAATATCTGTGCACGTTGGAGCGGAACTGCATCCCGTGATGAGGAGCATAAGCGCCATACCGATCGATACGTGTTTCCGCATGGAGCGGAGCATAGCAGAGAATCCCCCTGTCCTCTCACAATTTGACAAAACGCGTTAAGTAATTCTCATCACCTTCCCTCCATTGAGGGAAATGCGAAATTTTGGTAGAATAGAGGGATTTATGAAGAAAAACACAATCTTCACATTGATGACGTTCCTCATGCTGCTCTTCCCCTTCGGAGCGGGTGCAGTGAACTTTGAGGAATTCGATACCGTTGCAGGCATTGGTGAGACAATTATTGTGGATAAACTCGAGAAGCTCGAGCGTCAGGTTGTCACGTTCCGCTTTGCCTGCAAGGGGGGGACATTCGAGCGACAGAGCGATGTGGATGGTGGCGATGCCGAAGTTGTTCTCCTCTCAGAGGAGGTGGAGAAGGCAGGCATCTGCACTGTGAAAGTGGTGAACAGCCGCAACGAAGAAATTGCATCGGGATCATTCGAAATTTTCCCCGATGTGCCGATCCGTTCGGAACTCCTGCAAGTTCATTCGTCCGAAGATATGGAAATTGGTCGCGAGACGGAACTCAAAGCCGGCTACTTCGATAGGTACGGAAATCCGACGACGGGCAGACTCGTGCTCGTCTCTGGTGATGGTGATGTCACTCGTGGTGCAGAGGATTCCTCTGGCTACCTCCACTTCCTCTTCACACCAGATCGTGCAGGGATGGTGGAGCTTACGCTCATCGATACATTCACGGAGGAGAGCCACCCTTTTGCATTCGAAGTCATCGATCCCTCTCCTCCCCCTGCTGCTCCTGCAGCGCAGAATCAGTCGCAGGGAGATGCAGTGACGCTGCTCCTCGGGCAGCTCATCCGTGCGAGCCTCCTCTCCGAATATAATTCCGGGAGTCAAAATCCTTCGGAAGCGACACAGGGAGATTACGGTCTCGTGGATTCATTCGAAGTGGAAGTGGGGGATGGAACCTCTACGATCCAGGCAAACTCACAGGAAGATCTCCTGATCACGGCACTCGATCGGCGTGGTCGCACGGTGCAGAACTACGTAGATCGCGTGAGTATCGAAGTATCGGATCCCGATGCAATCGTCCCCGGCGGACTCATCCGGTTTAAAGCGACAGACCGTGGACGAAAACTGCTTCCGCTCTCTGTGGTGTTCCAGACCCCCGGTGAGCAGACCATCACCGTGCGCGATGAATCTGATCCAAGCCAAATCTTCGGCATGACGAAAGTCTGGGTCCTCGGTCAAACGAGCACTCCCACGAATCGTTCCATTGTGATCCACGAGGGCGCGGGCATCAGTGCGAATCGCAGAGTGACTCTCAGCGGTACAGCACCTGCGTACACCAACCTCTCACTCATCCTGGTGGATCAGGAGGGAGTCGAGGAGGAAATTGCAAAGACGAGCTCTGGAGAAGACGGCACATTCCTCTTCCAGGTGACTCTCCCCGGAGAGGAGAGTGAGTACACGCTCTTCGTTCGTGATCCAGAGGACCGTGTGAAGGATTCTGATCGCATCATCGTTACTGTTGATGCAACAATGCCAACGCTCCGCACACCACTCCTCACACCAGCAACAGTTCAGGGCGGTGCACCGTTTACAGTCTCGATCGAGGCAGAGAGCGGACAGAAGGTATTTGCTGAGCTCCCGGGTGTTCCACGCGCAGAACTCCTCCGGAAGAGTGCAGGCTCAGAAGCAGGATTTGATCTCTACGAGGGGAAACTCGTTGCTCCCGCTACTCCAAACCAGTACCTCGTTACTGTCATTGTGAAGGATTCAGCAGGGAACGAGGCGAAGGAGACTGCCACGCTCGTGGTGGAAGCTTCCACTGTCGGACCTGCAATCATTCAGGGGCTCCGTGCAGTGACGGAGAATCAGGAGGTGGTACTCTCGTGGACTCCCGTTGCCGCTGCCGCAGGGTACCGCGTGTACTTTGGTCCGAGTGCGGAGGATTTGGATCGATTTGTCGATACCAAGGTTCCCTCCTCTGGTATTCGGCTCACGGGGCTGACAGCGGGAGAAACATTCTTCGCAGTTACAGCGCTTGATTCTTCGGGGAACGAGAGCGCCGGGAAGAGTGCAGTTGTCTCTGCCAGAATGCGCGGTTCGCTCTTTGAACTCCAGGCAATGGGTATGGTGAATGGCGCAAAACTTGAGTGGGTAGCGCCCCCTGGAATTTCAATCGAGCGCTACCAGGTTCGGTACGGCATCGAACCAAAGGCACCTACGGAAATGCGATGGATCGCTCGGGAGAGTACCTCTGTACTTCTTCCTGATCTCATTAATGGTATTCCGTACTTCCTCTCGATTGGGGCAGTGCAGGCGGATGGATCGCTCCTCCAGGATACGGTGGAGGTGATCGTTATCCCTGGCGAGAACGGTATGCCGGGGATGCGCCTCTCTCCTTTGGATCCGCTCCCACCGGGGATCGGTGGTCCTGGAGTGACTCAGGGAACGAAAGGGACTCCCACTCATTCGGTTGCGCCCACCCATGGTGTTCCGCAGACTGGTCCTTCTTTGTTCATCCTTGGATTTGCAACATTTGGATTCATTTCCCTCATCACGAGTTTTCGTTTCTTCCGTACGCGAAAACTTGAGCGTGCACTCCTTTCTCTGCACGTGTAATTCCTCCGCAACCTCCCATGTCCTCCGATCACGCGAACGATGTGGAGATTACTTCGATCGGGGGGGCAGCATTCGATGTGTTTGTGCGTGCACCGCACGAAACGGTTTCTGCAAGTGATGGAAAATTCATTCAGTTCCCACTTGGTGCCAAAATCAAGATCGAGAAGGTCATGCAGAGCTGTGGCGGTGGCGCTGCCAATACCTCTGTTGGATTTTCTCGGCTCGGACTTCGTTCGCAATTCTGCGGCGTGATTGGTGATGATGAGTGGGGACAGAAAATCCTCTCGGTGCTCAAAGAAGAAAAGGTGAGTACGGAGACCGCAATCATTGTGGAACAGGAAACCTCCGGCTTCTCCATTATTTTGGTGGATCCGGCGACGGGGGAACGCACCATCCTCTACGCCGGCAACGTGAATGCGCACCTCACAGAACCCGTGTTCCCAAAGGAAACACTGTCAGAGAGTCCGTGGATCTTTTTAAACCACCTCGCAGAGGTTTCGACCGGTATTCTGGATGATTTGTGTGAGATTACCGAATCGCACTCCGTTCATCTTGCATGGAATCCGGGGGGTACACAGATCAAGAATGGTTTTGATGCAAAACATGAAAGCACATTACTACAGCATACACACATCCTGTTCCTTAATAAGGAGGAAGCACTCCTCTTCACCAAGGCCAAAACGATAGAGGAGTCACTCCGCAGAGGGACAAGCGCTGGAGCCAAGATAATGTGCATTACCGATGCTTCGCAGGGCGCATTTCTTTCGGATGGCTCGGAGATCCTCTCTACATTGCCACAAAAAAATCTCACGATTGTGGATACCACGGGTGCCGGCGATGCATTTGCTGTTGGGGTCACCGCAGCCGTTATACGCGGTCTTCCCTTGCCAACTGCACTCCAAACGGGTATGATCAACGCTGCGAGTGTGATCAGTGTTATTGGCTCGCAACCCGGACTCCTGAGAGAAAACGAACTTCGTTCAAAGCTACTCAAATCCGAGCTCCATATTGATACTTCCTCCCTTTAACTACTCACACCCATACTCATGTCGGACGATCAGCTTCTCACGATTCAGGAACTTGTGGATTCCGCCACGAATTCGCTGCGGACGGCTCGCAACATGCTCGCAGAGCTCACCGGTGTACAGGATTCCTCGCGCCAGAAGTTTGCCTCGCGCGCGGCAGTTGTTTCCTCCGGGTCACCTACTTCCGGCAAAGTAGTGGAAGGTGTGTTCGATGGGCAGAACATGGTGGATAGCGATGGCCAGACCTACCCCGTGCCTGCAAACTACGCTAGTAAAAGTAAACTTGTGGAGAATGATGGCATGAAGCTCACGATCACCGAGGATGGAAAGTTCATCTACAAGCAGATCCGTCCAGTGGATCGACGCACCGTGGTTGGAGCACTCATTCAAGAGGATGGACAGTACAAAGTCCTTGCGGAAGGGAGGACGTTCCGCGTGCTCCTTGCTTCCGTTACCTTCTATAGAGCCGAAGTGGGGGATCAGGTCACGATCATTCTTCCGAAAGATGGCGATGCCACTTGGGGCGCGGTCGAAAACGTGATTCCACGCAATGTCTCCGAAGCCGCGGCCCGCCGCTATGTGCAGGGGGACGAAGATGGGGAGCTCACTCCTGCGGTAAACGATTAAGAGTTTGAATACATTATTTGATCAATAAACTATTTACGCTGCGAGTTTCCCGGAACCGCTCTTCCCTTTCTCCGCCATTTCATCCGCCATTGCGTAGATTTTTTCTTTGTACTCCTTCGCTTGTGCAAGAGCTTGGAGGAGCATGGTTTCCTCTTTTCCGCTTACTCCCTGATCGAATGCTTTTTTCAGACTTTCAAGCATTCTGCCTGCGGAGAGCTTCATTCTCTCTGCCAGCGCCTCCGGTGTGAACGCTGATCGCTCCCGCTCCATGAGATCCGTGGATCCACACTGAAAGCAAGTTGCCCTCTGCAACTCCGTCATACCGGAATCCGCTCCACATGCTCTGCAATCGTAGATAATCATCCACTGTGGTGCGCCTTCCACTTTGCGTCCCATGCACGGTAGTCTACGGAAGCACCCGATCCTGTCCATTACTCTCCGTGCTATTATTCCCGCGATGCCGAATGTCGAGATGCACACACGGCGAAAAAGGCTTCTCTTTGCCTTTGCAGGATGTTTTTCGCTCCTCTTGCTTTCGGGCATTGGATTTACATTCTCCCGAAGTGTGCCACTGATTGCTGCTGTGTTTGGAGAGAAGGAAAACACCACTCTCCTTCCTTCAAAAACAGGGGATTCCAAAGAGGCAATCCCCGTCTCTGCAGAAATTCTCCTTGGACAAGCGGAGAGGGAGCGATCGCGGGGGAATGCGCGT
Source organism: Candidatus Peribacterales bacterium (assembly GCA_035289805.1). Taxonomy (GTDB): domain Bacteria; phylum Patescibacteriota; class Gracilibacteria; order Peribacterales; family Peribacteraceae; genus DATDWC01. Next base: position 1,115 of record DATDWC010000056.1, on the reverse strand, counting down.
GCAGCAATTTTGCTCTACGAGAAAGCACTCGAGCGGGGAGGGGAGCTCCCTGTGATGCAGAGACTCTTCGATACGGCGCTCCTTGTCTCCGATACCGAGAAAGCGGAATCCGTTATGGGGTTACTCTCGTTCCGTGGTGTCCCCGATCTCACGCTCGAGGCGCTCCGGGGTCAGGTGCTGCTCCGTAAGGGGAAGCTCGACGAAGCACGCACACTTTTTGCAGCGGAACCAAACCGAAGCGAATACCGCTACGGTCTTACGCTCACCTCTATCCTCGAAGGTAATCACGGCGAAGCAAAGGAGCACCTTGCGGTTCTTGGGACAAGCAATGATCCCGCCATGGCACACGCAGCGCGAGTGATCATGGGGGCATACGATGAGTTCGCATTGTTCGAAGATGGGAGCGAGAGCCATTTACAAACTCTGCTCGCGCGCTCGCTCGGGCAAATCGGTGAGTGGCCGGCTGCCGCAACACTCCTCACGAATGTTGTGAGTGGGGATCCCGATTACCGTGATGCACAGATCCTGCTTGGGTACTCCCTCTTCATGATGGATGCTCCGGAGAATGCTTTCCTCGCATTAGAGCAGGCGTACAGGATTGATCCGGAGAAGGCGGAAACTCAGTACTTTCTCGGTCTCACCCATCGAAGACTTGGCCACAGTGATGAAGCGCTCACATTCCTCTCCCATGCACTGCAGAATGGCTTCGTTCCAAAACGTCCATTACGAGAGGAACTCGCAGAACTATCGGTGGAGCGGGGGGCCTACGAGGAAGCGATTGGGCAGTACCGTGCGATCGTGGATGAAGGGGAGGCAGATGTCATAATCTACCGAAAGCTCATCACGCTCCTTATTGATCACCATCAGGATCTGGAAGGTGCACGTGTTCTTGCGGGGGAAGCACGGGAAGCGCTCGGGGATAGCTCGGCGGATGTCCTCGATCTTGTGGGTTGGACGGCACTCCTCAAGGAAGATCTCAACGAAGCAGCTACCTTTCTCCAAACTGCAACTGAACAGGATCCAACGCTCGGATCAGCGTGGCTCCACCGAGCTCTGCTCCACGAGAAGCTAGGGGAACGTACCGAAGCACTTTCGGCGTACAAGCGTGCGTACGA
>DATDWC010000055.1:0-4344 GCA_035289805.1 Candidatus Peribacterales bacterium | reverse complement strand
ATGTATATTTATTTCTACTATTATACAATATTTATGAATTATAGTAAATGCTCAGAGACTGTTAATTTGGCATCTAATAGCCAATCTGATACTTTCAATATAGGAATTGCCATAGCGTCAACTTTCTATCAAAAAAACACTTCTCTGTGGTTCCGGGGAGAGCTTGGGGCAGGGAAAACGACGCTCATTCAAGGACTGGGGTTTGGGCTTGGGCTAGGCAGGATGGTGATGAGTCCGACCTACGCAATCGAGAATCGTTACGACGAGAAATTCCTTCACATTGATCTCTATCGACTGGATTCTGGGGAAGCAAAACGCATCGTGGAAGAGAGTGAGAGCTTCCCCGGGGTTCGCGCAATTGAATGGTCTGAACACGTGTTCTCTTCGAGCGAGTCCCGAGCGAGCGAAGCGAGTCGAGGGACGAGTCGAGAAGCAGTAACAGAGAACTTCTCGACTCCTCGCTCCGGCTCCGGCCGGAGCTCCTCGCTCGAAGAGAACAGTATTGCGATTACTATCACCGAACCCTCCCCTCTTACACGCCTCATCCAAATCACCTTCTGCGACATCGCTCTCCCCTCCCGAGCAGATGTAGAAGCATGGCGAAAAGAAGTTCATCTCCCCGAACACATCGGCAAACACTGTGATGCGGTTGCTCGCATGGCGGGGAAATTAGGGAACGAACTTTTGCAGAAAGGCATCCCCCTCCGTCCAATCGCACTCACGAGAGCCGCAGAGTGCCATGATCTTCTACGGTTCATCGATTTTCAGCCCCATGTGCAAAGGAAAATTCCAGAGGCAAAGGAACCGGATAAAGAAACAGAGGCACTCTGGAACTCATTAAAAAATAGGTATCCCGCAGAGCACGAAGCTGCATGCGCCGAATTTTTAGAGGAGCATGGATATCCTGAACTCGGTACCATCGTGAGACCTCATGGCCTCCACTCCATAGTGAAGGAACCAGAGACCATTCATACAATCGAGCAGAAGCTCCTCTACTACGCGGACAAGAGAGTACGGTTTGAATCCGATGTGACGATTGATGAGCGGTTTGATGAATTCATCGAGCGCTATGGCGATGGAGTGGAATCAGATTGGGCAAAAATAGCACGCAAGAGGACGAAGGAACTAGAAAAAGAACTCTTTGGAGAAAGCCTTCCGTGAGGCAAGGGGAGAGGAAAAGTGAAACTGAGCAAACTTCTACCATCCCTTTTCTTTGTTCTCTGCTGTACAAAGCGAAAATCAGGGGTAGTGTTGATCCATGAGACATGTGAATCATTCACTTCGAGTACGAGATGCCGTTGTGGAAGAACAAACCGAAGGTCTCTGGCGCTTACAAGCACAGGACTATCTTAGTAGGGCAGTGAAAGAAGAAAAACAGACTGAGCGGAGGGAATTAGTATTAAATTTTGCTGCATCGGAAGTAATCGCAAGGATTGCGCACACACTCCAAAACACTGAAGGCGAATTAGCATGGCCTCAACAAGTCGATATTCGTATCGTACGCGAAGCCATTCAAGAAGTTATCGATACCATTGCACTTTGTCTCTTAGTAAATATCGATGAAGAGAGTATTAGTGCACGTGCCGATGCATTTCTCACTGTGGAGCAAATATTGCATGAGATAGCTGCCTAAAAGATGTTTACTCACCGATAAATCCACCCGCCTGGAGTTCGTAGAATCCGCGGTACACGCCGCCCTCTTTACGGATGAGTGCTGAGTGAGTCCCCTCCTCTACGATTTCTCCATGTTCGATCACGAGGATCCGATCCACCTTTTTGATGGTGGAGAGGCGATGCGCAATCACAATGGTGGTTCTCCCTCGCATGAGGAACTCGAGCGCTTCCTGAATGTATTTCTCGGAGAGGGAATCGAGTGAGCTTGTGGCCTCATCCAGGATCAGAATAGGGGTATCCGCAAGAATGGCACGCGCGATCGCAACGCGCTGACGTTCGCCGCCACTCAGCTTGATGCCACGCTCCCCAACCAATGTGTCGTAACCCTTCGGGAACTTCTCGATGAACTCGTGCGCATGGGCTTTCCTCGCGACATCCATGATGGATTCAATCGAAGCGTGCGGCTTGCCGTAGGCAATGTTCTCCGCAAGTGACCGGTGGAAGAGAATAGGATCCTGCGGTACAAGGCCGATCGCCTGTCGGAGGCTCTGCTGCGTGATCTCCGCAATATCCTGTCCATCGATGGTGATGCGCCCAGATTGCACATCGTAGAGGCGCTGAAGGAGCTTCACAAAGGTACTCTTCCCACCACCCGAGTGCCCCACGAGCGCGATTTTTTCTCCTGCTTCGATATCCATGGAGAAGTTCTTAAACACAGGAGCAGCAGTGCGCTCATAGGAGAATATGACATCGCGGAAGGTAATGGCCCCACGTGGGACGCGGAGGATGATCGCCTTCGAAGGATCGGAAACCGCAAGTGGCGTGTGGTAGAGACCTACCATTTCCTGTACATGAGCACTCGCCTGCAGGTACTGGCGCACGTTATCCCCAATATCGAACATGTAGCCCCAGAGTCTTCCGATGTAGGCAGAGACGAGGATGAAGTCACCAGGGGTGAACCGACCGATGTACCACATCCATACAGCAAGCAGCATGATCGCAAGCTCAATCACGGAGATGAGCATGAAGAGAATCCACACGTGGAAGTTCCCCATTCTCCAGAGGAGCCAGAACCGACGCATCCATTCCCGGAGCACACCTCCGTGGCGCTCATCCTCAAAGTGCTCCTTCCCAAACGATTTCACCGTCGCATTACCGGTGAACGCATCCACCATGCTGGCAGTGACTTTGGTATCCTGCTCATCGGTCCACGTCTGCCTCTTTGCATAACGCAAATTGAGCACAACCGCGACTCCCGTGAAGAGGATCATCCCTCCCACCATCGCGATACCAAGCGGCGGAGAGAAGAACGCAAAGACAATGACGAATCCAATGGTGAGGAGGAGGAGCGGCAGGAAGTTAAACCACACGCGGTTGATCATGCTTTCCAGAGCATCTGTGCCACGACCGATTTTACGTGAGGTGGAGCCCGCAAAGGCATTCACATGGAACTGCGTGGAGAGTCGCTGCGTATGGGCAAACACATCGCTGTGAGCCTCTTTCATCGTTCTTGTCACAATGGTCCCAAGCAGTCGCGAGGCAAGCTCATGGAGCGTGAGGTGCACAGCTCCACAGCCGATCGCAAGCACCACCATCCATGTGAGGTACTGGAATGATGACGGAGTCGCAGTTGCCCCATTCGCAATGCCATCCACAATCTCCTTGTAGAAGAATGGCTTAATGACATCGAGTCCCGTGGAAAGAACCAAGAGAACGAGCATCACTGCAAGAGTGAGGCGAGACTTCCGGACGTAGTGCCAGACGAAGCGGAGAATCTCCCTATTGGTTGCAGGGGCAAAAGCCAGTGAGGATGCAGAAGGCTGCATGCCACCATTAGAACGGAGAAATGGGATTTTGGTTACGAAAATACGCAGGATTACTTTGAACCTCTTGTATATGATAATATCATATGATATTATAGGATCATGACGACTATCTCCGTTCCCCTCAACGATGAACAGTACCGCCATCTTATAGAACTTCTCGAGGATGGTATTGGCGTGAACAAAGCAGACGTTCTGAGGAAAGCACTGACAAAACTTGCAGAGGATCAGGCGGTAGAGAGAATACTGCGCGCCGAACGGGAACCCAGTCTTAAGGGTAATCTCGATGATCTCATGCGGAAGATCTGCCCATGATCGAGCTTTCCTACAAGCCATCATTTCTCCGAGACCTGAAAAAATGTTCCTCCGCGCTCCGGGAGGAGGCCAAAGAAAAAATTTCACTCTTTCAGAAGGACCCGTTTCATGCGTCACTCAAGACGCACAAACTAAAAGGAACCCTCAAAGGCCGCTGGAGCTTCTCCATTAATTATCGGGATAGGATCATTTTTCGGTTTGAAGGAAAAAAAGCCGCCATCCTTCTTGCCGTTGGTAATCACAATATCTACCAGTAAAGATCCTGTTAAATCAGGTTGAAGCAAAAGGACGGAAACCGTATTCTCTATTGGCTTTACGGGCGGAGCCCTGAAGTGGCGCTGCCCATGAGCATTCCTTTAAAACAACGAAGCATCTCGCGAGCATAGGTAACTCGCAGTACCTACTTAAGGGCGACTAGCTCCCGCCTACGCCTTCGGGCTTCGGCGGGCAGGCAGCTTCCAGCTTCGCACCAAAGAAATTGGAAGTACTAACGCTAGAATCATTCACATCTTCGGGCGACTAGCTCAGCTGGTTAGAGCGCGACACTGATAATGTCGAGGTCGGAAGTTCAAGTCTTCCGTCGCCCACCACG
>DATDWC010000054.1:0-3016 GCA_035289805.1 Candidatus Peribacterales bacterium | reverse complement strand
TACCCCGCACCGATGTACGCTCCGCCAAACCATGGCACGCCGATCGCGAGTTGCTCTAGAAGTGCAATCAAATAGGCGCAGAGGATGGCGCCCCACAAGTGCCCTTTGCCTCCTGCGATGATTGCTGCATACGCTTTGATTGTGATTGCGAATGCCAGGGTGGGAGAGAGATTCTGATCGATCCCCTGGTAAATTCCTCCGCACGCGGCGAGAACGCCGCTCAGGATAAAAATGATGCGATTCAGTTTGGGCGCCGCAATTCCAAGACTTTCTGCAGCGTGGGGATGCTGGACGACGGCGCGTATCTTTCGTCCGAATGGGGTGGAATGGAGGATGTAGGCGAAACCCGCAAGAAGGAGGAGCGTGAGGAGAATCAGTGTTATTTGTATACCGCTAATATTTGCACCAGCAATGTGAAACGGCGGTCTCAATCCTGGCATGATTGCACGCGGACGCTCTTCGAAGAGGAGGAGGATTGCACCATCCAGCATCATGCTGAGTGCAATCGTCGTTACGAGCGGGAGGAAGCGATGGCGCTTCCAAAATGGTTCCACAAACACTTCGAAGGTGAACCAGGAAAGGAGCGCACCTACCCCGAGTCCAAAGAGGATGCTCACGATGAGCGGAGCGTGAATCTCCTGATGCAACCACCATGTTGCATAGCCACCGATCAGCACCATCTGACCCAATGCCAAATTGAATACCCCGAGTGTCCCGTACACAAGTGAGAGTCCTCCGGCGATGAGTGCTGCGAGGGAACCTGCGATGAGGGCATTCACAAGGAGTTGCATGCTTTGGCTCACTCTATCAAAAAAAAGGACTCCCGGAGGAGTCCTTTTGCTTTCTGAAAAGTTATCCTTATGGCAACACTGGGAGATCACGCACTTTCACAATTGCTCCCTCCTTAAAGGCCTTGAGTCCGTAGGGGATTCCGACAACATCGCCATTGCGATCGAACGTGAAGTTCCCCACGACTCCGCTGAAAGCGGGCATGGAGTAGAGGTAATCACGAATGGCAGTCCCTGCTGTTCCCACAGTGCCGATTGCCTTTGCGAGAACCTTTGTCGCATCGTAAGAATGAGCGGCAAAGGCGATCGTAGCCTGTGCACCGCCGAACTTCTGATCGAATGTCTTCTGGAATTCCCCGCCTTCGCCGGCGGTCGGCACGTTCACAATGTACATGCCTTCCACAGCTTCGGGTGCTAAGGTGCCGAGGGTGATGGAATCTGCCACATCGTGACTGATTGCCTGCTGCAATAGCCCCTGCTCACGGAGCTGCTGCATCATGGCAGCAATAGCCGCATCGGATTGACCGTTCGGAAAGAAGATATCGAATTCAAGATCCTTGAGTCGCGTAATGAGCGTGCGGAAATCTTTGGTTCCTGGATCCACAACCTCATCAAACACAACCATATCCACTCCGAGATCCTGCTTCAAGGATTCGCGGAAAGCCTGGGCGAAATCCGTATTCTCGGAAATCATAGCGAGCTTCGTGAATTCCTCCTCCCTGAGGAGCGAGGCCATTGCCTTGGTCTTGAGAGCATCGCTCGGGTAGTCGCGGAAGATGAAATCACCAGCCATCGTGACATCGGGGCTACTCGAGAGCGGCGAAATCATCACGACGCTTGCGGCCTCTGCAATCGGTGCTGCTGCCAGTGTCTCTCCACTGCATCCTCCTCCAATGATTGCGATCACCTTATCCACGTTCACGAGCTTCTGTGCGGCGGAGGCAGAATCTGCTCCCGTGCAGCGTCCATCTTCTACCACTAATTCAATCATTCGTCCGTTGACTCCACCTGCGGTGTTAATTTCCTCTACGGCCATTTTGGTGCCGTTCAACATATCGACGCCGTACGGAGCTGCATCACCCGTGAGCGGGCCGATGAAACCAACTTTAAGTGGACCCTCGTCGCCGCTGCCACCAGTTTGGCAGGCAGTGAGTGTGAGGAGCCCGAGAGAGAGGAGAGAGAGAAAGCGCTTTGCCATGGGAAAAATGGGGTATGAAATCCTCTAAAGCGTAGCGACAGGGTGGGGGTGCTATCAAGAGGTTTTCCCCTCTTCTCATGGGGCATGACGGCCGTTTTTCGTCATCAGTCTGCTCTCATCGCCTCATTCCGTGGGATCTGCTCCAAAATATGCTTCGATACGATTTCGCTTCGCGAAATCTACTCAGCATGACACGGCCGTTCTTACTCGGTTGGGTCAGCTCCGAAATAAATTTCCCGAAGCTTCTTATGTTGATGCACTTCCTGTGGCGTTCCCGAGATCACGATTTGCCCAAGATCGAGGACCAAAACCCGATCACAGATTTTGGCGATGAAGGGGAGATCGTGCTCGATCACGAGGACAGTTTTTTTCTCCTTCTGTAACTCCCGAATCAAACTTGCGATATCATTCGTCATCTTGGGGGAGACCCCAGCAGTTGGTTCATCGAGGAGGAAGAGCTCTTTACCGCTTGCGAGAGTTCGTGCGATTTCGAGCAGGCGCATTTGCCCTCCAGAAAGCGAGCAGGCTTTCTCATGCGCTTTCTCCTTTAAGCCCACGAGAGCCAGAGTTTCCTCCACCTTTTTCTGCATGCAGTGCTTCATGCTCCGCCCTCCCGAGGGATCACCGACGAGGGTTTTTCGATCCTCTTTGGAAAGTGCCTCGAGTGCCACAAGCACATTCTCTTCGAGTGTCATCTCGCGGAAGATGCCAAAGTTCTGGAACACTCGTCCTATTCCTTCTTTCGCTCTCCGTGCGGGCGAGCTCATTGTGATATCTCTGTCATGGAACTCTATGTGTCCACTCGTCACCTTGAGGAAGCCGGAGAGCACATTGAAGAGCGTTGTTTTGCCGGAGCCATTTGGCCCGATCAAGCCAATCACTTCTCCCTCTTCCACGGCGAAGGAAATCTCACGCAGAATCTGCTGTGCACCAAGGGTGAGTGAGAGATCGGAAACTTGGAGGAGCGGCATTGAAAATGAGTTTATCACATGCACCTTCTTATTTGCCCCTCACTACTGCTTTCATGAAC
>DATDWC010000053.1:0-10255 GCA_035289805.1 Candidatus Peribacterales bacterium | reverse complement strand
AAGAGGGAACGAGTCGATGTTTCGCTGGTTGAGGAAGTTCTCGCACAGGGTCGACTCCCCGTGGTGAACTTTGCAGCGGGCGGCATAGCAACACCTGCGGATGCTGCACTCATGATGTATCTTGGATGTGATGGTGTCTTCGTTGGTTCTGGCATCTTTAAATCGGAGAATCCAGAGAAGCAGGCCAAGGCAATCGTCGCGGCAACCATGCATTGGAACGATCCAAAAGGGCTTCTGGAAGCTGCAGAAATGGCAGGGGAGGGGATGCAGGGACTCGAGATCAAAACGCTGCAAATTGCGATGCAGGAGAGGGGGAGATAGGGCTGGGGCTTGGGCTTGGTTTAGAATTTTGATTTGGTCACAGCCCTAACCCAAACCCAAACCCAAGCCCATTTGCTCCACTCGAGATCTCATTACCATTACACTTATTTCATGAATATTGGAGTTCTTGCATTCCAGGGAGATGTGCGTGAGCACCATAGAGCGCTCGCGAAGTTTGGTGTTCGTTCGATAGATGTTCGCTCGATCGAAGAGTTCGAACGTGTCGATGGACTCATCATCCCAGGTGGCGAGAGTACGGTGATGGCGAAGTTTCTTAAGGAGACAGGTCTCTTCTCTCGTATCATTGAGCGTGCGAAGAATGATCATTTTCCAATCTATGGAACCTGCGCAGGTGCAATCCTCCTTGCTACAGAAATTCTCCATGACGATAGCGTAGAACCAATGAAGCTCATTGATATTACGGTAGAGCGGAATGCCTACGGGAGACAGGCAGAAAGTTTTTCTGCAAACATTTCATTTGCAGTGGAGGGTGAAACCAAATCTTTGCCAGCGATATTCATCCGTGCGCCGCGCATTGTGAGAGTTGGATCGGGAGTGACGACGCTTGGAATGATCGGAGGAGAGCCCGTGGTCTGCCGAGAGGGCAACATCTTCGTCTCCACATTCCACCCAGAGCTTCTCTCAAACTCATCCATAATCCATCGAACATTTGTGGAAGGTGTGAAAAATATCAATAGAACTTCTACTTCTATGCAATAATTGACATACATGAAATCTTACGAAGATAAGTATGTTCCCATTTTTATTGCTCTCATCGTGCTTGCCTTCCCCATGATCTCCCATGCTCAGTTTGGGGGAGCGCTGCCGGGTATCGGAGCGGGGGAAGATCCCTACGGGTACTGTTTAACAGAATCATTGATTCTGCCTGATCCCAGTCGATGGTGTGCGGGAGTCACTGCGCGAAGCGCAAGATCCAATACTTTCTCTCAATCACGTTCCACCGCTTCCACGAGGAGAACTTCCACTTCTATGACAAGGAATAGTGCGAGTGTTCGAGGGAGTAGTGGGGGGAGTAGTGATTACTCTGCATACATTGCAGCACTCCTGGAGGAGAAGCGACGGAATGGCGGCCGCGACTAAGAGAGCTTTTCTAGTGAAGGTAGAGTCGCTGGTAGAGCTCCCAGGTTTCCTGTCCTGCGGTATCGGGCGTAATGCGAATGCTACTCTCCTGGAGACACCGAATCAGTCGCAAGCCATCTCTCCGGGAGCAAACGGGGAGCTCTACTTTATCCTGCCTCGTTCCTGCACGAGCACGGCGCGGGAGGAGCGGAGAATCTCCAGTTTCCACATATGTTGATGGGTTTGACCGATGCTGGAGCGACTGCGAGCCGAAGAATGGACGCTCAGAGAGATTTACCCGCTCACCAGGATTCACCGGGGAATCGAAGGCGCTCGTTTGCTCATCTTTACGATTCGTGAGTGCGGAGAGCCTCCTCCCACCCGCGGTATTCCTCTTCAGCACACTCGTGCGCCGACTTTCACCCGCACTTCTATTTGCATTCACGACACACGCACGGAGAGCTATACCGGAGAAGTTCGCACAGGGGTTTTTGCGTTCATTCCGCAGAGCAGAGGGACTCGAGAGTTCGGGGTTCGAAAAGCGGAGAGTTGCCGCCTCACCTTGTTCTATCTGCCATTGCAGCGAGAGAAGTGAGCACGAGAACAGTGCAATGAGGAGAGGCAGTTTCTTCTGCATAGAGTAAAAAGGGAGGAATCAACTCCACACTAGCGAATATCGAGTCTCTGAACAATTGCGAAGTGCTGGGAACGAAAGTGGATGCTTTCTTTCTTGTGTCCGGCCACTTCTCCCGCTAGGCTTCCCCAAAATCATGAATCTTGCTCAGGATGGAACGGGCTCCCATCAGGCCCATGAGGCCGGGGGGGGCAGTTTTTCTACGATCCAGACGATCCTGCTCCTCGGATCTGGCGCTCTGAAGATCGGAGAAGCGGGAGAATTTGATTACTCGGGTTCCCAGGCGATCAAAGCATTCAAGGAGGAAGGGAAGCGCGTTGTGCTCGTGAATCCCAATATCGCAACGAACCAAACAAGCTGGAACCTGGCGGACGAAGTGTACTTCTACCCCGTGACTGTTCCCTTTGTGACGAAGATCATCGCGCGCGAGAAGCCAGATGCCATCGCCTTAAGCTTTGGAGGGCAGACAGCGCTCAATTGTGGAGTTGCTCTCCACGATGAGGGGGTGCTCTCGGCGCATGGTATTCAGGTACTTGGCACACCAGTCGAATCCATTCGCAAAACGGAGGATCGGGCGCTCTTTAATCAAGAGCTCCAATCGATCGATGTTTCGGTCCCTCGTTCCATTGCGTGCGATTCCAAGGATGAGGCAATGCGTGCGGCAGTAACGATTGGGTTCCCGCTCATTGTGCGTGCGGCGTTTGCCTTAGGAGGGAAGGGGAGTGGGCGTGCAATGAATGCAGACGAGCTCACGGAAATTCTGGATAATGCGTTCGTGGAATCCCCCCAGGTCCTTGTGGAAGAGGATCTCACAGGATGGAAGGAGATCGAGTACGAAGTCGTTCGCGATCAATTCGGCAACACGATCACGGTCTGCAATATGGAAAATGTGGATCCTCTCGGTATCCACACAGGGGAATCGATTGTGGTTGCCCCGAGTCAGACACTCGATAACACGGAATACCAGATGCTCCGTACGATTGCGCAGAAGGTGGTGACGCATTTAGGAATTATCGGTGAGTGCAACATCCAGTATGCGCTCGATCCCAAATCCCGTGCGTACCGTGTGATCGAAGTGAATGCCAGGCTCTCCCGCTCCTCTGCGCTCGCCTCCAAGGCCACAGGGTATCCACTTGCATTCGTTGCGGCCAAACTTGCGCTTGGGTATGCGCTCCCCTCACTCCGGAATGCGATTACGGAAGTCACCTGTGCCGATTTTGAACCCGCACTCGATTACGTCGCAGTGAAAGTTCCCCGCTGGGATTTGCAAAAATTTCACCACGTCTCCGATATTGTGACAAGTGAAATGAAGTCCGTGGGAGAGGTGATGGCACTCGGTCGCACATTCGAGGAGGCACTCCAGAAAGCGCTTCGGATGATTAATGTAGGTGCTGAGGGACTTCTCCCTACACCGATGCAGTTCACAGATGTCTCGCGCGAAGTGCGTAAACCCACTCCTCGCAGAATTTTTGCGATTGCGCAGGCGCTCCGTGATGGTGTGCTTTCGGTGGAGGAAATTTCTCTGATGACAGGGATTGATCGATGGTTCCTGCAGAAGATCCAGGACTGCACAAGCATTGCGGGTGAGATGCTACGAACCAAGGCGGATCCTCTGGATAAGGAACTCCTGCAGAGAGCCAAAAAGCACGGATTTTCGGATCGTGCGATTGCAGAGTTTCGCGGTGTGCGCGAGGAACAGGTACGGAGCGACCGCCTCTCCTTTGGCATGAAGCCTATGATTCGCCAGATTGATACGTTGGCTGCGGAGTTTCCAGCGAAGACGAATTATTTGTACATGACCTATCACGGTACGGGAGATGACATCTCCTTTCAGGGGATCCAGAGTCGCCCCAGAGCCATTGTGCTTGGGGGTGGTCCTTACTCCATTGGCTCCTCTGTGGAATTCGATTGGTGCTGCGTTGAGTGTGTGCGGGAGCTCTCGCGCCAGGGTTACGAAGTTGCCATGATCAATAGTAATCCCGAAACCGTGAGTACGGATTACGATGAGTGTGATGCGCTCTTCTTTGATGAGCTCTCGCAGGAGCGGGTGCTCGATATTATCGATGCGCTCTCACCGAAAGGTGTGGTTGTTTCGATGGGTGGGCAGATTCCAAACTCCCTTGCAAGGAAGCTTGCAGCGGCCAATGTCCCAATCCTCGGTACAGCACCGGAGAACATCGATCGTGCAGAGGATCGCCACAAGTTCAGCTCGCTCCTCGATACCCTGAAGATTGATCAGCCGGAATGGAAAGAATTCACAGATCTCACTGCTGCGGAACGTTTTGCAAGTGACTGCGGGTATCCGGTGATTGTGAGGCCGAGCTACGTGCTCTCCGGCGCTGCGATGGCGGTGGTGCACTCAGGAGAGGCTCTGGAGGGGTACCTGGCGCAGGCAGCGCTCGTTTCGCGCGAGGCACCAGTAGTTGTTTCCAAGTTCGAGCAGGGAGCCAAGGAAATTGAATTCGATGCGGTGGCACAGAATGGCGAGCTCCTCCTGTATGCCGTAGGGGAGCATGTTGAGAATGCGGGAGTGCACTCCGGTGATGCCACGATTGTCCTCCCTCCGCAGAGGGTGAACATGGAAACCCTCAATCGCATCAAAGTGATTGCGAAGGAAATTGCAAAGGCACTCCAGATTTCGGGGCCCTTCAACCTCCAGCTCCTTGCCAAGGATAATCGCATCAAGGTGATTGAGTGTAACCTCCGCGCAAGCCGCAGCTTCCCCTTTGCAAGTAAGGTGACGAACATCAACTTTGTGGAACTTGCGACAAAAGCTCTGCTTGGGAAAGCGCCAACCGGCATCCGCTACCAGACCATCGATCTCGATCACGTAGGGGTGAAAGCGGCACAGTTCAGTTTTGCGAGGCTCAAAGGAGCGGATCCACGTTTGGGAGTGGAAATGGCAAGCACTGGTGAAGTCGGCTGCTTTGGAAGAACTGCCGCCGAAGCGTTCCTCTGCTCACTCCTCTCCGTGGGATTTCGTCTGCCGCGAAAGCCGGAGAAACGCCCAGGTTCCCCCGTCCGCACTGGTGGCACAATCCTCGTGACTGTGGGATCACTCGAAGATAAGGCGGAGCTTGCACCCACGTTCCTCCAGCTCCATGAGATGGGATTTGCGCTCGCAGCAACCGAACGCACCCACGCATTCCTGGAATCCCGTGGGATTCCCTCGATGCTCCTCTATAAAATCAGCGAGCCACGGGGCCCCAATATTCGCGAGTACCTTGCGGAGAAGCGGCTCGATCTCGTGATCAATATTCCGCAGCACTTCACGGGAACCGAGATCACGGATGGCTACAAGATCCGGCGACTTGCGATCGATCGGGGTATTCCACTCCTCACGAATGTGCAGCTCGTGAAGCGCCTCGTCGAGGCAATGGAAGCAGTAACAGTCGACGAAATCCCAGTCACATCCTGGCGTGAATTCATCGGGAATTAAGTGGTCTCTTAAGAACTCCATTACACTGCTATTCCTTCGCTCTCCAAAGCCATTTCGCGAAGGACTGATTCCAGCTCCTCCTTGAGGAAATCATCGTACTCCTTGTGCTTGGTTTGCTTGATTTTGAGGAGCTTCTCCTCCTGTTCACAGAGGAGAGCATCCAGGAGTTCGCGGATGTGTCGATCCTCAAAGAGAGCTTGTTTGCCATCTTCGTCATCGACAATTTCGTCATCAAATCCGCCGGTACGGCCGGTGATGTGATCAAATTTGATCTCGATTACGCGCTTGAGTTCACGCTTGATCTGTTCGAGGTCTTCGTTTGGGGTCATGGCGTTGAAGTACGGGAAACCAGTCGCGAATCCTGCCACAGGCAGACCTACATTTCCAGTAAATTGGCAAGTTGTTTCTCCGTTACGGCGATACCACTCCCCATCTCTCTCTCAAAGGTGGGGAGTGGCCGCCTTGTTCGGAGGCGCCCGCAGGGCATTCTGTGCAAGATTAGGGCCGTAGGAACATTCTGGAACGATCCATTTCGTCTGCCTGCTTCTTAATCGATCGCTTGGTGGGGCGTCCGCCCTCCTCTACCCACGAGAAGAAGCTGGATGCGTTTCGTGTGGAAGGTCTTGTGATGCCGAGTGACTGTTCTGCCCGATCAATGATTGAGGAATCAGTCATGCCTCTTCCAGTGCGTGTGAGGCTACCGGGGAGGAAATTGGGAGAGGGATCAAGTACCACGAAGCGTCGACGGTTGAGGGAAATCACGTTCGTCTGATCGCGGAAGTGATCGCAGGCAACGATCAGCTTCGTATGGTGCTGACGTGCCTCATCTTGCTCTTTATGGAACTCACCATGGATCAGAATCCATGCCTGAAGCCCCTGTGAGGGGGGATGCTTTTTATGCCATGCGCGGTGTCCTTCGACTTGCCGAACGGAGAACGCACCGGGGGTAACTAACCCGCGGCATTCCGTTTGTGAGGGGCGTACTTCCAGCATCTGATCCGCCCATGGGAACTGGGCGCTCGAGAGGGTAGGAAGGGAAAGTACCGATGCAGTAAGCATCACGCGAGCTATGCCTTTGAAGAGTGGAGTTTTCATCATGGTATGTATTGGGGAAGTCCATTTGTTGTAAGACGGAGGGATGATGTCCAGGGGTGTAGGACGAATTGGTCCGGACCATCCCTCCGTTACGATGCTGATGACGCACGTCATTTCCGTTCCTTACGAGGATATGTTGCAATCTTGGTGGGATGTTTTCTTGTGGCAGTAATGCTTTGCGCAAGGCTGTTTTGTAAGGGGAAGGGAATCTCTCCGTCGGCAGTAATAGAAAGGTTAAAGGAATGAATATCTTTCTTTACTTCCCTCATTTCTCTGTGATTGTTTCTTCTTTCATTTCCATGGCGACCTCCTCTGTTCAGCCTCCACACCACAAGGGCGGTGTCCGATCCGCGTACCTTCGGCAGGTGGAGAATGAAGTGCGAAGTCTTGCATCATCACTCCGGGCAGTGGAGGAGAAAGCAGAGGCACTTGATCTGCAAAAAGCATGGAAGAAGCTCCGTGCGGTGGAGCGTCGCCTCCATGATCTCTCGCGACTCCCCGAAGATCCCACTCCCTCCGAACTTACGAATATGGAGCGCGCGCTTAGAGAGGCAATGCGCTATTGCACAAAGGCTGTGAGAAGCAGTTAAGATGGAGCTTCACCATCGTCCATCGGAGCATCCTCAGCTATACTTGGTGAAGGGTTCTTTCTTTCATCCGTATGGTCGGTCCGGTAGCCAAGTAGTAAGGCAGGGGTCTGCAAAACCCCCATACGCGGGTGCGATCCCCGCCCGGACCTCCAACAAATTCCACTAATTATAACTCTCCATCAAAAACTTCGTGCGCCTCGAGAAGTTCTTGGATGCCCTCTGCTTCGGCAGATGCATGCTGGGCAGCCTCGAATGCCTCCGATTGCTGACCAAGACGCAGTTTTCTGCCGGATTCGGCAAGGAATGACCGTGCATTCTGCATGGATAACTTCACTTCCCTCAACATGCCTTCTTCCATATCTGTGGTCGTATCCTCGAGAGCTTCCGCAACTTCACTGATGACGGCTTCTGCTTCGACGATTTGCTCCCCAACGAGCTCTGGGTCACTTTCCACGAGAGTAGCTACATCTGCTTCGAGCATCGTCCGAACCTCCATGGCTTCATCGTGTGTTTCGATTACTTCTGCGATAAAGAAATCCATAGTGGAAAGTATGGAAGAGGAATCGGGAAGATCTTCGGAAACCTGCTCCAGGAGTGTGTGATACCCATCGAGCGAAGTTTCGAGTTCCAGCGCCGCATCTGCGGCATCCGCTACCTCTCCATGATCAACGAGTTCCGTAATGTCATTATGCACGTTCAGCGCATAATCCTCCATCCGCTGCACAAGCAGCACCGCCGACTTTTCATCGAGCTGACCATCCAAAGCGGAGTGTATGGAGTCCTGAAGACGTCGCTCCACACGCTTCACCTGCCATTCCGTTTCTGCATTCGGGGAAACGCTCAAAACCATTTCGATGAGTTCTTCCACAAATTCCACCTTGTAGGTGTACAAGGAATCACCGGGAAGAGCTTGTTCCGCGAGCACCGCTGTGGTGCCACCCGTCGCTAGGAGAAGGACGCATGCGAACGCAGTCACATGTCGAAGTGACTTGAAGAGGAGCTTCACCCGGAAAGAAACCGACACCTCGCGGATCGGCAAATACTCCGGAACCGGATGTGTATCCATAAACACAGATACTTTCCGGAACGCAGCATCTCGGTCTTTGATGCGCATGCGCATCGCGCGAATCCCGCTGAAGTACGATCTCAAGGGAAACATGTCCTAGTTAAGACAGGGAAAAGAACACTTTCTTACACCGTACGCTGAAGGGAAAAAGGAGGCAATCATGATGAAAGAAGAGTTCGGAGATATTGTTTGCCCCTGTGGAGACGGACCGAAATGACATTCGGTGTTTCGCCGGTGATTGCGGCGATTTCCGTCGGCGACAAGCCGTCCACATATCGCAGGATCAAGGCTTCCCTATAGGGCGAAGGGATCTCGTGGAGTCTGGCAAGAGCGCGCCGCTCCTCCGCGACCTGCTCGCGCTCCTGTCGGTCATCCTCGGCTCCCACATCGAATCCCGCTTCCTGTAACTCCTCCAGAGAGTCGGTCTTACGTCTTTTGCGTTTGTTCAATTCGTTTATCGCAAGGTTCCCTGCGATTGTATAGAGAAACGCCCGGATGTTGTCGACATCGTTGCCCCGCGCAATGAACTCCCATGCTCGAATGAAAGCGTCCTGCGTCAGATCGTTGGCAGTTTCGCGGTCGCGCACTCGGACGTAACAGTGCCGGAAGATGGCATCGACATATTTCCAGTACGCCTTCGTAAATTCTTCCCTCGCATTTTCGGAAGCCCGAATGCAGTCCATACCCATGATAGTAGAAAGGGAATGCGCATAGCACAACCCGCGCAAATATCGCCGTAAGAATCGGTGATGTTGCGTGTCATAACATTACTTCTACTTCATTCCTCCAATTTTTTATGGTTTCCTCATTCACTTCCCGCATGGTGCGCAGGGCACTTTCCGCGGCAGCCACCTGTATGTTCTTTCTCGCCGCAACGCCTGCTCTGGCCGCCAAGACCGCAGAAACATCATCCACTTCCATTCCCTGTAGCCAGATCCAGCAGGCAAACAGCATCGTTCAGGATCAGAAAACGCGGCTGCGGACGTGGGAGAAAGCGCATCCGCGCAAAGGCATTGCGCTCTCCGTATGGCTGCAGGAACGCCGCGCATTTACAGACTCCCTGCGCAGCGAGCGCACCGCGCTTCTCAAGCGCACCGTGGAGTGTGGCAAGCTGAACCGGAATCGTCCGGTCACCCGCACGGTGCCGGCGGCCGCCAAGCCCTCCACGCGGCAGGAGAAGAAGGCACTGCAGCGCCAGCAAAACAAAAAGGGAGTTCTACTCCCGTCGCAGATTGGCAACCAGACAAGTGCAAGGATTCTCAACGCAGGCAAACAAAGAATGAGCGTCCGGAGCATTCGCGCTGCAGCGGTGGAACGCACGAGCATCTAAAGACTCACAGAATGACGAAAGGGGGCAGCACGAACTGTCCCTCTTTCGGTGCATGCAGCACCGCAATGCAGCAATATCAACCCACTGAATTCAAATATACATAATTTTTGAGCTCTCCGCGTCAAGCCATTTCTCATCCAAGAATGAGCCTGAAGGAGACTGAATGATCGAGGAGTGATCAGACATAAACTCCTAATGGGTATTATCGCCGCTACGATCTGCTCCAAAGCAGACCTCCACAGTCGCATTCAGGACACCAAACGAATGAAAAAACGGAACTCCTGTTTTTCTCAGGAGTCCCGAGTGTGACGACTGAAGAAGCTCTCTTCCTACTCCAAGAAGAACGAAAGCACCGAGGAGAGTACTGTGATGAGGAAGAGGCACAACGCGATTACTGCCGCAATATTTTCGAAGCCGTATTTTTCCCGCAGCTCATTTGAGTCATGGAATGAGAAGTGATGATGAACGGTGCTGATGCGATTGGGGATATGATGATTCATCATGAGAGGGGAAAAAAGATAAAAGAGGGGAGGAGCTTTCCTGCTTATTCCTCCACCACGATTGTTCCACGATGAGACGTGTGTACGTGGTTATGGAATCCGAATGAACCCATGCGATCGAATTTGAAGGTGAAGATTTCCCCCTTCGTCAGAGAGCGCTTTACATCAAATCCGGTGTAACCGGTATGGAGAGGATGCGG
>DATDWC010000052.1:0-6634 GCA_035289805.1 Candidatus Peribacterales bacterium | reverse complement strand
AGAGTCGTTCCTCATCGAAATCACCGCCAAGATTTTCCGGAAGAAAGATACAGTGAGCGATGCGTATCTGATCGATGTGATTCAAGATGTGGCGGCACAAAAAGGAACGGGGAAATGGGTGACGCAAGCTGCGCTCGATCTTGGCGTTCCTGTTCCTACGATCACAGCGGCTGTCGATGCGCGACTCATCTCCTCACTCAAAGAAGAACGAATAAAGGCACACAAGGAAATGAATGGTGTGAAGGTAGAGACTCCGTCGGTGGATCCGGCAGAGGTACGATCAGCGCTTTTCTTAAGCAAGATCTGTTCCTACGCACAGGGGATGGCGCTCATAAAAAAAGCAAACCGTGAGTACCAATGGAATCTGAATCTCTCCGAGATTAGTCGTATTTGGCGTGGGGGCTGCATCATCCGTTCTACCCTGCTCTGCACTATTTCCGAGGCTTTTGCCAAAAATCCGGAACTTGAGAATCTCATTCTTGCTCACGCATTTGTAAAAGAGTTCCGTAAACAATTTGGAACGTGGCTCCGCCTCATGAGCAAGGGCATTCTTGCAGGCGTGCCTCTTCCTGCTATGAGCGCCTCGCTTGCATATTTTGAGGGGAGTTCCTGGGATCGTCTGCCGCAGAATCTTACCCAAGCGCAGCGGGATTTCTTTGGAGCGCATGGCTACGAGAGGGTCGATAGGGAGGGAAAGTTCCATACGGAGTGGTAGAAGAGTACACTTCCCCTTAATGCGGATCCTCGCACTCGAGACAAACGTGAATAAAATCAAGAATCGCTTCATCAGCGAGGGCGAAGGAGAAATTCTCACTGTCTACTACCACGGCGCGTCGTTCTTCTTTGCCAGTCTTCGAGAAGTCATCTACACCGTGATCCTCTTTGGGATTGGTGTTGTTGGGTGGTACATGAATGCGCCAATGGAATTCGTCGTTCCTATTCTTTCTACGATCTGGTTCTTCTTTGTATTCGTGACGATTTTTCGAGCATTCATTGATTGGAGATTTGATTTTATCTTTGTCACCACCGATCGCGTGGTGCTCACAGATCAGACATCGCTCATTCGGCAGAAGGTCATGCCCATACATCACGAAAACATCGCTTCTGTAAGCTCCGATACACAATTCTGGGATCTCTTCGGTTTTGGGAGGATTGTGGTGAGCCTCAAAGAGGGCGGAGGGAAAGAAAAAATCACCCTCAATTATGTTTCGGATGCTAAAGATGTTGCCGCAAGAATTTCGGAAGTAGTGACACAGTATCAGCGCCGTAAGAATACGCAGGCTAATGAGAATGGTATGAACACCGGTGGATCCCTATGAACAAAAACATCTTCTTTGTTGGCGCTTTTACTCTTCTGTATCTTGCTACGGCTACGGTCGCTTCTCTCGTCTTAGGAAATTTAGAATTTCTGTACTACATCGCTGTGATAGTTATTCTTGGCGTCATTGCGCTCGTCGTAGATCGCCGCGTTCACTTACCGCAATCAGTCCTCTGGGCGCTCTCGCTGTGGGGACTCTTGCATATGATTGGCGGTATTGTTCCATTGCCCTCAGGGCTCCCCTTCCATGGAACAAAGCCGGTGTTCTACAGCCTCTGGATCATTCCTGATGTGCTCAAATACGATCAGCTCGTTCATGCGTACGGATTCGGCGTTGCAACATGGCTCTGCTTCCTCTGCCTCGAAGGGGCAATGCAAAAGAGGATTCAGCCAACGGTTGGTCTTCTTGCGCTCTGTGTTTTTGCGGGTATGGGGCTTGGAGCCATGAACGAGATCATCGAATTCATTGCGGTGCTCCTGATACCGGAGACGAATGTGGGAGGGTACGAGAATACTGGGTGGGATCTCGTATCGAATGCAGTGGGAGCGGTTATTGCCGCTTTGCTTCTCTATAGGTATCGAAGGAATGTGCACATGGAGTAAAATGTCATTGGAGGGGTGGCCGAGTGGTCTATGGCGGCAGTCTTGAAAACTGCTAGGGGCGTATAGCTCCTCGTGAGTTCGAATCTCACTCCCTCCGCCATCAGGAATACATTCCGCTACACTCTCGCCATGAACCACAAACAATCTATCGAATATGCCGATGACGATACGGAATCCGTACGTACACTTATTCGATTGAGGTCCCCTTCTCTTCTCTTCGGGCTCTTCCTTGGAATCGCGATATCGTTTTTAACCTCCCAGTTCGAGCAGGTGCTCTCCAAAAATATACAGGTTGCGTACTTCCTCCCTTTCATCATCTACATGGCCGATGCCATCGGTACGCAGACCCAGTCCATTTACTCACGGGATCTGCGGTCCGGGAGAGCAAGTTTCCATCGATATTTGGTAAAAGAGATGGCTCTGGGATTGGTGTTGGGTGTGGTTTTCGGAATCATCTCGGGATTCATCGCGGAGTGGTGGCTCAAGGATACCTTGCTCTCGCTCAGCGTTGGCTTCTCCATGTTCACCGCCGTCACTTCCGCCCCGCTCATCGCACTCCTCATTACGGAGATCATGCAGCTAGTGCACGAAGACCCAGCGGTCGGCTCCGGACCCATTGCAACGGTAGTGCAGGATATGTTGAGTGTGGTGATTTACGGGACGATATGCAGCATTCTGCTCCTCTAACTTTGATGGCGGAGAGGGAGGGATTCGAACCCTCGATACGGTATTACCCGTATACCGCATTAGCAGTGCGGTGCGTTCGGCCACTCTGCCACCTCTCCAAGGTGTGAGCCTATGAGAAAGTTTATCACAGGATTCCTATGCTCAATTTGCATATGAAGTATAGATTCTCTATCTTTCTTACTCATCTATGAAAATCCTCCAAGAATTCCGGGAATTCGCGGTAAAGGGCAATGCCATGGATTTGGCCATTGGTGTGATCGTTGGAGCTGCATTCCAGAAGATTGTGACTTCGCTCGTAAACGACATCTTCATGCCTCTGATTGGGGCACTCATGGGGGGAAAGGATTTCAGCAATCTCTTCATCGATCTCTCGTTCTCTGATTCTGCTACCACCTTGGCAGAGGCCAAGGAGCTCAGTCTCCCTACGCTAAACTACGGAATGTTTTTGAACGAAATCCTTAGCTTTGCGATTATCGCGGTTGCGCTTTTCTTCCTTGTGAAGGGGATGAATCGACTCCGGAGAATGGGAGAGAGGAAAAAGGCAGCGTAGATTGCGATTGATCAAATTTTGTGTACAATAACTCAGTGGAACACACCCCTGTTCTCCTTCGGGAAGCACTTGAATCACTCGATCCGAAAAGCGGAGAAGTTGTCATTGATGTGACTCTTGGGCTTGGAGGGCATGCGATGGGGTTCCTCGAGAGAATTGGATCAAAGGGAAGGCTAATTGGCATCGATGCGGATCAAAAGAATTTGGAAACTTCACGGAAAAATCTCCAGGGAAAGAATGTGACGCTCATCTATGGAAACTTTCGAGATTTGCCCATCCTTCTCTCTCAGGTACGAAGCACGGCTGGGACAGCCGTGCCACAGTGCGATATCCTCTTTGCAGATCTTGGCTTAAGTTCAGTGCACATTGATGATCCACTCCGGGGGTTCACCTTTCGAAGTGTTTCACCACTCGATTGCCGTTTTGATCAGATGAGCGGACGTCCGGCTTCTGCGCTTCTCTCTGAAGCGAGCGAAGGTGAGCTCCTCCGAATATTTACCGAGTACGGAGAGCTCCCCAATGTTCGATTATTTGTGCAGGCGATTCTTGCTGAGCGAGGTGCAAAGCGATTGGAGCGGAGCTCTGATCTTGTTCTTCTTGCAGAAAAAGTCTTTACATGGAGAACGAAAAAGTTTTTACCACAGATTTTTCAGGCACTTCGCATAGCGGTGAATGACGAAATTGGTGCGCTCTCTGTGCTCCTGGAACATGGTCCCCTCCTCCTCTCGCAGGGTGGGCGCATGGGTGTCATAAGCTACCACTCGCTCGAAGATCGAATGGTCAAGGAGCGTTTCTCCGGTCTCACGCAAGGGGGAAAGCTCGCGAGCTACGAGCTCTTGACGAAAAAGCCCATAAAACCGACTATGGAGGAGGTGGGGAGGAACCCCCGCTCCCGCAGTGCCATCCTCCGGATCCTAAAAAAGCTCTAAATGTTTGCACTCTTTTCACCAGCTTCCGCGCTTCCTATCCGCCGTCAAACGCTCGGTCGGATGGTGACGACAAGCACAGCGACGCTCCTCTTCATTACGGGAGCTCTCATCGTTCTCCTCGCGCTCCTCATTCTCTTCAACGAGAACTACAACGCAACCAAGGGGTACAAGCTCCGCACCCTCGAGCGCGAGCGCTCGCAGCTCCTGCTCACCGAAGAAGTCCTCAAAATGCATATTGCAGAAGCTCAGGCACTCGAGACAATGCTTACGGATCCTGTGATCAATGCCATGATCCCACTCGCAAAACCAACGTACATGGGGAAGGATGAGGCGGTGGCACAGGAGCTATGAGCTGAGAGCTTCTTGAATGCTCATAGCTCGCCGCTCTCCGCTAGCAGCTTCGCAAATTCTCGTGCCTCCTCCTTCGTCGTCACCTCTTTCTTGATCTGCTTCTCGTAGAGCTTTTTTAAAATCTCCCCAACTTTCTCTCCCGGTCCGATTCCAAGGAGTTCCATCACCTCCTCCCCTGTGAGGAGGACTTTTGGAGGTCGTGGGTGAGAATCGAGGAACCGGTGGTAATCCTTTTCGATTTTGTTGCAAAAGGAAAAATCGGAGGGATCTGTTCCTGCAACATCGAGCCAAAAAAGCTGCAAAAGCTCCGGGAAGTACGGATGGTAATACCAGCGCGCCTTACTCTCCTCCGCTATTTCCTGCTTTCCTATTGGATCATAGAACGATCCCATCATCATGTGGTGCCGTATGAGCCAGCAGATTTTTTCGCGGCGCCTTGATGGGACTTTCAAGCGATCGAGAACGTCTTTTGTAAGATCCGCCGAAATCGATGCATGCTCATCGAATCGAATTCGTTCTTTGCGTGCGAATGTTTTTGCTTTGCCGCAATCGTGAAAGATGGCTCCGATACGCACATCGAGGCTGTGATCTTCGGTGAAGGCTCTTGCAACTCTTAAAATGTGTTCCCAGACATCTCCTTCCCTGTGATAATCCGCAGGTTGTGCGACGCCTTTGCATGCATGAAGCTCCGGAATCATGTGTTCCAAAATATCCGTTTCCCACAGATCTTCGAGCGCACGGGCGGGACTTGGTCCAAGCAGCATTTTCTCGAACTCACTCATAAGTCGCTCTCCTGAGAGAATTTTAATCATTGCAGCATTGCGATGGAGAGCTTGATAGGTCTCTGGATGATATTGCCCCTCGATGAGTGCTCGAAAGCGGATCACGCGTAGCAACCGCAGAGCATCATGCTTGATCCTGTTATCCGGATCCCCAATGATCCGCACGAGCCGTTCTTTTAAATCCCCTTCTCCACCTGTGGGATCAAAGAGTTCACGGGAGATCGGGTGGTAGTAGAGCGCATTAATCGTAATATCACGACGGAGCGCATCTTTCTCTTTGGTGGAAAACCGAATAGATTCCGGATGCCTCCCATCACTTGCCTCATCATCCTCGCGGAAGGTTGTGACTTCGAAAGTCTCCCCACCCAAAGTCACCCGCATACTTCCAAGTGCCGCAGATTCATCATTATGTTTTGGAAAAATATTCTTCACTTCTGGAGGCTTAGCGTTCGTTCCAATATCGATATCCTTTGGGATTTTTCCCATGAACATGTCGCGCACTCCCCCACCAACCCACCATGCATCGTAACCTGCATCAGTCAGACCTTCGACAAGGTGATAGGCTTGCTTCCCATACGGAGTATCGAAGGTTTGATCAATAATGTTTTTATTAATGGGCATAGGATTTAGCATGAAGGAATTCTGCTTTCGAGAAGTCTTTTTACATGCATTTCTCGCATAGCTTCTACAGGAATAGGAAAGTCCTCCATGGCATGTATGGTACCAAGTCTTGATACACTTCTCCTATGCTCAGTTTTTCGTGCCCCGGCACACCCGCATCCACACCTGCTTCAGCGGGATCTTTAAAAGGTCTTGATCGTTGTAAGGAGCTTAAAATAACGGCAATGGAACTTGAGTGGGTACAGGCTGTTCCAAAGAATGTGGAGCATGTAGAGACGATTGGCGAAAAAGCCCGGTCACTTGGCATAACCCTTACGATCCATGCACCGTACTATGTGAATTTGAACTCAAAAGATGCCTCGATTATTACTGCTAGTAAAAAGAGAATTCTTGCAGCGCTCACGATGGGGCAAATCTGTGGTGCCAAATCTGTGTGCGTGCACCCCGCGTTCTACGGTGGTGATGAACCTGGGGAAGCCTATGCAAAGGTACAGAGTGCCACAGAGGAGATCATGAAGCAGAAACGAAAACTCTTCCCTGATGTAAATTTAGCGTATGAAACGATGGGAAAGCCGAGTCAGTTTGGAACATTGGAAGAAGTTCTTAAACTGAGTAAGGAATTCGATATCTACCCCTGCGTTGATTCTGCACACATGCATGCGAGATCGAATGGGCAATGGAATTCTGCAAAGGAATGGGAGGAAATATTTGATATCTATGAAAAATATCTTGGGAAGAAATCGCTTCGAAACATGCACATGCACTTCTCGGGAATTGCGTATGGTCCTAAAGG
>DATDWC010000051.1:0-14755 GCA_035289805.1 Candidatus Peribacterales bacterium | reverse complement strand
TTGCATCGTAACTCCTAAACTCCTGTGTAAGATCCTGCAAATTCTCCTTCTGCATTCTCTCCTTGAGTTCCTCTTCGTTGAGTTCGATGTAAAGGAGGACTTCAGCTGAAGCTTCGTTCAATTTTGTTTTCTCCGTTGCTTCCTTTAATTGTTCCTGAAAGCGCTCACGACCCTCTGCGTATTCTTTGGGTGATCGCTTGGGCTTTTCCCGGGCGCTCTCGCGAACCGAAGAAGGAAGGAGATCGAGGTTCTGCCAGAAGGGCATGTGCGAAGTATAGATGAGAAAGAAATGCTATGAGAATAGATGACGAAGGTAAGGAAGTATTGAAGTAAGGAAGTAATTCGAAATAACTCTCTACCTCCTTACTCCCTTACCTCCTTACCTCCTTACTTTTCACTTATACTTCGCCTTCACCCTCTCAATCCTCTCCACCATTTTCTTCCTCAGTTCCTCATCCGTTTCCGCGAGAATCCTCACCGCCGCAAGAGCGGCGTTCTTCGGATTTAAGACCGTCATCGCAGGGACATCGCTTGGCATCTGGAGTGAGGAATGGATATTGACGAGGTAATCCGATTGATCCTTAAAGATCGGACACACGATCACGGGGTGAACCGCAGAACCTGCCAGAACCCCTCCTATGCCGTTACTCATGCCAACGCAGGTGATAATGACTGTTGGTTCTTTGCTTGCGTTCAATTCCTCAATCTTTGCGTAGACCTTCTCCGGCACTTTATGGGCTGAGGCAATGATTGTTTCCGAAGGAACCCCGAATTCTTTAAGGACTTCCTCAATTTTATCGCCGTATTCTTTATCGGATTCCGAGGCGAGGAAGATTACTATGCGCATTGTGATAATATTCTAGCATGATTGATCCCTCACGCATCCAGCCTTTCCTTACGAACACGATTCAAAAGACGAACTTCCCGGGTCTTGGGGCACGCTACCAGGGCAAAGTACGCGATGTCTATACAGAAGGGGATCGGGTGATCCTGATCTCCACCGATCGACAATCCGCATTCGATGAGGATTGGTGCACCATTCCGCTCAAAGGGCAGGCCTTAAACCAAATGAGTGCGTGGTGGTTTGATCAGATCAAGGATGTGATGCCAACGCACGTAATCGAAGTCCCGGATCCAAATGTCACAATCGCAAAGAAGCTCACGATGGTGAAGGTAGAAGTTGTGGTTCGAGCGTACCTCACGGGATCCACCTCTACCTCTGCATGGGTGAACTATAAGAACGGTGTTCGGAACTTCTGTGGGAATCCACTCCCAGAGGGCATGGTGAAGAACCAAAAGTTTGATGAGATCATCTTTACGCCTTCCACAAAGCCAGAAACCGGACACGATGTCTCGGCGAGTCCCGAGGAACTGATTGCGATGGGTGTGACGACTCCAGAGGAAATTGAAGAGCTGAAAAAGCATGCCTTTGCCCTCTTCCGTAAGGGGCAGAAAGTGGCTCTGGAGCGCGGCCTCATCCTCGTCGATACCAAGTACGAGATGGGTTATGACAAAGACGGGGTCTTACGAGTAGGAGATGAGGTCCACACTCCCGATTCTTCACGCTACTGGATTGCAAAGACCTATGAAGAGAGATTCGCGAAGGGTGAGGAGCCAGAGAGTCTGGATAAAGAATTCTTTCGGTTGTGGCTCCGCGAGCAAGGCTTTGAGTATGGAAAACTGAAGCCCACAGTCACGGATGAGGCGAGAGTGATGCTCGCCACTCGATACATTGATCTCTATGAACGTATGACGGGGAAGAAGTTTGAAGTGGAAGAGGGAGATGTGACGAAGCGCATGGAGAAAAATATTGCTCGATATATTGTTCCCGCGCACGTCTAAAAATCCCGCGCCACAGAGAGCCTAAGCTCAGTGCGACGCGGGGGTACCTGTACTGCAGTTCCACTGCAGTTCTAAAAGACTATTCCTAAACGGAAATCCGAAGAAGAAGATTCCTGTGAAAAACGGTCTTTTTCTGCTATAATAAGAGGAAATCCTCGTATTCAAATTCCCATAAAAAGTGCCAAAAAACACACCCTACATCGTTCAGTATGACGGAGAGGGAAACATTGTTCTCACGTATCGTGAGGGGTGCGAAGAGGAAATTGTAGAAGAAGTTCTTGAGAGTGATATTTCTTCTGAACTTGAATTCAGGGAGATTCCAAAGGAGCTCCGAGAAATTCCTCAAGAAGTGGAGCATCACGGTTCTCCACGATCAGTTCTCTTCTTTCAGAAATTCCATAAGGGCAATTCTCGTATGCGCTTTGCCTCTGAATCATTCCGATTTGTTGGAACATTCACAACGGTATTCCTTCTCCTCTTCCTCTCGCTCAACTTTGGGAGTTACAGGCAGATGATCCGCGCTTCCCTCTTCCCGGAGAGTTACAAGCGCGATAGTGCACTCCTCACTACTGTCTCGAATCCTTTCCTCAGAGAGAAGCTCCTCCCTGCACCAAACTCACTCCCGAGAGCCGGGAATGATCTCAGTCTCCTCTCGATGATCCCCAAGGTCGCACCCCCCGATAACCGCATTGTGATCCCAAAAATCGGGAAGAACGTCCCGATTGTGGAGGTCCCAGATCACGCACTCCGTAGAGGAGATTTTGATATGTTCGATGAGGATATCCAGAATGCATTGCGGTATGGCGTTGTACATTACCCGGGTACTGCGAGTCCTGGCGAGATCGGGAACCTCTTCCTCACGGGCCATAGCAGTAACTACCCCTGGGTCGAGAGCAAATACAACGCAGTGTTTGCGCTCCTCCCTTCGCTCGAAGTTGGTGATGAGTACTCCGTCTTCTACCAGGGCGAGCTCTACCGCTATCGTATTACCGAGAAGTTCGAAGTTTCTCCACGCGATGTCTCGGTCCTCGCACAACCAAATGAGAAGCGCATGAGTACATTAATGACGTGCGTCCCGGTGGGAACAACGTTAAAGAGACTCATCCTTCGAGCGGAAGAAGTGATGGGAGATGAGATCGTGGAGGAAGGGAGTAATGCTCTCTAATCCTCTTTCTTCGTTTCCTCTTCCTTTTCCTGTGGTGGAGGTGCCGCGAAGAGATCAGAGGATTCTTTTTTTGGGGACTCCTTTTTGGGTTGCCCTTCGGCTTTCAGCTTCGCAGCCGCATCTCTCTCCATATCCTGCGCCTTCTCTGCTTTCACCTGCGCTTTCCTCCGCGAAAGTTCCTCTGGATTCGTGGTCACAATCTCATGTTCTTTGGGGCTTGCCACAATTTGAATCGCAACGTGCTTGCGGCCAGCAAAGAACACGCCCTGGCCGACTCCTGCATTGAGGAGTAGGAACTTTTCGCCCTCTGTGAGATTGAATGCTTTCTGCAGTGCATCGACTGCGGAAGGCGCCTGCTTAAGAAGAATCTGCATTGCGGCGTTTGTGACAATTGGTTTCCCATAAGGAGAATTCATGAAGTCCTCCACGTCCTGTGTGATTGTCGTTATCCCAAGGTAGTATTTTCTGGCGCGCTTAATGAGCCCGTAGAGGAACCGTGCAGAATCCTCGTACTGCATGATGTTCCATGCCTCATCCATGACGATGATGCGTTTTCGGAGGGAACTCCGTACCTTGTTCCACAGGAAGTTCAAAACGATGTAGATCGCCATGGGGCGGAGTGATTCCTCAAGATCACGTGTCTGGAATACCATGAGATCGGCGTTCACATCGATATTGGTTTGCTTATTGAAGAGCCCTGCAAAGCTCCCCTCGGTGAACTTCTGCAAAATCTTTGCCATTTGCTCGCCACCCTCGGTTGTCATCAGTACATCCACCAGGTTATGGAGGGTGGGGGGTTCTTTGGCCGAGGGATCCTCTGTATCGAGCGTGATCCCTTTGAGCGCATAGGTATCGAGGATTGCCTTATCGAGGGTTGCCTCCTGCTCGGAGCTCGTTTTCCCGATCATGAGCTTCAGAAGTCCATGGAGATTAATCACAGCGCTCCGCAAAAGCTCACCTGGCTTTGAATCCTCATCATCCGCCTTCACTGCTTTCGGGAGATCAAAAGGATTGATTTGGTAATTACTCTGGATCGAGAGCGGCACTGCGGTGCCTCCCATCACATGCGCGAGCTCGGTGTATTCGTTCTCGGGATCAATGATGTAGACAGCGGTATCCATCATCAGGTACCGAATGACTTCCAGCTTCACACAGTACGATTTTCCCGCGCCGGAGGTTGCAAAGACCGTAGAGTTGGCATTCGGGAGCTTAAAGCGATCGAAGATCACCAGAGATTCGTTGTGCCTATTAATGCCGTAGAGGATGCCCTGATCGCTCGTTAAGTCGGAGCTACTGAAGGGGAAGCTCGTCGCGAGCGGTGCGGTATTCATATTTCTACTAATTTCGAGCTCATCCAGGGCCAAGGGGAGCGTCGAGTTCCACGCGTGCTCCATCTGGAAGTCCGCGGCTTTCATGAGCACCAGTTTTCCGCCGAGAATCGATTCCAGATCCGCCTGGATCTTCTTCATCTTCTCCTCGGTATCTGCATAAACCGTGATGTAGAGGCCAAATTCAAACAGCTTCTCAAATCCACGCGCCAGAAGATCGCGGAGCTCTTCTGCATCCTGGAGTGCGGCTTCGAGCTGTGGATCACGCGAGAGCCCTTTCTCGCGACGCATGGTGAGCGAGGAGCGCATCTCTGTGACTTTGCGCTTGAGCATCTTCATCACGGCGGCACTTGGTGCTGGGTAGATGAATTCTGCAATATCCATCGCTGCCTCGTAGTTCACAATCGGTGCCAGCCAATTCGGGTGGATCTGGCTTGGCCAGTTATAGGCAAAGAACGTTCGTGCGATGGTGCCATCACCGAGCTCAATCTTCCGTACGCCGATTTCGAGTGCCGATGGCGCGATGATATCAAGTGCTTTCTGAATGCCCTCTTCGTAGAGCTTTTCCACCGTCTTCACCTCTTCGTCGGTAATGCCATCATCAGCATCTCCTTTCTTGGGTGTTGCCTTTTTTGTGGGGTGCGCTCCAAGCAGGAGATCCAGGAATCCGCCGCTCTTTGGAGATGCAGCTTTGCCGCTTCCTCCACTTGTGCCAAGCAGAGCATCGAGGATCCCCCCCTTTGCGCTTCGCGCTACGGGGGGCGGGCCGGATTGTGGTTTCTTTTTTGGTGTTTCAGCCATGAATTTTGGTTCGAGATATTCATTTAATTATAGCAGAGATTGGGGGTTTGGGCTAGGACTTGAGCTAGGCGAGTGCTTCAGGGAATCCGGGTTCTCCTGCACTCTATAGCCATGGGAAGCACCCTAAAGCACTGGATCGTTCTCCTCTTCTTTGCGCTCCATGCGTTCTCGATCGGCGTGGAGAGTATTCCTTCGGATGTAGAGAATCCGCTCACACGGGGAGTACGGTTCTTCTTTCAGCCGATGACAAACATGTACATCAATGCCACGGCGCAATGGCAGAACTGGAACTTATTTGCACCTGATCCTTTTAAGGAAAGCATCCTCTTTACCGTGGAGAGTCTAACGCCCTCTGGAACATTGGAATCGCGTGCGATCACTCCCCATAGCATTCCATGGTATAGCCGCACAAACACCTTCAAATTTTTTCGATTTCTCTCCCGCGATGGAGAAAAGTACGTGGAAGCACGGAGGGCATTTTTGCATTCCCTCTGCACGCGGTGGGATTTCCCCCCGGGAACACTTCTCCATCTTCAAAAGCGCGTCACGCAGGTTCTTGATCCCATGGAATCTCGGGAGTTCGCGGATGTTTCTGTTTCCTGCGCTCTACCTGAATCATGATCATCCCTCCTGCCATTGATCGATTTTTATTTGAACGCATTCCTGCGAAATCGTTCCAGTGGATGCGGATTGCGTGGGCAGCGCTCACCCTCGGGACATTCCTCTCGCAGTGGCCAGATGTTGCATGGTTCTATTCCAAGGAGAGCTTCCTCCTCATCACTCCAGATATTTTTTCACTCGCCCTTTTTCCACGATTCTCTCTCCTCCACTTCATTACAGATCCTCAGCTTGTCTTTGCCCTCTACATCGTTCTCCTCCTCTCACTTTTTGCCGTTCTCCTCGGTATTCGAACCCGTGGAGCGCTCATTCTCTGCATGCTCCTCCTCCACTCCTTCCACCATAGGAATCCCATCCTGATGGGAGGAGGGGATGTGCTCCTGTATAACATCGGGTTTTTGCTGATGGTGACTTCTCTCCTTGAGGGGACTTCTCCCTCAAAGACAATACCGATTTGGCCCTACCGCCTGCTTCTTTGGCAGATCATCCTCATCTACCTCTCCTCCCTCTGGTGGAAGCTCCTTGGAACGAGCTGGCTCGATGGAACCGCAATTACGATCACCTTCCTCAATCCGGATTTTGCGAGATTCTCTCTTCCCAAAGAACTCATCCGTGCTCTCTCCCCACTCTTTTGTTACCTCACGATGATTTTTGAGCTCCTCTGGATTTTTCTCCTCATCCCAAACTTCAAATACCACAAAGAGCTGAAGCGAGTACTCATCATCGCAGGAATTTTCTTCCACCTTGGCATTCTCCTCTTCCTCAAAGTGGGATCATTCAGTCTTGCGATGCTTGTCGCATACATTGGTCTTTGGGGTTGTAGAGACGCGCCAACACGACTGGATCATTGATGAGCTACAGCTCAGTGTTTTCCATGCTTACCAAAACGGCGCGTCTCCGTATCGTCATTGCAGCATGAGACGCGCCGCAGCGTTCGTCATGGAAAGCTCTTAGAGTGGAGCCACTATCTCCCACGTGTGTTGGCGCGTCTCTACATCAACGATGGAGGCATCGCGCCTGCCGCGCCGGGAGCCGGGGAGATCATCGAAGCCCCGATTCGGCGCTCAATCTCGCGACTTACGAACTTTTTATCGCGTCCGTAGGTGAGGCGCGAGAGCTGTTTGTAGGCTTCTGCTGCAGCATCATCGCCTTTTACCGCATAGGGGTTTTCTGGAATGATCGAGAATGGTGCCGAGGGCTGCGTATCCACGGAGAGCTTCATTACCGCTTTGTACTTATCAATATTTACGAGATCCGACTCGCTGAACGCGGGTGCCATTTCTTTAGCGCAGAACTCAGCATCCTGTGCGCCGATCTTGTAGAACATCATCGTTCCCACGTTCCCGAACACCGCACCTTTCAAGTTCACGCTCGAGCTCAATTTGTTCTCCTTCTCCAGCTGATCCAGGTACTGGTGCGCCATGCAGAGACCGAGCTTGTACTTCCTCGCCTCGGAGAGGATGGATTCGAGGGATTCTGTGACGTAGTTCTGGAATTCATCGATGTAGAGGAAGAAGGGAATACGATCTTCATCGCGCATCTGCTGACGGCGCATGGCGGCAACCTGCACCTTATTTACGACCATCATACCGAGGAGCTGCGAGTTGATATCACCGATGAGACCCTTACTCAGGTTCATCAGGAGGATTTTTTTCTTCGCCATTACATCGCTAAAGTCGAATGCAGATTTCACCTGCCCCACGATATTGCGGATGAGGGTGTTCGTTGTAAATTGGCCGAACTTCGCCGCAAAGTAGGGGATCATCTCCTGTTTTTCGCGCTGGCCGGTGGCTGCCATCTGCTTCTCCCAGAAGGACTTCACGATCGGGTTCCGCACTTTTGTCGTCTTGTAGCGCTGCCACTCGTCATCCGTGAAGAGGCGCACGAGATCCGTGATTGCGCCCCCTTCTTCCTCATCTGCCATGAGCGTCAGGCAGCCGTTCCGGAAGTAATCCTGGATGCGGGGGCCGAAGATCTCCTCTCCGAACATTTTCACCATCATATTCATGGCATCGAGTGCTATGAGATCACGTTCCTCTTCGCTCTTCCCCTCCAGCATGTTGAGACCCATCGGGCGCTCCGTATCCGAGGGGTTAAAGTAGATCACATCATCTGCACGTTCCCTCGGGATCCTGGGGAGGAGTGCTTCCACGAGCGAGCCGTGCGGATCCACCACGCAACAGCCATTCCCCTGCAGAAAGTCCTGCATGGCCAGGTTAATGATCATCGTGGATTTTCCTGTTCCGGTTTGTCCGATGATGTAGAAGTGGCGGAAGCGATCTTTGAACTTCATATAGATATCATGCTTCTCTCCGCGGTAGATGTTGGTGCCAAGCTTCACCGCATCTCCTCCTGCCTCAGAAAGAGTCTTTGGGACGTTCTTTGGCGCAGGGATAATCTTGTAGTTCTGCCACTTAATCGTGGGAACCTTGTTGTAGGTGATATTGGGGAAGTGGAAGAGTCCCGCGATTTCGAATGCGGAGAGGATCATCTGCTTGCGATGGAGCCAGAGCAGAAATGGGCGACGGGGGCTCCGGCGGATAAAGTTCACGATGAGCTTTTGGTGGTGGTGGTGACGGCTCCGGAAGAGGCAGGAACCTGCAATATCCGAGAACTGTGTGAATCCCCCGATGATGTTCTCGAGCTGCTCACGTGCTTTCCGCTGGTTCCCGGAGGAAGTCACAATGCGTACTACCGCAGCGTAGCCGGGAGAATTTGCCTTCATATCCATCGTCTTGCTCAGTTCCTCCGTCAACTGCGAAACCCGCTCTCCGGTCGATCGCTCCTCGCCGCTCTCCAGCTTAAAGAGCGCGGTGCCCTGCGTCATCGTGGTGTACATGGCAGAGAGCCAGATCAGAGGATTCAACCCCGAGATATGCCTGCTCTTTGGATTCAAAAGCTTCTGCGCTTCCTTCCTCGCCTTCTTGTGCCAGCCGGATTTCATCGGCCGCAGCATGATCTGCACGGCTGCGCCCTCATCTGCATGGAGCTTACTGAAGGCGTTCGTGATGGCATTGAGGGGATCGGTTTTCATCACCTCGTACGTTTTGATCGGCTTGAACGAAGCCTGCGAAGCGTAGAGGTACGCAGAGGCTGTGGAAGATTCCTTGGTGAAGATGTTGTAATCCTCCACCTCATCGATCACGGCATCGGGATAGAAGGAGGTGATCTGCTTCTCCACGAATGAGAGGAGGGAGCGGGGGATCACCACGTAGAAGAGGATTTCGCCCTCGAGTGCCGCATACTCTACGGAGAAAAACGGCTGCCCGAAGAAGAACCGGTGCACCTTCCGCGAGTCGTACATTCCATAGAGTGATTGGAACAGGTGATCCATCACGCCGACCACATCTTTGAATGTTTTCCCGGAGCTAAATTCCTCAGACATCCTCTCTTTATCTTCCTTCCCCTCCTTTTTTGGCATGAGAATCTGCAGGAACACCAGGTTCCGGGAGCGGGCACGATCTGCCATGTGATGGCACATGGAGAGAGCTGAATAGGCCGCAAGGATGCAGAGGAGCAGAACAGAGCCGCTTATGAGCAGAGTATCCATTCATCACAATCATACAACAAAAATGCGACCCGTTGCCGGATCGCATTGGAAGGACAAAGGGAAAGGAAGAATCAACCTACTGCGTTCGTGAGCTCCTGTGTGAAGAACCCAACAATCACGCGAGCGAAGAAGATGACGATGAGACCGATAATTGCGTAGACGATGGTCTTGCGGCCTTTCGTGACGTTCTCCTCGTTGCCTCCTGCTGTAAGAATGCGCACGCCACCTACGATCACGAAGATCACGGCAACGAGCGAGAGGAATCCAAGGACGAAGTTAATGACATTAACGATTGCTGGTCGCACGCCCTGAGGATCGTTGGCGGTTCCAGGGATTGCGGGGATTTCCGCTCCGAACTGATCCTGGGCAAAGGCCTGGAAACTCAGGAGCTGGAGGTACGTGGCTGTGCCAGCGTACAGAGCAGCGCGGCTCATGTTCTCTTGAATGGAGCGAAGGTGCGTCATTGTGGAGGGGAAGGAAAGAAACGGGGATGGCTTCACGTGCTTGCGAGTGATGGTACGACGTACTTTGGTTTTCGTCTATCGCTTCACATCCCCCTAAAACCTAAAAAGAATTGACAGAAAACGCATACACTGGCATTATATTCACGTGGCAACAATAGGAAACAACGCTGAGCGAAAGGGGGAAATGAGCGCATCGACGCATCATGAGTCGATCCCGAATGCATCGTTCATTGTCCAGCAACCTCCAAAGCTCGAATCACTCCTCGGTTTGCTCGCCGATCTCGAGAAGATTTCGGAAATCGTAGGAGAGGAAAGTTCCAGGGATCTTGGTGGCGGTATCAGAGTTGGTGGAGGTGCGATGGGTGGCTCCTCTGGAGGTACATCTCTCCGCGATCAGGCGATCCAGGCTCTCCCCTCAACCGAGATCATGCGTCAGATGCTGAGGAAGCATCTGCAGCATGAAGTACGCGATCTCGAGAAGCGTGCTGCGCGCATGGCGCGTTCCACGAAGAAAGGAAGTGCCTACCTCTTGAACGAGCTCTACGCAAAAATCCGACGCATTCAATCACTCATGGCAGAATTGATCGAGGCGGCAGCGGATCTGGTGAAGCGTCTCTACATCCGGCTCTTCATTGATCACCAGCAGCTGGTGTAGTGCTCCCCTCAAGGAGCTTCTGAATATCTTCCGCATTAATTTTTTCGAGTTCCGCCTTCATTACGGGATCATTCAGTAATTCGACGATTGCGGGATGCTGCAGGAGACCCATGATGTCTCCCTCCTGTGCGAGCTCCTGAACCTCCGGATTCTTGAGGACATCCTGCACAGCCTGCTCCTGCATGATTTCTGCCATGGGGCCTTCCTCGAAGAGCTTCTTCGCTTTCTCTGGATTCTCGAGGATCTCTTTTGCGATTGTGATCTCTGTCCCATAGGACTCGGTTACCGGGTTTGTGCTCTCCGCGATTTTACCGATAGAGGATTCACGGAGTGTATCGGCATGTGCAGTAATGAACTGAAGAGAGAAGGGAACGGGTTCTGCAGAATCGTACTCACTCACAAAGACCCCCTCTTCTTCCGATACCTTTTCACCACCACCCTCCTGCTGAGGTTCCTCCACTGATTCATCTCCCTCTTCCTCCACTGCTTCCTCTGATTCAGTTCCCAGTCCTTCCACGTGTTCCGAATCGATGCCGAATTCTTTCGTCTGCTCGGGTTCTACTTCCTCACCCGATTCCTCTGCAATAATTGCTGCTGGCCGATGTGCCACAGGGAGGTGCAGACTTTCGATCACGGTTCCTGCAGTGAGGATAAACCAGCCAATGAGGAGCACGATCAATCCTCCAAAGAGCCCGCCGATGACTGCTCCACCAACTCTGACGATGAGCCTCATGCGCCCCTCCCATTTGCGGTGCAACTCAAAGTACCGCGTAATGATGAAGAAGAGTATGCAGAGGAAGAAGTACGCAACGGTGCCGCCAATTGCGGCGAGTAGTGGCTCATGGAAGAGCGAGGGGAACCGATCGAGCGGAATGGCTGGTTTCACCATCCACGCAAAGGGCGTTGCCAGAGGGTAGGTACCAAGGAGCGACAGCACGCTGAAGAGCTCACGGAATACTCCCCGGAACAGCCCGCGGAGTACAAAGAAGAGCACAACGCCCACGCCGATCAGGGTGTAGGTCAGAGGAGAAAACGTCGTCGTCAGTAATCCCATCATATGTGTCTTTGTATAAGAGAGAAGGAGCACAGAATCATTCCACGCTCCACGCTCCTTAGTATAGCATAATCGGCATTCCTCTGCATGATGGTTTCCCCTCTCTCCCTCCGTCGCCACCTCCATACTCACGCCGCACTCTGGAGTGCATTCATTATCCTCATCATTTTTGCTCTGGTGCTCTTTGGTACCAAAAATCCAATCTCACTCGATGATGCACTCCGTCATTTTGTGTTTGCGGAAGAAGTACGCGTGCACGGAATTACACAGACTTCCTGGAGCAACTTTCTCTTTTCAGGATACTTTACGACGCACCACGTTGATCCCTGGTTCCTTGCGGATCTCTCGTACCTCCCCTTCACGCTCTTTCCTGATCGGATCCTCGGA
Organism: Candidatus Peribacterales bacterium; assembly: GCA_035289805.1. GTDB lineage: Bacteria > Patescibacteriota > Gracilibacteria > Peribacterales > Peribacteraceae > DATDWC01. Next base: position 2,891 of record DATDWC010000051.1, on the reverse strand, counting down.
CTCAAAGCAGCGACATTCGTCTCCCTTTGCCTCCTTTTCGCTTCAGTCCTCCTCTTCGTTCGTCGGTACAAGCCTTCTCCTCTTATTTCTGCACTCATCCTCTTCCTCTTTTTCCTCGGGTGCGAGACGTTCTCCTTCCGCCTGCTCCTTGGGCGACCGTTTGTGCTTGTCACAGCGCTCATGCTCTTTACGCTCTATAGCATTCTCGAGAAGCGATTCCTTCTCCTCACATTCCTCCTCGCTTTCTCGACGCTCTTCTCCCACCTCTTCATCTTCCCGCTTGGAGTCTCGTTCCTTGGTGCTCTCTCGTGGTTCATCGTCAGAAAAATGCCTCGTGAGGCAATGCTCACCGCACTCTCTGCACTCTCTGGCGTGATCCTTGGGATACTCCTCCATCCACAGAGCCTTGGCTACCTCGCATGGATGCGCGATATCTTGTTCGTGATTCCGTTTTCCAAAGAGCTCGATCTTGGGAACGAGGTGTATAGCGGCATGGGACTCGGGGATATGAGTGTGTTCCTGCTCCTTGCAGTGCTCAGCGTTCTCTCCTTTCTCCCGTCTCTCCGCGGAGAGTTCCATGCAGTACTCGAGCGTCGCCCGGAGCTCCCTCTCTTCCTCGCACTCACAATCTTCTTCTTCTGCGTCTTCCTCCTCTGGTCACGGGCGATTGATCTCTTCTGGCCTATGGCCGTTCTCACACTCCTCGCTCTCCTCACCGCATCTCCCGGTATAGAAGAGGAGAGTCACACCTACCTCAAACGCAAAAAAACACGATTCAAGCTCACTCTGCTCCATCTCCTCTGCACCATCATCTTTGTTACCAGCACCACAATGATTTTGCGCGTCGTTACGAGTGATAGAGGAAGAGCTCTCACGCATTTTGAGGCGGTGAACCAAATCCCGGAAGGCGCAAAAGTTTTCGATGTGGATTGGCAGTACTTTCCCGTGTACCTCTTCTTACGATCCGATCTCCTCTATGCACGTGGAGTGGATCCCACACTCGATACTCAGGAAGTGCGTGAACTCATATCGAGGCTCACGACAAAAGTGACTTCCGATACGCCCATCTTCTCTGTCGCATGGTTTAAAAAAATTCGTTCGCAGTGGGATCAGAAGCATTTAGCGCTTCAGCTCTCTACAGAAGCCGATATCGATACTGATACGTGGCTTTTGGATGTGCGTCGTATCCTCTCTCCTCAGTATCTGGTGCTCCATAAAGGAGATCGAGTGAAGCTCGTAGAAAAGCTACGAGCGCACGATGATCTCACGGTGGCCGCAGAGAGCCGCTCCATCATCGTATTTTCGCTTGATTCCGGTGGAAGGCGATGAGGAACTTGAGGTGACGCCACCCATCGGGGATTGAGCGAAGGTGCGGTCGCCTTGTCCTTCCATCTCGCCGGAGAGTCACTGGTACCTCGCTCATCGTAAGCTTATGGTGCGCTGCGGAGACCACCATCTCACTCGCAAACTCCATGCCAGTGGTCTTCAGCTTCAATGTTTCGTAGGCAGCACGCCTGATCCCACGGAGTCCGCAGTGCACATCGTGTATCGGCACATGGAAGAGGAATCTCGTGATTTTGGAGAGTAGGGGATTCCCGATTCTGCGGTGGCTCCAGGGCATTGCGCCTTTTTCGATCCGTCCTAAGAAGCGATTCCCCATCACGAGATCATCTCCCGCTCGTAATTTTGTAAGGAGCAGCGGAACCTCGTGAAAATTGTAGCTCTGATCTGCATCCCCGAGAATCACATAGGTTCCGCGTGCCGCTCTGATGCCACCGCGCAGCGCATTGCCGTAGCCTCGCTCCCCTACATTCATAACGATAACGCCATGTTCCCGTGCAATTTCTATCGATCGATCGGTGCTCCCATTATCTGCGACAATCACTTCCGCCTCGATGCTTTCTACCCTGAGCATTTCCTCAATCTCCGTGAGGCAAGCTCCCAGTGTCTCCGCCTCGTTTAAGCAGGGGAGGACGATGGTGAGCTCGGGATTTTTGGGATCCATATGCGCATTCTCTCATAGACTTCCTCGGGATCGAAGAACGTAATGTAGCATGCGATCATCGCATAGAACCACCAGATCGCAGCGAGGAAGAGTGTGACGGAAACATGGAAGAATATGCCGAGAGCAAATGCATACCACCGGAGCTTCTTGATCCAGAACCCCATGGGGAACGAGACTTCCATAACTTTTACAAGAATCACGAGCGCATCGTAGACCCACATCGGGATCGGCAATCTCACCGTGAACCACGCGAGCGGAGTCGCCCACATGCCCTGGAACGAGTAGTACAAAACCTCCCCCCCCTGCCACGCGGGGAGCCAGGTCTTCTGCCACGCGACTCCAAGGTAAGTCATCGTGATCTGGATCGCAATGATCCGCTGGATCAAGACGCTCACGGGTTCCCATGCGAGGGGGGATCCATACTTCCTCCACATTTCTACAGAGAATGTTTTCCCCGCTCCAGAGAAGATGAAGAGAAAGAGGAAGAAGAGGAAGAGGCGATTGTAGGAAGTAGAGTAGTTATGGAACGAGAGAAAGTTGTAGTAGAGGTAGAAGAGGAACGAAGCGAGCGCGCTTGTTCTCGTTCTGCAGCCGATCGTGAGAGAGAGGAGACTCGCGAGCATGAGGCCGTAGAGGAGGTAGGAGATCTCTGGGGAGGGAGGAGTAAGGAAGTATTGGAGGTAAGGAAGTAAGGGAAAGTTCGGAAGCATGAGTGAGAGATCGTAGGGAATTGCGAGTCCGGCATTGGAGTAGAGGATTGCAACGGAAGGAATGTGAACCCCAAAATAGAGCAGCATGTAGGCGCCAAAGAGGATGCGGAGAATCGCGATGAGGTGCGGGGGACCTAAGCGCGTGAGCCAGTGATCGATGCGTGCAACAATCATTT
>DATDWC010000050.1:0-8334 GCA_035289805.1 Candidatus Peribacterales bacterium | reverse complement strand
CAACACTTGCAAAGATCATTGCAGAAGCAACCAAAGCCGAGTTCATTCAGCTCAATGCTGTCACAAGTGGTGTGAAAGATATCAAAGAGGTCTGTGCAAAGGCGGATCAGGTGAAGAACTCACTCAAACAGAGAACCGTTCTCTTCATTGATGAAATCCATCGATTCAATAAAGGCCAGCAAGATGCACTGCTCCCCTCGGTCGAGAGTGGCACAGTCATCTTGATTGGTGCCACAACGGAGAATCCCTACTTCTCAGTAAATAGCGCTCTGATCTCACGTTCGCAGGTCTATCTCCTTAAACCACTCACCGCCCCTGATCTCGTCGCGATTCTCGAGCGTGCCATCAAGCACCCCAAAGGGTACGATGGAAAACCGAAAGTCCATCCTGATGCACTTACAAAAATTGCAGAGCTCGCAAATGGCGATGCGCGCATTGCACTCAATATGCTGGAGCTCTCGATTTTGATGATTGGAACAAAGATCACTCGGGAGGATGCAGAGAAAGTGCTGAAGCAGCGGGCCTACAGGTACGATAAAAAGGGAGAGGATCACTACGATACGATTTCCGCATTCATTAAAACGATGCGCGGCAGCGATCCCGATGCTGCGCTCCTCTGGATGTTCAAGATGCTTGCCTCGGGTGAGGAGCCAAGGTTCCTCTTCCGTCGTATGGCGATCTTTGCGAGCGAGGATATCGGCAACGCAGATCCAAGAGCGCTCCAAATTGTTGTTTCCGCATGGCAGGCATTCGAGATGGTGGGCTTACCCGAAGGAGAGTTCTTCCTTGCGCATGCATGTGTGTATCTTTCTCAGGCTCCAAAGAGCAATGCAGTCACTCGTGCGATGGGTGCGGCAAGATCAGCCGTCTCTCAATCACCTTCACTCGAAGTGCCCTACCACATTCGAAATGCTCCTGTAAAAGCGATGAAGCAACATGGGTATAACGTTGGATACCAGTATCCGCATTCAAAGGAAGGAGCTGTGGTTTCCGAAGATTACTTCCCGATCAATTACAAAGGATCAAAAGAGTTCTACACCCCTTCTGATAGGGGATTCGAAGTGGAAGTGCGAGAGAGATTGAAGAAAACGAAGGAAATTGTGCGAGGCTGATTTAAGCCGCCACCTTTGCGCACGTATCGCACTTCTCGATGTATCCCTCGCCATTTGGATTTGGTACTTCGATGAGTGTGCCCTTGTGGCAGAACGGGCAGGGAGGGCCAAAGGCGCCGATCGAACTGCTCATATTGCCGCCCTGGAGCGCCTGGAGAAGCTCCTCGTTTGAGATATCTTCCCGAATAGCAGCAGAGCGCGGGTGATCGCGCATCTTCTGCAAGACTTTGGCTTCGATCTGACGGATGCGTTCGCGGGTCACGCCGAATTCCTTTCCTACTTCCTCGAGCGTGTGCCCAATACCATCCGCGAGGCCAAACCGCATCTCGATGATCTTGCGCTCACGGGGAGTTAAGAACTTGAGCATGTCGTGGACGCTCTCTTTTTTGAGTTGCTTGTTGGTTGCTTCAAACGGGGAGACGGCATCTTTATCCTCGATAAAGTCGCCGAGAGTGTTATCTTCCTCCGATCCCACTGGGGCCTCGAGCGAGATGATATCCTGGCTAATTTTGAGAATGTGGCGGACTTTCTTCACATCCATGCCAAGTTCTACTGCGAGCTCCTCCACCGTTGGCTCGCGACCGAGCTCCTGAACGGTGCGGCGCTGCGTGTGAGTGAGTTTATTAATGGTTTCCACCATGTGCACGGGGATACGAATCGTGCGAGCTTGATCCGCGATTGCGCGGGTGATGGCCTGACGAATCCACCATGTTGCATAGGTCGAGAATTTAAACCCGCGTTCTGGATCAAACTTCTCTACCGCACGGAAGAGGCCGATGTTTCCCTCCTGAATTAGATCGAGGAACGAGAGCCCGCGGCCGATGTACTTCTTCGCAATTGAGACGACGAGGCGCAGGTTCGCCTCGGCGAGCTGCTGCTTTGCCGCCGCATCGCCCTTGCGGATCCTGCGTGCGAGCTCCACCTCCTTCTTTCCATCGATAAGAGGCACGCGCCCGATCTCCGAGAGGTACATTCGCACGGAATCGTTAGAGATTTCGAGGAGATCCACCTCTCGCTCCTTCTTACGCTTCTTTGCCTCATCCTTCGGGAGATCCTTCGTGAGCTCGTCTGTTGGAATGCCCGCAGTTGCGACGACGTGCGTCATATCAGTGTCTTCCATTTCGCTCTCCTCATCACCTTTCTGCTTCTTCTCCCAAATGAGCGAGTCTTTGACATCAATAATCTCCACACCCAGATTCATGAAGAGCTCGTAGACGTTATCCAACATCTCCACGTTCTGCTCTCCATCTGGGATAGCAGTCATGATCTCTTGATGTGTGACATAGCGTTGCTCACGCCCCTTTTTTACGAGGTGCTTTACCTCCGGAGGGAACTTTTTAAGATCCTCCTCGGTCGGTTGAGCGATGAACTTCCGCGGGTGCGAGGCCATGTCGGAATCAGAGTATAAGGCAAAAAAATGCGATGAAAAGGAGGAATGTGCTAAAAAAGCACGAAATTCGAGAGGTATTCCTTTAAACCGAGTCTGATTTAGGGAGCTATCGAGACGAGCTTGAGGACCTGCTGGTATTGATTGAGGAGCTTCTCCTCCTCCATTTTCTTCCCTGTGCTCCGTGCCTCCTTAATGCCCTCAATGAGCTCCTGCTGCTTCTGCTTGAGCACATCGCGGTTCACCTTGGCGCAGAGCTTCCGGATTTCCACCCCTGCGAGATCCTCTGACCACGTCCCAAACTGCTCCTCGCAGTAGAGGTGGAGCACAGCTGCGTATTCACGGAGGTTCTCTGGTACATCCTCCTCTGTAATTGCACCGCGCTCTCCCAGATTGAGCGCGCGGAGTGCATGGTAGAGCGCCTTTGGTTTTTCCGCATCCGGTGCTACGAGCTCATTCACAATTGTAAGATGTTGAGGGTAAGTGAAGATGAGTCCAAGGAGGAGCTCTACGGGGTGGAATGCAGCGGTTGTGATCGTACGCCCCTGCTCTTCGTTTCGCCGTCGCAGGAATTCCTGTTCGCGTCGAAGATCATCATTGAGAGCGATGACGGTACTCCCGAGCAGTGCTGCAGCTTTCGCTATGCAATCTTCCTTCTCCACAGCTGAGGGGATAATGGTGAGGAGGGGGAGAATCTTCCGGAGCATGGCCCGTTTCTCTGGACGTAATGCCGCGAGTTCCGAGAGCACATGGTCAAAGTAGGGGACCCCTTTCTGGTCCGCTGCCTTTCGCATTTCTTCCGGCGCCATATTTGCGCATTCATCCGGATCCTTCCCCTGTGGGACTCTGAGAAATCGAACCGCGAGATCTTGAGTCTTTGCAAACAGGTATGCGCGCTCTGCTGCCTCCCTCCCCGCTGTATCCTGATCGAGACACAGGATCAGAGTTTCTGCCGTTCGCTTGAGGATCGCGACGTGCTGCTCGGTGAGTGCGGTACCCGAAACCGCCACGACGTTTTCGATCCCGATCCTATGGAATGCGAGAACATCGAAGTATCCCTCTACCAGGATCACTGCTTTCTCTTTCCGAATTGCTTCCTTCGCATACGAAAGTCCAAAGAGTGCGACGGATTTATTGTAGAGCGGGCTATCGGGAGAATTGATGTACTTGGCATCATCCTCCCCCAATGTTCTCCCCCCAAAGCCAATCAGGTTCCCTAAGGTATCTTTGATTGGGAACATGATGCGGTTCCGGAATCGATCGTAGATGCGCTCTTCTTTGAGCTCCTTTTGGATACCGAGTCCTGCTTTCATGATTTCTGATCTGCTGAATCCTTTCTTGAGGAGCTCTGTATACGTTGCATCGTAAGAATCGGGGGCAAAGCCAACGCCAAAGAGCTCGATGAGTGAGGCTGGCACTTTGCGGCCTCGTAAATACTCCGATGCTATTTGATTCCCCTTTAAACTTTCGCAGTAGAAGACCATCGCTTCGTTCAAGCACTCACGCAGCCGTTCCTTTTCATCTTTACTCGGTCCCTTCGGTGCGAATTCGTGCTTTGGGAGTGTGACCCCTGCCTTTTCCGCAAGATCCTTGATTGCTTGGGAAAATTCCACGCCCTCGATTTTTTGGTAGAAGCTGAAGATATCCCCTCCGCTCTGACACGCAAAGCAGTAGGCGATCCCTTTATCGGGGGAGACGAGGAGGCTCGGGTGGGTATCGTTGTGGAAGGGGCACACGCAGACAAAATTTCTGCCCTTCTTCTGGAGTTGGCAGTATTCGGCGACAAGCTGCTCAATCGAAAGCCGGCTCTTAATTTCGGCAACGGAGTCCATAGAGGACTGATATCATAACACGTTCCGTTCAGTCCTTGACTGTCTCCTCTTTTGCCATTCCGATTTATTCAATTCTACATCCCAGTGCATCCGCAACGGCGATTTCTAAAATTCGATGTCGGAATGCACTTTTCGCACGATGAAGTCTTGATCGTACAGTTCCTAATTCAATCCCGAGCGTTTCTGCAATCAAGACGTAATTCATGCTTTCATAAAAACGGAGCATCAGAATTTCGCAGTGCTCCTTTGTAAGTTTTTCCACAATGCCACGTACAAATCCGGTCTCCTCCCTTGATATCAACCATTCGCTTGGGAGAATACAACTAGGGTCGTAACTTTCGTGCAATGTTTGGAGGAGTTCACGATCGATTAAAGTTTCGGAACTCGATCGTCCTCTATACCTCGTAACAGCTTGATTCATCGCAATGCGGTAGATCCATGTATAAAATTGGCTCCTCCCGCCGAATGAGTGGATCCGTTCGAATGCAAGGCGAAATGCATCCTGAACGATGTCCTCTGCTGCATGGTAATCCGATGTCCTCTTCGACATTGCTCCAACGAGCCGTGGCATGTATCTCCGAAAGAGTTCACCGAAAATTTCACGGTTGCCATTTTGTGCAGATTCCACAATCTCCTCATCTTTCAATAAAGACACATCATCAACGTATGTTTCTTCTTCATGTACCCCGATATAATTTTCGAGAAGCATGGACGGACGCTACAGATGCCTTTCTCCAGTGGCAAGAGCATTACGGAGATATTTGCTTCACCACACTTCGTGGAATCCAATTCTTTAAAACCCCTTCTTTTGCGAGCCCCATACCGATTGAAATTCCGTGCCACCGAAGAATGAGCTCGCCATGGAGAGTGGAATCGCAGGGGGTATCTTTCCCCTGGAGCAGCATTTCCTTTTGCGCATCCATGAGTTCCATTACTCCTTTGGTTGCCTCCTTCCCTCGGAGCGTGATCATCTCGTGCGTTAAGCGAATACGGCTATCCTTCTGGAGTTTGAGGAAGGGGAGACCGAATGCGTAACGCGGGCAGGGGAGTTGGAACTTGGAGGCCGTATCATTCAGGAGTGTGACGTACTGCGCTGTTTCGTAACACCGCTCATCCTCGTGCATGAATGATGCTCCGTAGCGCTTTATGAGTTCTGCAGCGATATCCTTGGTACGTGAGGGCGTGAGCTCTCCGCGGAGTTGCACATATTCCTGCTGCAGAACATCGCGTGTGCTCGATTTTTTTTGGAGCACGGCACAGAAGAAGCCTTCGGTATCGTAGGTTTGGGGCCATAACCGCAGGAATGAAAAATTGAGAATTGAAAATTGAGAATTATGTGCAAGATGTTTTTGCACTACGCCTGAGTCATCAATGGCAGAATCCATTTTCCATTTTCCATTTTCCATTTTCAATTTCTCCGGATCGAGCACCTCCAATTTTCCACCAAACTTTGTCATAATTTCCATCACTACCTCTTCGTTCTCCTCCGGCGTGAGCGTGCACGTGCTATAGACGATTCTCCCGCCGATTTTTGTTGCATGGATTGCGGCCTCTAAAAGTTTGAGTTGCATCTGCTTTAGCTTCTCGATGTGCTTAGGGGTCCCGAGCTTGAGTGCATCTGGATCTTTGCGAGCGATTCCCTGTGCGCTGCAGGGAGCATCGCAGAGCACGCGATCGAAGCACTCGGTGAGGTGCCCACCAAACCACTCGCCGTTTTTACTCGTGAGTATGGTATTCAGGATTCCTGCACGCTGGAGTGCCGCATGCAGAGTCCAGAGTCTTTTCTCCTGCACGTCGTTTGCAACAATCACTCCCGTGTTCTCCATCTTCGCTGCGATCTGGGTGGTCTTACTTCCTGGTGCCGCGCAGAGATCCAGAATTTCTTCCCCGGGTTTTGGATCCAGGAGTTCTACAGGGAGCATGCTTGCTGCTTCCTGTAGGTAGATTGCCCCAAGTTGGTGGAGGAGATCTTTCCCAAGAGCCTTCTCATCGGTTCGCTCAACGAAGAAGCCTTCCCTGCACCATGGCACAGGATTCAGTTTCCATCCCTGCTTCTCGCCCCATTTTTTCACTTCTTCGAGAGAGCTCTTGAGGGTGTTCACGCGGAGGCTTTTACGCAGGGGTTTTTTCGAAATTTCCTGCAATACTTGCAAGTCCGTGAATACAGCGTATCGATCCAATGCATGCGACATTAGCTTTTCGAGGAAAATGGTTTACGACGACAGGATACACTGTCAGCATAGAATCCATTCATTTTTTTACCCCATACCCTCATGGCAAACGATAACAGATTATGGGAACACTTTGGTGCAGGGATGGAATATCTCCCCGTGGCTACGGGCCAAGCGCCCAAAGTTTTTCATGCGCCGAATTTTTCTCAGGATCCAAGTTTGCCAAATTTGGATGTGCTCGTAAGTTTTGTGGATGGTCCTGCCCGCAATGGTGCACCTATTGATCCAAATATTTGGGAAAGGGAAATTAATGTTCGCATCGCGGGATCTGATCCCTCTCATGTATCGCATGCCGATTTTGTTATTCAGGGGTGTCGATGGGAGTATGCGCTAAGGGTACGTGAACAAATCCAAAATTTATCTGGATTGGCGCCTAACAATGTTGTTGCTGCCGTTGATACATTATTGAATACAGGTTTTTTTGATTACAAGAAAGATGAAGGATGGAAGGGAAAAACAATCCATGAGAGGAGTGAAGCGCGATTATACCCTCAGCCAATTTTGCAGCGTAACTGATAAAATCTGGATCGAGAAACTCTTCTCTATGCAAGTAGATACATTTGCTCTCCTCAATCAAATTGAACAATCTCTCGAATCTTTGAGTGATACGACAGCATGTGGTTTTAGTCATGAACGCTGTTATGCAGAGTGTTCTCTTCCTCTTCAGAATTCGCGTCTCGGTTGTGCCCATCCCGAGAAAAGAATTCTGCTCTCTGCATTACAGGCTCTTCATGCGATAGGTATTCTCAACGATGATTCCCTTCGAAGGCATAGGGAGAATCTTGCGGTACTTGATGGAGAATTATTTGATCTCGATGACCTTGTTGCCTCCTGGGGGAAGCAGAGCGATCCAGAACAGGTGGTTGATGCACAAAAAGATGTCATTGAGAGGAAAGATCATTTCCGTCAGTCAATTCTTCTCTTTGTGAGAATGAAAAGAAAGAAGCTCACTGAAAAATAATTTTTTCTCTCCTCCTTCCGAATGTCCTTTGAATGTTCTAAGTTGGAATTTGTAGATTTTGTCCTCAGACGAGGATGCCTTCCGCTGCAGTACGAAGTGCATGGAAGATTCGAAGAGCAGGAATTAATTGCAAAGCTTTCTACGGATGCTGGAAATTTCACTTCTTCGGAGCACAAGCTCTGCTTTGGTCGTCAGCGAGATGCTTTGGATATACAATCCATGCTCGATTCCAGTCATCGCATTCTTGCCGTGCGCACTTGCGCAAGAAAAAATCTTCTTGGAATACTTGCTCTCCGTCTGCAGAATGCTGGCTGTGTTGCAGAAGCGCTCTGGAGAAGTAATTCTGAATTACGAGATCCGTTCGCAAATTCTGGAATCAAGCTCATGACCTTTGCACGGGGATGTACGGTGGCACGTGATGATCTTTTTGCAGAAAACCTATTGACCACAGTTCCACTCCTCAATCCGAAGGCTTGTGAATTTTTGCAGAGTGTCGGTTTTCGAAAAATAAAGCAAGATAGAGGTTTCGCGGATTACCTTCTACAGTTTTGAATACTACACGACAAGACTCACTAACTTCCCCTCCACATACACCTCTTTCTTCGGCGATTTCCCTTCGAGATACTTTTTCACGTTTTCTTGTTCCTTAGCTTTTGCGATCGCTTCTTCTTTGGAAATATCTGTTGGCACTTCGATATTTGCCCTCAGCTTCCCATTCACCTGTACAACAAGCGTGAAGCTCTCCGAGATGATTTTTTTGGGATCATAGGTTGGCCATGAGGATTCGATCACGAAGCCCTTCTGCCCTACA
>DATDWC010000049.1:0-2678 GCA_035289805.1 Candidatus Peribacterales bacterium | reverse complement strand
GCATCAACAGGATTGTAGCACATTCTTCAACCTTGTTATTGTTTTCTCCTTCCCAAGCATCGCTGCCACCTCATACGCCCCCGGCGAATATTCTCTTCCCGTGAGTGCTGCGCGCATCGGCCACAGGATCTGACCCTTCTTAAATCCGGAAGTTGTGATCACAGGCTCGAGTACGCTCATAATGCTCTCCTGTGACCAGTCCTTTTCGGGAATTGAGGAGAGTGAATTCAAAAGGAGCTCCAGAATCTTCGGCAGATCCGCCTCGTCCACTTTTTGCTTCTTACTTGCGAGGAGCTCGATGGTGACCATCGGTTCTTCGTAGAAGAAACTCATCATCTCCGGTGCTTCGCTGAAGAACATGATCCGTTCCTGGATCAGTTTTGCTTTCTCCTCAAATTTCGGATCACTCATGGCTTCTGGAAATTTTTCTCTAACAATCGCTCGAATCCTGTCTGCAAAATCGGTAGATGAAAATTTCCGCATCCACTGCCCCTGCAGCCAATCGAGTTTCGTTGTGTCGAATACTGCGCCCCCTTTGTGTACGCGCTCGATGGAAAATTGCTCTGCGAGTTCTTCGAGCGAGAAAATATCCTGCTCTGTACCGGGGTTCCACCCAAGGAGCGCAATAAAGTTGAGGATGGCTTCCCGCAGGTATCCTTTCTCGATGAACGATTCCACGGAAACATCCCCCTGCTTGCCCGTCGTAGCTTCCTTGCCGGACGTAGCCTTGGCGAAGGTTGGAGCGGAGGAGGGCCTCTTACTCAGCTTGCCCCCTCCGGGGTTCATGAGGAGCGGCACGTGGGCATACTCCGGCGCAGCCCACCCGAACATACGGAAGAGGAGGAGGTGTTTGGGGAGGCTTGGGAGCCACTCTTCGCCGCGGATCACGTGAGTGGTTTCCATCAAATGATCATCCACGACATGCGCGAGGTGATACGTTGGAAAGCCGTCGCTCTTTAAGAGCACTTGGTCATCCAGCGTGTTCGAGGCAAACTCGACCTTGCCACGGATCAAATCGCGAAACTCAACTTTCTGTCCGCGAGGAACAAGCATGCGTACGACATGGGGTTCGCTCTTTGCTCGTTCCGCAGATTCTTCCTTCGGGATTCCAATGCACTCGCGATCGTACATGGGAGGCATGCGGCGCTCTTCCTGTTTCTTGCGCATCTCGTCCAATCTTTCCTTTGTACAAAAACAGCGATAGGCATGACCTGCATCAATGAGCTTTTGTGCATGCTCTTGGTAGATAGGTAGCCTTTCCGATTGAATATAGGGTCCAAGGCTTCCCTTCTGTATCACTTGGTTCTTTTCGAGCAAGACTCCTTCTGTTGGCGGAATACCTGCCCACGTGAGCATTGTGGCGAGGTGTTTGGTTGCATCTTCCACATGCCGTTCCCGATCCGTATCTTCAATCCGCAAGAAAAATGTCCCTCCATGTTTCTTCGCGAGCAAGTAGCTAAAGAGAGCGGTACGCAATCCTCCCACATGGAGATAGCCTGTGGGGGAGGGTGCAAACCTGGTTCGCATGCGCAGAGCATAGCATTCCCGCGCTGATCTTCTATCCAATAGTCACCTCGTTGCTGCTCAGCGTGTGGATTTTTCCCCCTTTGGGTTTTTCCAGCGGTGTGGCGACACCCTCAGCTTTCGTGAAGCGTACTTTCCAAGGGTAAGGAGATTGATCGGGGATATTCACACTGCCGATACCGGTTCGCACGGATGTTTGTCCCTTTGCGATTACTTTTCCGTTTGCATCGATGATTTCGAACGCAATGTTGCCAAGCGGCTCGATGGGTGTCGGTACGCTCGATTCTTCGGAGATGCATTCATCCTTATCGTTGCATTGGTAACAAATTTCCCTTTCTTTGCCAATCTTGAGTGTTACATCGATACAACGCTTGCCATTGCGAGCTTCGTCAGAAGAAAGTTGTACCCAAAGATGCTCGGTGGGATCTATCACTTTAACGCTGTAGGTCGTATTGTTCTTGATCGGAGTATCCTCATCCATTGCACGTAATTTCTTAATACCTTCCTGTGTAATGTTCCACCCTATTGATTGGTAGGTATCCACACTATGTCGTTCCGGCTTATCGCCCAGCAGTATTGATTCCAGCCGTTTTTTCGTCATGTTCCATGATGTTCGGAGGGGATGATCCGCCGGGAGCTCCTTGAGTGCCGATGGAAGAATATCTTCGCTCTGTATTGGTTCCTCTGCGCCTCCCTCCTTATTCAGCAATAGGTCACTCAGAAGAAAAGGTGCTGCGACAAGAAGTTGCATAAATCCCCGCCTGGAAGTTGCATCCAAACGCTCTGGATTTTTGATACCTTCATAGGTGATTGCAGGAGTTTCCAGTGGAGACATCGGAAGCCATCGTAGGATGATGCAATACTCCAGTCAAAGGCTTTACTCCACTTCTACGGTGAACGTGATCTTTTCCGATGGGGCGTCGTTCTCTCCTATTTGCACATTTGCAATTTTATCGAGTACGTCCATTCCTGCAGTTATATTGCCAAAGACCGTGTGCTTTCCTTCGAGCCATGGGGTGGCATCCGCGTGGACGATGAAGAACTGGCTGCCATTCGTATTCGCACCGCGGTTCGCCATGGCGAGAGCGCCGCGCTTCATGGGGAGAGAGGTGAGAGTGTCAGAGTACTTGTACCCCTGAGCTTCATAGTATTGT
>DATDWC010000048.1:0-8794 GCA_035289805.1 Candidatus Peribacterales bacterium | reverse complement strand
CAGTGATTCCCAAAGAAACTCATAAAAACCGGAGCGATATGGCTTAGACAAGAGGAAAAGCGGCAGGATTTTTTTTCAGACATTTCAATTGGAAAGCGGAAGATCAGACCACACTTCCCGCTTTTTGCATGCATACCGGCTCCCACGTCTTCCGCCAAATCACGAATGTTCTCTCGCGTCACACGTTCCAACAATGCGTCGAGAAGTTTGGAGGTGATCATTCGGTGAAATCTTTTCCATGTTGGCAACAATTCCTTTGTCTCGTCTTTGGGCAACTCACGTTTCGCGAAAGTACACGCAGCATCGTTCTCTGTCTCAATGCCCATCCGAAAAAGTTGTACCACCTGGGCTTCACGAGTTCCATCAAACTCTCCACCTTGTACTACGCCAACGAGCAGCGGGATTGGCGGATCTACGAAGTATTCGCGCAGACGCTCATCAAGCGCGCCCGTGCGCTGTATCACGATGACGACTCCTTTCTGAAAGGACTCGACGGCACGTTCTATGCACTCGATTCCACAACGATCGATTTGTGTTTGTCGGTCTTCTCATGGGCGCACTTTCGGGAGACCAAAGGAGCGGTGAAGGCACATACTCTCCTCGACCTCCGTGGCAATCTGCCCACCTTTATCCACATTACGGACGGGACGGTGCATGATGTGAATGCCCTTGATGTGCTGTCGATCGAAGCCGGTGCATGCTACATCATGGACCGGGGCTACCTCGATTTTCGCAGACTCCATACCATCCACAGGAAGGGTGGCTTCTTCATCACGAGAACCAAACGCAACACCCAGTGGATACGTCTCTACTCACGGCACGTCGATCAATCAACGGGACTGCGCTGTGATCAAACCATTCGCCTCACGGGTTACAAAGCAGAGAAGCACTACCCCGATCTTCTGCGGCGCGTGAAGTTCTATGACGAGGAAACGAAGAACACCTACATTTTCCTCACGAACAACTTCATTCTCACCGCACTGCAGATCGCCGACCTCTACAAGCAGCGATGGCAGATCGAATTGTTCTTCAAGTGGATCAAGGGACATCTCAAAATCAAAGTGTTTTGGGGTGAGTCGGAGAACGCCGTGCGCACGCAAATCTGGGTGGCGGTGTGCACGTACCTCGCAGTGGCCATCCTTAAGAAACAGTGTGGCATTGACCGAAGCATGTACGAAATTCTACAAATCTTGAGCACCACCGCATTCGAGAAGATTGGCTTACAGGAGCTGTTTTCAAAAACCGAACTGCAGATTCCCGAAGCAGACCCAGACTTTTCGGCTCTGGGACTTGGTTTTTAATTGGGTATGAGTGTTCTTTTGTATATTGTTTATTCAAAATGCAGTACTGCTTGTGCTGTAAGCCATTGCAGCCAAAACAATCGCTGCAGTGGAGGCAGTATTCAGAGTAGAGGAGCCTCTGACTATAGAAAATGAAGAGGCAGTATGCACAGGCGTAGGCTTCGATCGCACCAAGCACCTGGTAGCAGAGCTCCACTTTTAAATACATATTGGAGCAATCGAGGTTATCTTTCACTTTGACTCCCGTATGCACATAGTGGCAATCCTGGCTCTCCGTGACATCGTAACAATCGATGCAATTCTGAGAGTTTTCGATGTAATCGCCGGTGCAGTTCTCCGCATTCAGAATGTTTGCGTACTTTCTTGGGCTCTTTCTCTCTAACGCCCGAAGCTTCTTTTTCATATCCTCTCGTGCTTGTGAGGAACTCTGAAACGATGCGAGAAGCTTTGCGTACTCTTCCTTACTTACTGGTCGGTTCTCCACATGATATTCCTTCTGCGTAAGATTGGTGCAGAGGATGCAGTTACGACATCCGACGAGGAAGCTGCTGAAGTGGCAGTCGGTGCAATTTTTACTAAAGGAGAGCGTTGTGCAGCTGTAGGATTTATAGACGCTGAAGCAATCGTAGCAGAGCTCGGAATCGTAGAGGTACGAACAATCAGCAGAATCTTTGCAGCTTTGGAGGAGCTTGCCGTAGAAGCATTCCTCACAGTACTCGGAGGAGTTAATGAGGTAACAATTTTTGCAGTAGGCGGTACCGGTCGTGTATTCACAATTTTCATTGCTGATTTGTATGAGTCCCATGCGGGGAACTTTCTTATGGAGTTCTGCCCATTGCTCAAAGAAAGTCCTCGAAAAATCAAACGGGCTTCCATAATCCATGGGATCCCAATGATCTCCGTACCACTCTTCGGGAGTGTAGATTGCATACGGTTTCCCCCAGAGCGGCGTTTTCTCGTAGAGCGCAATGATCTCTTGATCGGAATGTGCTGAGACATTTTTATAGAGGAAGCGCTCGTTACGGTGACAGGTGCGATTCTGCAATCGACAGGTTGGGCAGAGTGCTTCTCGCGGGAACGAATACTTCTTGTTTGCAATAATTGGAGCTACTTTTTCGCAAAATTGGAGATCTGCGTCACTCATCTCAAACATTGCTCTGCACTGTTCGCATGCTTGCCGGCCGGAGCCTTGGCGAAGGCTGGTACTCTGCATGGGATGAATCATAGGATATCAAAACTAGTATGACCGCGCGGGTGAGGCCACCCGCGTCACTTTATACTAAGGGAATTCGTTTCGCCCCATTTTCTGCAGCAGTCTCCGTGATGAGCTGCCCACACGCCGCAGCAATATCATCACCCATCGTTTTTCTTTGAGTCACATCGATCCCATGCGCTCGGAGAACCGCTTTGAATTTTTCGATGCGCTCCTCTGCACTCCTCGTGAATGTTTTTCCTTTCACGGGATTCCAGGGGATCACATTTACCTTAGCGAACGAAGTCTTCTTGATGTAGCGCGCGAGCTCTGCTGCGAGTTCCTGTGTATCGTTCACACCAGAGAGGAGCGTGTATTCGTAGGTAATGTGATGACGGCGATTCCCCAGAGTATTCGCATAGCGATGTGACCAGTCGGCAAGCTTCACAAGGAAATCCGGGATCGTGGTCGGCACGATCTCCTCACGACGCTTTTGATCTGCACTATGGAGCGAAACCGCGATGCGTACGGGTGGCCAATCGGGATCTGTGAGAAGCCGCTCCATATTCATGAGCACGCCCACGGTGGAAACGGTGATGCGTGTCGGTCCGATATCCGTACATTTAAGCCAGCGGTGAATCGCGTCTTTGACATTCTCATAGTTCCCGAGCGGTTCGCCCATACCCATAAAGACGATATTACTAATGCGCTGTGGAAGTTTTGGATGTGCTCTCAAGTAACTTTTCCAGAAGCGATACTGATCCGCAATTTCATCTGCGTTCAAATTCCGTTTAAAGCCCATAGCACCTGTAGCGCAGAACGTGCAGCCCATGGCGCAACCGATCTGGGAGGAGACGCAGATTGTCCATTGATCCCGTGCATTCGCCATCAAAACAGATTCAAAGCGCATGCCATCTTCCGCTTTCAGAATCGCTTTGGCAGTATCGTGCCTCGCGCTCTCGAGTATTCTTTCTCCTTCTATACTGATCCACGGCAGAGATTCAGCCACAATCTTCCGCATATCTTTGGGGAGAGTCGTGATGTCTTCAAAACTTTTGAGGTTGTTCTGGAAGAGCGCCGCCTCAATCTGCTCCGTGCGGTAGCGTGGGAGATCAGGGAAGAGTTCCTGGAGGAGCTCACGTCGGGTTTTTAAGGTGGACATGCGATGGAATTCTAGCGTGTGATAGGTTTTAGGGCTTTAGGGCTTTAGGGCAGTTAGGGCAGTTAGGGCTCAATAATGAGATACGTGCCCTACAGCCCTAAAGTCCTCTAGCCCCAATTCCTTTGTCCTTGCCCAAGGAAAAGGTTTTCCCCATACTCTTCTATTGAACTCTTCTTACTTTCTTTCCTCCACTCTCTATGATGGGTAAACACTGTTGCAATCTCTGCATGGTTGCAAAAATAATCGTCATTATCGGTGCTTTAAACTGGGGACTCGTCGGTGCGTTCCAGTTTGATCTTGTGGCAGAACTCCTCGGTTCTGTACCGATGGCAGCTAGAGCTGTGTACGTGATCGTCGGTCTTGCGGGACTCGCGATGCTCCTTTCCCTCGTGAAGGGATGTAAGTTTTGTTGCAAGAACGGTTCCTGTGCTCCTGGATCGCAGCCAATGGCACAGCAATAATTCTTCTTCACTCCAAAGCGTATGAAAAATCGTATGAGCCTCTCCGTTGCAGTGTTTTCTCTTCTCCTCGTCTCTTGTAGCGGGGGGGGAGAGGGTGAGTGGATGCCTGCATGGAAAAAAGTGTTCCTTGAGGAGGAGAAATTAGAACGGAGGAAGGCGAGAACGGTGTATGAAAATCAGGATAGAAATGGTCAGTGCTGGGATTCCACGAATTGTATGACGGGATTCACGTGTGAAAACGCAACAGAGGAGACACCGGGAACCTGCCAGAACACATGCAAAAGTGATGCTGACTGCGGCAACGGAGCGCTCTGTCGCTCTGGGGAATGTCAGAAAGATTGTGCAGAAGTAGGGGAGAAGTGCTCGGCGCGGCGTGTGTGCTGCTTCTTCGATGAGAATAGTGATCGCACATCCGATGTCACATGCTCCGGGGCTTCTGGTGATGAGCGGTGCACTGTTCAAGAAACGGGTGCTTCTGTGAGTGCGGGGGTGAAAGTATTAGAAGAGGTAAGGAATTAGGGCTGTAGGACTTTAGGGCAGTTAGGGCGTACAAAAAAATGCCCTATAGCCCTAACTGCCCACTGGCCCTATCGCCCTAATTATTCTCACTATGATCCTGCGCATTGGCGCAACCCTGATCAAAGAGATCGATAGATCCATCGTGATCGTTATCGATGCCATCCTGGCAGAATGATTTTGGCATACTTTCTCCATTGAAGAGAATGCGGCAACTAAAATCCGCACTATCCACCGCTCCATCGCCATCGTTATCCATTCTATCGAAGCATTCTCCATCCTGATTTTCGTTCTCATCGGTGATGCGGAGACACCCCAGATCGCTGGGGTAATCAGCATTCCCATCACCATCGTTATCGCTTTGATCACTACAGGAATCGTTTGGGAGTAGCTGTGCTCTTAGGAAACGGGAAATATCACCGCTCTTTATAATGAGGATTAATACGAGCAGGATCACAGCTCCAATGATTGCCGGATGGATCTTCCTAATTGAGGGGATTTTCATGAGTGTTTCTCCCCATTATACCACTAAATCTTCATCTTTTCGAGCTTTTGGGCTTTATCGGCTTCCTTCAGCATTCTGATGATTGAGTCGATATCTCCCTCCATGATCTTCGGCAGGTTGCTGAAGTTCTCTTTAATCCTGTGATCCGTCACTCTATCCTGAGGAAAGTTGTAAGTGCGGATCTTCTCGCTCCGATCGCCTGAGCCAATCTGCCCGGAGCGCATTTCTCCTCGTTCCTTTGCAAGTCGTTCCTGCTCCGTTGCATAGATCCTGGAGCGGAGAATCTTGAGTGCTTTCGCTTTATTCTTGAGCTGCGATTTTTCATCCTGGCATGCGACGACGGTTCCGGTTGGAATATGGGTGATGCGCACGGCGGAATCTGTGGTATTGACGCTCTGTCCCCCGGGGCCTGAAGAACGGTAAACATCAATCTTCAAGTCTTCGGGTTTGATGATGATTTCCACTTCCTCAGCTTCCGGGAGAATCGCAACGGAAGCTGCCGACGTATGGATGCGACCTTTTGCTTCGGTCTCCGGCACGCGCTGCACGCGATGCACACCACTTTCGAACTTGAGTTCCCCATAGGCGCCGGTATTTGGAATTCTGATGATCGCTTCCTTAATACCACCACCCTCTGCATCACTCTTATCCATGAGCTCTGTTTTCCATCCTCTCTTCTCCGCATAGCGGATGTACATTCGTAGGAGCTCTGCGGCAAAGTGTGCTGCTTCCTCGCCTCCGGTTCCGGCACGGACTTCCACAATAACCGAGCGATCGTCATCTTCGTCCCTTGGAATGAGGAATGATTTTATTTTCTCCTCGAGCTCGGGAATCTTTTTTTTTGCTTCCTCCGCTTCTTCTTCTGCAAGAGCTTTGAGTTCTGGATCATCCCTAAGACGAGCTGCTTCCTCTATCGACTGTTGATAGCGGAGATACTCGGAGAGGACCGGAACAATTTCCGAAAGTCGGGAGAGGCGCTTGCCGATACGTTTAAGCTCTGCGGGATTTTCCGATGTTTTGGGATCGATGAGTAGTTGCTGCAGAGTTTCGTACTCCTTCTGGAGAGATCTGGCTTTACCGAGCATGGAGGAATTGTAATCTCGTGTGTTACTCTTTCCCAGCATGTTTCGTCTCCTCCTTGTCCTTATTCTTCCACTCGCTCATGCCGCCCCGCTCCACTATGCGGATATTCCTTTCGGGGCGTGGTACATAGAGGAAGTTCAGCATTTTCTTCAGCAAGGATATCTGGATTCCAGGCAGCCACTCTTTCGTCCAGAGGCCAGGGCATCCCGTGCGGAATTTATGAAGCTCGTTACCGAGCTCAATGGCGGCATCCTGGATGAAATTCCTGCAACATCCAGCTTTTCTGATGTATCACCAGGTGATTGGTACTTTGGGTACCTGGAGGAATCGGCCCGCGAAGGCTGGACCCGAGGTGATGGAAACTGCTATTTACCGGAAAATCGCGGAAGAGCTTCTTCCAAATCCTGCAGAGCTCGTCCGAATGATTCGATTACAAGGGCGGAGGCTGCGGTGCTGATGCAGCGCGCATTTGGAAAAAAGAGACTGGGGAGGGCGCCGGCATTTGCAGATAACTCGGCAGGGGAATGGTTTACTGAAGCCATTCAAGCTGCAGCTGATCACTGCATTCTTCGTGGGGATGATGGAACACGCAACGTTCGCCCCCATGATCCTGTGAACCGGGCAGAGATGGTGGCAATGCTGTATCGGGTGGATGAGGGAGGGGAGTATCCGGATTGTTTGTGAACGGAAAAAGTTCTGTGGTTTTGTGGTTCTGTGGTTTGGAGGTTCGAATACATCAGAACCTCAGAACTTCCAAACCTCCAAACCATCCCCCTGTACCCGCGCTCTCGAAAAAGCTACCCTATACCCCGTGTTCGAGGCATTCCAAATCGGCCCTTTCCTCTTCCGCTCGTCCATTATTTGTCTGCTCATTGGCATCATGCTTTCGGTGGATCTCTTCATGCGGATTGTGCAGAAGGAAGGACTCCGCATAACACTGTTTCTCCGGAGGGGAGTCTGGTTTGCAGTCGCGTTCCTCCTCTTTGGGAGACTCTTCGCCCTCCTCCTTCTCTACCGGGTATACGTACAGGATCCACTCCGCGCATTTATATTTTGGGATGGGGAATTTAGTACGGTGGGTGGGTGCATCGGCATTGTGGTGATGCTCTGCTTCTTCCTCTGGCGCGAGCAGGAGATGTTCCTTGTATGGCTCGATGCGCTGTTTCCTTCGATGACGCTTCTCTTTACGTTCGATTGGTTTGGGAGGCTCCTTGGTGCTCTCTCCTATGGCAAGCCAACGAACATGCCGTGGGGTATCACTCTGGAATCCATGCATGTGCGCTACACAGTCCCCGTGCACCCGGTGCAGCTCTACTACACATTCTGGTTTTTGGGGGTGACGATTCTGCTCCTACTTCTCCACAAGAGACGCTTCGGCGACACGATGACTTTTGGTGGGAGGAAAGGCTTTGGATTCCCGACACTCCTTGGAACATTCCTCGGATGCCTTGGGGTACTCTTCTTTGAGTACTACCGCGGAGATTTTGCCATCACGATCTTTGCAAAGCTTACGGATTTTGTGTTCCTTGCCTGTCTCTTTGTGAGTCTTGGCATCCTCACCGTGATCGAGAGGAAGATTTCACCACGCTATAGCCTCATGAATGGAGTCATTGTCGGTTTTGGAACGATTGCCTACCTCCTCCTCCGCCCATTCATTACCGTGGCATCGGTAGAATGGCGCTTCAGCCAATTCCTTGCAGTGCTTGCGATGATCGCGACGGTCGTGTACGTTTACGCCTACCGATGGAAGTATCAGCAGCACTAACAAGATTTGGTCCAAGCGGCAATTTCTTAAACGGTATGTTCAACGACGATCCTGTAATCCGTGCCATGCAGATCGGCTTGGGACTCAGCGCACTCCTCCTCGTGTACCTCGTGTTCTACGCAACTCGCGACATTCTCCAGAGATCGAATTCTCTCCTCGTGCAGACCTTTTGCATTGTGATGGTGGCTCTCCTCCCTGTGGTTGGATTCTTCCTCTACCTCCTCGTCCGACCTTCGGAGACTCTGCAGCAACGGGAAACTGCTACAAAGATTGCAGAGCTCCATACCCTCCTCACCGAGCGACAGGAGAAGCTTGCCCGTGTAAAATCGAAGGCGAGGGAGCATGTGGAGGGATTGAAGAAGATTGACGCCAATGAGCGTATTCAAAAAGCGATGCAGAAGGATATCGTTCCAGCACCGGTTCATGCTTAGCTATTGGTTCTATCCGAATCCCGGCAGTGCGAATTATGGAAGTCCCAAGGTGCTCATTCTCTTTGGGGTACTTGGAGTTTTCTTCCTTGCATCCTTTGCTCTCGCCGCTTGGCGAAATAGGCATCAGAACTCTGTGACGAGGAGACTTGCAAAATCCTGGGCTGCAGCACTTCGGTGGTTTTCTATCATCGGGATTGTCTTAATCATTTGCCGCGTGGAGGAGATCCAGTTCTTTGCCATGCGAATTCTCTGGGCGGTGTGGGGACTCTCTATTATCGTTTTCATTTTGCTGCAGGCATGGTTCTGGAAGAGAATGCATTACTCCATCATTCCACGAAGTACGACGGAGGATCCGCGGGAAAAGTATTTGCCGAGGAA
>DATDWC010000047.1:0-5557 GCA_035289805.1 Candidatus Peribacterales bacterium | reverse complement strand
GGACTTTTCGAATGCAAAGAGAGGGCTACACTCATTTCCGGTTTCTACTCCATTCCCCACTCCTCCCATGTCCAAGCAGGATCTCATTGATCTCATTGCCAAGCGCGCCGGCATCACCAAGCGCGCAGCTGCCGATGCACTCGAGACGCTCGTTGGTACGATCACGACAGAGCTCAAGAAAGGGAACACCTTGACCCTCACCGGTTTTGGCACATTCCGCGTTTCGCATAGAGCTGCTCGTATGGGTGTAAACCCACGCGATCCAAACCAGAGGATAAGTATCCCAGCAATGAAGGTTCCGGCCTTCAAGGCAGGGAAGACCCTCAAGGACGCGATTCGCTAGTCGTCATTTTCATTGTTTTCAAAAACGCCCTCCGTAAACTGGGGGCGTTTTTTATTGCGCTGCTCTTTCTCTATTCAGCCAATCCGTAAATGCCAGAAGAAATCCTTTCCTGTTCTTTTCGTTCTCGGAGGAATGCATCGCAATCATTCGCTGCTTATGTTTTTCCAAATCCCCTTCGACCGGAAACGTTTCCAGTGCATGGACGGGAAGTTTCATATCCGTTTCGCCATCCCAATCCTCCACGGGGAATATCGCGAACAAAGTTAAAAGCGTGAACGCGCTGCTCCTTTGGTTGCAAATTTCGCAGATCTGCCAGAATTCTTTCGAACTGCTTTTCCGCTGGATGGTTCATAGGAGAATAATTATACAGGTGAAGGGAAGTTTATTGTGGTATAATGAAACTATGCCTACAGTTCTCCAGTATCCCGTCGAATTACATCCCGCGGAGGAAGGTGGTTTTTGCGTTACTTCCCCTGCTCTTCCGATTTTCACGGAAGGTGATACGGAGGAAGAGGCACTGAAGAATGCTGAGGAGGCAATTCTCTGTCATCTGGAAGGATGCGCTCTCTCGGAAAAGAGAGATCCAGATGTGCGTGTGGTGATGGTGCAGGTGGTACTGCCTGATACAATTGCCGCATGATGCATAAATTTCCGGCAGTGAAAGGAAAAGATATCGTACGCGTGCTGACGAAAGCAGGATGGGTCGTTCTCTATGTGCGTGGTTCGCATCATCAATTGGAGCACTCTGTTACCAGACAGAGAATTACCGTGGCAGTGCATGTGGGCAAGGATATGAGACCGTGGCTCGTGCTTAAAATCCTGAAGGCTGTGAAGATGAGTGAAGAAGAATTCCGAAACCTTCTATGACAAAAGTCTGCCTCATCATTATCGATGGCTTCGGGGTTGCTCCTCCAGGTCCCGGGAACGCACGAATGCTTGCCGATATGCCAACTCTCAAAAAGATTGAGGAGATCACACCGAACTGCCTCATGGATGCTGCGGAGAATGCGGTAGGACTCCCCAAGGGGCAGCAGGGGGCATCGGAACCGGGACACATGACGATTAGTGCAGGGAGAGTGGTGTGGCAGCCCCTGGAAGAAATCAATCGTGCTATTCGATCGGGAGAGTTCTTCAAAAATGAGGTGCTTGTGGGTGCATGCGATCGGGCCCAAAAAAAAGATGTGCCACTGCACTTCATGGGTATTTACTCCACGGGTAACGTTCATGGCTCCACAGAGCACTGGCATGCGATGCTGAAGCTTGCGAAAGATCGTGGTGTAAAAAAAGTACTGCTCCATCTTTTTACCGATGGGCGCGATGTTCCCGAGCAACACTTCTGTGTGGATTTTGATCTTCTGAAGGTGGAAATATCGAAGCTAGCTCTCGGCACTCTCGCATCACTCATCGGGCGTTGGTTTGCGATGGATCGTGATCTTCGGTTCGATACGCGCACAAAGACGA
This sequence comes from Candidatus Peribacterales bacterium, assembly GCA_035289805.1. Lineage (GTDB taxonomy): Bacteria > Patescibacteriota > Gracilibacteria > Peribacterales > Peribacteraceae > DATDWC01. Next base: position 3,753 of record DATDWC010000047.1, on the reverse strand, counting down.
CCTACGAGCTCCTCACGCAAGGGAAAGGAGAACTCTCCGATAATTTCTGCGACGGTGTAAAAGCCTGGTATGCAGAGGCGCCAAAGAGCGAGAAAACCGATCTCTACATTCGCCCACTCATTTCGTCGCAGTACCAACCGATGCGAGAAGATGATGTGGTTGTCGTCATTAATTTCCGTAAAGATCGCATGCTCCAGATTGTGAGCGCACTTGCGGATGAAAAATTCGAAAAATTCAAACGTCCTGTACGCATCAAAGACGTAGTCTGTATGGGACCATACTCGGAACATCTCCCGATTGCCTTCCCACCAATCTCTGCGGTGAATAGCCTTGGCGAAGTTGTTTCGAATGCAGGAAAAAAACAAGCGAGAATCTCGGAAACGGAGAAGTATGTGCATGTCACATACTTCTTCAATCAACAGCGTATGGATCCGTTCCCCGGCGAAGAACACATTCATGTACGAACTCCTGATGTCCCAAACATGGCAGATGCGCCGGATATGGCTGCAAACGATGTATGTGATGCTGTGATTAAGGAGGCGAAGAAGGGAGAGAAGGATTTGATCGTTGTGAACTTCGCAAATCCGGATGTTGTAGGGCATGGCGGCAGGATCGATGCAGCGATCGTTGCCTGCGAAGCAGTGGACCGGAATCTTCGTCGCTTACTCCCCGTTCTCCAGGAGGAAGGATATGACTGGATTATCACCGCAGATCACGGAAACGCCGAGGAGATGTATTACCCGGGGACCGAAAAAATTTGTCCAAGCCACACAACGAACAAGGTGCAGACTTTCGTCCATTCGCCAATTATCACTTCCTCGGAGCAGCTCAAAACTCTTACGGGTCTTAAGGATGTGGCGCCACTGGTGCTTAAGATGATGGGGATCCCGGTACCGAAGGAGATGCACTGATGATCATCCGAATCTGGATGATGGAAGATGGGGGTATGTATCGAGATTCTTTTCCGAGAATGTTCCCCATTGATGCTCTTCCATGAGAAGAAAGAGCTTTTGAATTGCATCGCGAGTTCCTGCGGCTCTAAAAGTTCCATCAGCATCCCCTTCAATCGAGATGTGATTTTTTCCAATTTTCTGGAAGATATGACCCATGCGTTCGCAGAAAAGATCTGCCATGAAGCGGCCGCGTCCAAAAGCAATAATTGTTTGAATCTGTTGCTCAGTGAAATTTGATAGGCGACTCCGAATAAACCTATTGAGCTCATCTGCATTCACTAAGATTCCTTCGAGGTTGAGTTCCAGTCGCATGATGAGAAATTATTCTCTTCTATTTGACGATTCAAGCGTGAACGGATCCCTTATCTCCGCTATTCTTCTTCCATGGACGAGGTAACGTATCGATCAAAGGCATTCTACGATACCTGTGCCGATCATGCCGATCGGCATGTGCACCTGATCCTGATCGCCACGAAACCCGATATCATCAAGCAGATTCCGCTCTATAAGGAGCTCAAAAAGAGAGATGCTCTCGTTATCCTCGGGCATACCGGACAGCACTACGATGAGAACTTGAGTGGAGGGATGCTCAAAGAGTTTGGCGTTGAGCCTGATTTCAATTTGAACGTGCGTGGAGAGATGCACGAGGTTGTAAGCCAGATCATTGGGCGACTTGGTCACCTCATCGCCGAGCTCAAAGCTCGTGGAAAGATTGTGATTCCCTATGTGCATGGCGATACCACCACTGCCATGGCTGCAAGCAATGCTGGGTACTGCCATCAATTCGCTTCTGTCCATGTGGAAGCGGGTATTCGAACTTTGACGCCGGATTTTAATTTGTTTTCTTCGAGCGAGGCGCCAGCAGGCGCCGAGTCGAGAAGCTCTTCGGAAAATTCGGTACGGTGGGGTTCTCGACTCGGCAGCTTCGCTGCCTCGCTCGAACAGAACGGTTGTGACTTGTGGCGAAAATATCTCATGGATCGCAAGAACTGGATGAGAGGCTCACTGGAGCCCTACCCCGAGCAGTTCAATACGCGCTGCTCTGAGTGCGCTACGGGGATTCATCTTGCCCCTGTGGAACTCGATCGGGAATTTATGCTTTCCGAAGGATTCCCGGAAGATCGCATCTTCGTTGTTGGGAATTCTGTTTCGGATGCAACGGAGGAAGCGATGAACCGCATGGATCAATCCACAGTGTTTCAGCGTTACCCGGAGCTTGCAGATGGAGACTTTGTCCGCTTCTGCATCCACCGACGTGAGAACTGCATCGATCAGAAGCGATTTATGGCGATCTATGGCGCGATGAAAATGTTGATCGAGGAGGGGAGGAAAGTTCTCCTCATCAATATGATTCAAACCAAGAAAGCATTTGAGCGATTCAATCTCACTGCGGAAGTCGTGGCACTTGCAAAGCAATACCCCAACTTCATCCTCTCCGATGTGTGGCCAGAATACGTGGATGTGATTGCAGCAATGAGCAGAGCTGCAGTGTGCGCAACAGATAGCGGCTCGATGCAGGAGGAGATGAACGTGATGGGGATTCCCTGCGTCACGTTGCGCTTTGGCTCCGATCGCTCCGAATCCATCATCGCCGGAGGAAATCTGATCGCACCCCCTGTGAGCTCGATCGCAATCCGGAACATCATCGATTATGCATGGAGCAGCGAGGAAATGCAGAACGCACCGAAACTCTATGGCAAAGATGTGAGCAAAAAATCCATTGATCTGATCCTCAAAATTCTCCAGAAGGAAGAGGTTTATAGAACGGAGGAGGGAAGATTGGGGTTAATGTGAGTTAAGGTGGTTTTACCGGATTCTGCTATAATTGGGAAGATTGGAAGATACCCATTTCAGGTTTTATGAATCAAAGGAACTTGATTATCGGCATTATCACAGTTCTTATTGTTGGTGTAGCCGTTGGTTTTCTTCTTATGAAGAATCAAATTCTTCCTCAGCAAGAGCAAGCTGTTTTTGCTTCTCAAGAAGAATGTGAGCAAAGAACGGGGCAGCTGTGCAGTTTTCAAATGTGCGATTATATTCCCTCTGAAAAAACACTTGAAGAAGTGTGTGGAAAGAACTTCAAAAAAGGGTGGGTTGCATCTCAACCGTAGTTCGGAGTGGGTATACTGCTCACGTGCTGATAAAACTCCGCCACTATCTTGTTTTCCTTCTCTTTATTCTCCTCCCGTTTCACGCGCTCCTTGTGACGTTTGGAACGAAAATTCTCCTTGGGTCCGGTCACCCTCCTCATTCACTCCTTGCGCTTTGGAAGGAAGCTCTGATGGCATTGATCTTCGTCATTGCCATTCTTGAACTTTTTCAGAGCGATCGGAAGATCATTGCAAGAATTTTTCACGGTGAACGATGGAAGTGGAGAATCTCTTTTGAAAAAGGATTGGTACTTGCTCTCTTATTCATCGCATTTGCTCTTCCACTTTCCTCTTTCCACTTTCCTCTTTCCACTTCGTTCGTCTACGGTTTCAAATATCTCTTCGTCCCTCTCATCCTTTTCGCAGTCTTTTCGACGCTTCCATGGGACGAGGATTTTCTCGCAAAAAAGATATTTCCCGCACTGCTCGTTGTGGGAGGCATTATTTCTCTTTACGGCATCATTGCATTTTTTCTTCCCCAAAATTTTTTCACGGCTCTCGGCTACAGCGATGCGCACTCGCTTTACGCGCCGGGATCTCCACTCGCCGCGTTTCAGCAGGTATCAGGAACAGGAATCCGCAGAATTCAATCAACATTTTCGGGACCGAATCAGTTGGGACTCTGGCTATTGATCCCCTGGAGCATAGGT
>DATDWC010000046.1:0-27356 GCA_035289805.1 Candidatus Peribacterales bacterium | reverse complement strand
ACGATCAATGCAACGGGACACAAAGAGCTCAAAGAGCATAAAGATCTCCTCTACTCACCCAATAACATGGTGCTCGTCTTTTCTGGGAAGATCACAGAGAAGGAAGCGATGAAGCTCGCAGAACAATTTTTTGGAGAACTGAAGGGGAAGAAAGGTCGCGAATTCCCAAAGCTCGAGGGGTACGGCAAAGAACAGATCATGCTGACAAGTAAGAAGACGGAGCAATCACACCTTGTGCTTGGGGTGAAAGGCGTAAGCGCGGTGGATGATGATCATTTCCCCCAGGAACTTCTCTCTGTGATTCTTGGCGGAAATATGAGCTCAAGAATGTTCCTCAGGATCCGCGAAGCCCGTGGGCTCTGCTACTACATCAGCGCATCAACGGATGATTACTTGGATGCAGGATCATTCAGCGTACGCGCAGGAGTCGATCAATCGAGACTCGATGAAGCAATCACCGCAATCAAACATGAGCTCCTGCTTGCAGCGGAGAAGGGGGTCACAGAAGAGGAAGCGGCACGGGCAAAGGAATACCTCAAGGGGAAGATCACCTTAGGGCTGGAGGATAGCGAAGAGCGCGCGCACTTCTACGGCCGCCAGCAGCTCCTCTATGCAAATACCAAGCATGGGGTTCTGGATATCCAGGATCTCTTTCAAAAGATCGACGAAGTCACAAAGAAGCAGATTGATACACTTGCACAGAAGTTCTTTGCTCCAGAACTCTTCCGATTGGTGGTAATAGGAAATAGAAATGAAAAGGAAGAACTCCGGAAATTGCTTCAATAGAGGCTTCTCAAACGCAGGAAGATCCTTTAGAGTGTCTGCACCTCTATTCCATGGAACGCACCCTTATTCTCTTAAAGCCAGACTGCGTGCAGAAGAAAATCTGCGGCAAGGTGATCGCACGGTTTGAAGATGCAGGATTCCGCATCGTGGGGTGCAAGATGATGGAGCTCTCCTCGGAGGTTCTCCGCGAGCACTACGCCCACATTGCCGATAAACCCTTCTACCCCTCGGTCGAGGAGTTCATGCAGAGTGCTCCCGTGATTGCCATGGTACTTGAGGGAGAAAATATCATTGAGCGTGTGCGCGAGATGCTCGGGGTCACGGATTCCACCCTGGCTGCTCCCGGAACGATCCGTGCAGAATGGGGAGAGAAGGGATCGAAAGACAGCAAAATGAAAAACATCGCCCATGCCAGCGATAGCAAAGAGGCAGCAGAAGCTGAGATAAAAAGATTTTTTGAAGCGAAAGAACTTTGTTTATAACACGTCATGCTGAGCGAAGTGAAGACGAAGCCGCAGCGGAGCCTGAACGGAGTCGAAGCACCTCGTGCGTAGTCGCATTATCTCCGATTGCACAGCCTGTGCTGAGCCTGTCGAAGCATGCTTCGACTCCGGCCGTCGCATCCTATTCGGATGCTCGGCCTCCGCTCAGCATGACGTTCTATAGACTGCCATCCAGCAAGAATTCTGCCGCCTTCTCCTTCTGCAGATCATTTCCTGCTGCGTACTCCTTCATATCGAGCGGAATCACTCTATCCGGCTTTACTCCCTCTTTACTCAAATCCTTACCATTTGGCGTGTGCCAGGTTGCAACAGTAACACGGAGACTCCCACCGCCAGGGAGATCAATTACTTCCTGCACGGTGCCCTTCCCGAAGCTCGTCTCCCCCATAATGAGCGCACGATGATTATCCTGGAGTGCTCCCGCGACGATTTCGGATGCGCTCGCAGAACCTTGGTTAATGAGCACAACCATGGGGAGATCAGGTATCAGGGGATTACCAAATGCATAGTGCGTCTCTACCTCTGTATCGCGGCGATGGACGCTCACAATTTTCCCTTGTTTGAGGAAGAACGATGCCACTTCGATTGCTCCCTCCAGGTATCCCCCACCATTAAATCGAAGATCCAGAATCAGTCCCTCGATTGGTTCTTTGAGGAATTCCTCTAAAGCTTCTTTGGTTTCGGCAGTGGTATCGTTCCCAAACTGATTCAAGGAGACGTAGCCAACAGATCCAGATCCAGTTTGCAGAACTTCGTGCTCTACGCTTGGCACATGAATTTCTTCACGAATAATCGTGAGCTCCAGTACTTCGGATATCGCAGGACGGAACACCGTGATCTTCACCTCTGTACCCTTAGGACCACGGATGCGCTGTACTGCATCGTTGAGGCTGAATCCTTCGATCGATTCTCCATTCACATGGGTAATGATATCGAGCGGCAGAAGCCCTGCGGCTTGCGCGGGAGATCCTTTGAGAGGTGCCACAACTACAATGACCCCATCGCGAAGCGCAAGCTCAGCCCCGATCCCTTGCAGGGTTCCTTCGAGTGATTCCTGAAAATCGTTTGATTCCTTTGGAGTCATAAATGCGGAATAGGGATCCCCGACTCCCTCCACAAGCCCTTTCACAGCACCAAAGCGAAGCTCATCAATTGTGAGTGCTGCGGGATTCACGTAGTGCCGATCGAGCATTCGCCACACCGTCCAAAAGAGTCCCATATCCACTTCCTTCTCCGGATCTTCTTTAAACGTCACTCCGGAACCCGTGAGCTGAAAATGCTGCTCAAATGCCTTTTGCATTTTGAGTGAATGCTGCCGCTCTGTCTCTATTCCAAGCTGAAAGCCAAGACCGCAGCCAAGGAGGAGAAGAAAGAAACCAAGCAGGAGGGACTTGCGTCGCATCAGCAGTATTGAACAGGAAACGAGGGGTTTGGGCTAGGGTTTGGGTTTGGGTTCGAGCCCCAGCCCAAACCCTAGCCCCGGAGTTCCTCCCATAACTTCCGCTCACTCCGGCTCAATTTGGTCGGGACTTCGATATTCACGGTGACGTAGAGATCTCCACGACGGGAAGAGCTTAAGACCGGCATCCCCCTGCCCTTTACACGCAGCACCTGCTTCGGTTGTGTTCCTGCAGGGATCTTGAGCTTCACGGGGTCCTCGAATGTCTCGATCGTCATATCTCTCCCGAGCACTGCCTCAGCGATGGAAATGGTTTGTTCGAGGTGTACATCATCTCCCTCACGCCTAAATCTTGGATCCTCTCGCACGGAAATCTCGACGTAAAGATCACCTGCACTTGTTCCATGTCTCCCCGCTTCCCCTTTCCCCCGAATCCGGAGTCTCTGCCCTGTTTGAATCCCCGAAGGAACCTCTACCACTACCTCTTCTGATCCTTGCACCCGTCCCTCCCCTGCACATGTCTTACAGGGATTCTCGGAGGTTTTTCCAGAGCCTAAGCATGTATCACAAAGCGTGCTCTGCTGCAGAGTACCAAAGAAGGATTGCACCGTGCGTACGACCTGGCCCGTTCCTCCACAAGTCTTACAGGTCACTTTAGCACTCCCTTTGGTATCCCCCGAACCTCCACACGTTTCGCAGGGTGTGAGCTTACGGAGACGCATGGTCTTCTTTACTCCGTGGAACGCCTCCTCGAGTGTGACTTCGATCGCGACTTCCGCATCGCGGCCACGCTCATCCCGTGGCCTCCCCCCGCGATTTCCTCCAAAGAAGGTTTCGAAAATATCTCCAAAACCGCCAGCACCAAAAGGCCCCTGTCCAAAACCTCCTCCACTAAATTGCGGCCCATCCTCGTTCCCAAACTGATCGTAGGACTGCTTCTTTTTGGGATCCGAGAGTGCCTCGTACGCACGGTTAATTTGCTTGTACTTCTCCTCCGCCGTCTTATCCCCCTTATGTTTATCAGGGTGCCACTCCTTACTTAAAGTCCTATATGCTTTCTTTATTTCCTCCGGGGAAGCATTTTTGGAAACGCCGAGAATTTGATAGTAATCCATGCTGGTTATAGGATACATTGAACGCACCTTTTTTGTCCTTATGAATCATGTAAGACTTGATGGCGGGGAAACGACATCTCCCGTTCGGCACGCGATCGAAAAAAGATTAGCGGGGCTTGGTACAAGAGTGAAAACAACGAATGATGCATTAGAGCAACGCATCCGAGCGAGCACCATTTTGGATGTGAGAGATGCTCTTCGAAGAAGGGATTACGAAAAAGCATCTCAACTTGTCGATGAGCTTGAACAAAGAATGGAAGTGAAAATTCCAGTCTCGTGATTCAACCCATTACCGTCTCCACCACTTTCTTAAACGCTTCCGGTTTGCTGATTGCGAGTTCCGAGAGAGTTTTGCGGTTGAGGAGGACTTTCTTCTCCTCCATTTGACGGATAAAACGACTGTACTGCACGCCCTGTAATTTGAGCGCTGCGTTGAGTCGCGTAATCCAGAGGCTCCTAAAATCACGCTTCTTCTTCCTACGATCGCGGTAGGCATTGCGACCGGCATGGGTGAGCGCATCGGTTGCAAGCTTCACGGTGTTCTTCCTGCGACCACGGAAGCCTTTCACTGCCTTAAAGAGCTTCTTGTGACGCTTCTTCGATGTAACTCCACGTTTGACACGCATAGATCAAAAAAGAATTCAGGAATAGGGAAGGAGCCGCACAAGATTCCTGGCTTCCTGGCTGCTTGCGAGGACAAGTGTCCGCGAGAGACGCTTCTGGCGCTTACTCTTCTGCATCAGGAGGTGATTTCGGCCATGCCGCTTCATCACGATTTTTCCGGAACCGGTCCGTCGGACCCGCTTCTTGGCGCCGCTATGGGATTTGAGCTTGGGCATGGGAGCCGAGGAAGGATACTGGAAGTACTGAGGGGGAGAAAGAGGTTTTTAGGGGAAATTTCTACTTTTCTCGAGCGATTCACGACCCATCACAACAAACGACAGGGCAAGTGAATAATAACTGGAAGGGTAGTCGAGAGACTGCCAATTGGAGAAGTCTCTCGACTCGTTCAGCAAAGCTGCACGCTTTGCTTCAATCCCTCGAGAAAAGTCACTACTTCTTCGCTCGCATAATGACCATGTACTGGTTCCCCTGCCTACGCATTGGCTGTTCGACTTCCGCCGCATCCGCAAGACCTTCCACGAACTTCTTCATCTTCTCGCGGGCATATTCCTGGTTCGTGAGCTCGCGGCCACGGAGTCGCATGCCGATCTTTACGAGATGCTTCTCCGATAAAAAGCCACGTGCTTGATTAGCCAGACGATCGAGATCATGTTGATCGGTGCGGAACCCGAAGCGGACCATTTTCACTTCGGTTTGTTTGGAACCGGCCTTGGCTCGCTTCTCCTTTTTCTTGAGTTGGTAGAGGTAGGATCCGCGATCAAGAATTTTGCAGACTGGGGGGACAGCATTTGGTGAAATTTCGATCAAATCAAGCTCCTGCTCCTGTGCACGACGGAGAGCCTCTTCGATTGGAACAACGATCTGATCCTCTCCATCAACTAGACGTACTTCCTTGGAGCGGATCTGCTCATTGATACGGAACCGATGTTCAACTTTTTTCGGGGGATACCTCAGGCGGAATGTGGGGAGAAGATGAGGGAAACGTAGCGCCAATCACAGGAAACGGTCAACTCCAAAAGGAGGTTTTAAGCAAAGTACCATAAGAAATATATCATTTTTTCCGCGAAACCGTATCACCATACTGCCTTCCAGAGATCAATCTGCCGGAGCACCGGAATGACGAGGAGGTAAAAAAGACCCACAGCAAGCACAAGTGCAAATGCAAAAATATGCCACATGGAAACATCACCCCAGTTTCGGATGGAGTAGTAGAGACCGCGGAAGCACATGAAGAGAAATGACCAGAAGAGAAATACCAGAACCCCCTGGAGCCACATCACTCCTGTCGTACTCAAACCTCCCTGAATCAACTCTGCGAGATTGCCCCCGAATGGAAAAATGGAAATGAGTCCCAGTGGCGAAAAAAGTTCGAGTACCGGCACCGCATACAACTCATTACTCACATACCAATACGTGAAGATCAGAATGAGGAGGAAAACCGCAGGAAGCCCGAATCTCTCCCGGAGTCTTAGAGCCATAGGGGAAGTATATACCTCTTTGTCTACCACTGTGTTACCCATACCGTTTTTTCTGTTTGGAGAAGCGCATGGGCGGGATATTCCACAGGGTCCTCGTTCTCGGAGAGAACCTCGGCAAAGATCTTTTTTTTCTTTGATCCCTGGAGGAAGAAGAACTGCTTTCCTGCACTCGTGAGAACAGGGAGAGTAACAGTGATTCGATCTTCGATCGCGAACTTCTTGGTACGCGTATGGATGACTTTTTTTTCTGCTTCCAAAATAGCATCGATATCCCCAGGGAAGAGCGATGCGATATGACCATCCTCGCCCATGCCGAGTGCCATAATGTCGATCCCCTCCTCCATGAGCTGATCGATTCGAAAGTCATAGTCTTCGATGCATTCCTCAAGATCGAGTGAGGTATCGGGGAAAATAACCTGATGCTCTGGTATCGAAGAATTTTTGAGAAGTGTTTCACGAATCATTCGCTGATTACTTTCGTTGTGATCAGCAGGGACGTACCGCTCATCTACAAGGAAGATCGTTACCTTGTGCCATTCAATTGCTTTGAGTTTTCCCAGCGCTTCATAAATTGGTTTTGGTGTCGAGCCACCGGAGAGACCGAGAATACATTTCCCCTTTTCTTCAATCGCATCCAAAATCGCCTGTTCAAGCTCTGCTGATGAGCGATCGATGAACTCGGCTTCGGAATCGACGGTGATGTGTTTGTAATCGAATGACATATGAAAAGGATAACACGTCTTCCCCAACGCACATTTTCCTTTCACGACATCAATGCCATTGCCCGAATCCATGCCCTCACCTCCTCCCTATATGTCTCCAGCAAATTGGAGATGTCACTTTCATATCTTCCCACGACTGCATCGGGATCCAGACGCTCTTTGTTGACATGATCAAATACCTTATCGAACATTTCATCACTATTCTGCAGACCGATCTGCTCTAGAAAGGCTTGAATTGGGGGTGTATTCGGATTCTTATTCATCTCTCCATTATAACATAAACCACTCATTCTTCAATTCTTTTGAGAGCATTCAAATCCACTCATACCCTTCCTTCTTAATCCACTCCTCTACCTCTTTCGGCCCTTCGGTTCCTCCCTTGTATGGGGCGAGAGGTGTCTCCGGCTTTTCGATATAGGACTGCAGAGGATCAATGAGCTTCCAGGCTGTGAGTGCTTCCTCGAAACTGAGAAACCAGTCACGCTTGCCATTCACCGCTTCAAGGAGCAGGAGTCCATGCTCGTCGAGGCAATCCCCCACACAAACGAGCGGATCTTCAAGCAGGAGCGGCCGGAATGCAGGCTCCGAGCCTCCCATTTTCGTCTGGAGATGAATGCGCATGCCGGCCTCGCCCTGGAGAATAATCTCCACGCGGTTTGGCGCGGTGCTATAGGCGGTCGCATACGGATTCTGGAATTCGAAAGCGATTTTTGTTTCCTTAGCCTTGAGGCGCTTGCCGGAGCGAAGGTAGAACGGCGTCCCTTGCCAGCGCGGCACGCGGGTCATCAGCTTGAGTGCGCTGTACGTCGGCGTGCGTGAATCGGAAGCAACGCCTTCCTCATCCGTGTACGCGGGATGATCGGAAGACCGCTCGTACTGCCCCTGCAGAATGATCTCCGAGATATCCGCCGCAGGAGGCATATAGATATTTTTGAGTGCATCGAGTCGTGCCCTTGGGAGCTGATCGCGCGGACCGAGCTGCATCGTGAGGAGCGCCATGAGGCTCAGCATGTGTGATTGGAACATATCGCGGAGCGTTCCCACTTGCTCAAAATATCCTGCTCTCCCTTCCAATCCCCCTGTTTCCGATGCGGTGATCTGGACATTTGTGACGAGCGTGTATTTGAGGATACGTTCGACAATGGGATTAATGAGGCGGAGGTAGTAGATATTGCGTGCGGCTTCTTTCCCGAGGTAATGATCGAGGAGGTAAATCTCTTCCTCTGCAAAACACCGGATGAGTTCACTCTGAATTTCTTTTGCACTTTTGTAATTCGCACCGAGCGGCTTTTCTACAATGGCACGGAATCCCGTCCTCCCCGAATGAATCCCAGCCTTGCAGAGATTCCTGGCCACCATGCCAAACGATGTGGGTGGAACGGAAAAGTATGCGAGGCGCACCGTCTCCTTCTCTTTGGCTCCCTCCAATCGATCGAGCTTCTCTGCAAGAGTTTTGTATGATGATTCATCATCGTACTGCCCCCTCTGGTAATGGACGTGCGTGAGGAGATCCTGCAAAACTCCCTCATTCACTGCTTCCACATGGCGTCGCACGGCGGAGGTAAAGTGATCACGGAAACTTGCATCGTCCATATCGCTCCGCGCAAATCCCACAATGGCAAAGCTCTCCGGGAAGCGCTTCTTGAGCGCAAGGAAGTAGAGCGCTGGGAAAATCTTGAGCTGCGCAAGGTGCCCCGATGCGCCAAAAATGACAAGGGAGAAATCATTCTTGGCCTTCAGGAGGTTCCCTTGATCCGCATTCGCAAGAGGCATGCAGGCTATTGTACCATCAAAGTCTCATGACAGAGCTCTACGATCTCCTCAAGCGATGCGCTATTCCCTTCGAGCAGTTTGATCACAAAGCAGTCTTCACCTGCGAGGAATCGGAGGCACTTGGGTTAGAAATGCCCGGTGCTCGTCATTGATTGCGCGGGGTTCGAACGGTTCCTGCAGGAGACAGGCCACACATTTGAGGTTGTGCGGATACACGGAGAGTAGGTATTCTATTTCGTAAGTCCTTCCCCTCTCTCAATGTCATTCAAAAAAACCACAGGACCGATCCAGGGCTCAGAAATGTACGCCGCCCTGCAGTACACCCTTTCGCTCCTCTTCATGTTCACGATGATCTTTGCGATCGTCGGAGCGTACTTTGCGCACGTCGGACTCTTCGGCCCTTCGTTCGGATCATCAGAGGGCTCCATGAGTATCCTCGCGGCCGTGCTCATCCTGATGAACTGGACAAAATTCGCTGATCCCGCGCGCACGCTTTCGGTCCGGTACCACGGCACAATCCTCATCCTCCTCGTCATAGCATGTATTGTCGCGACGATTGATTTTGTGTCAGCTCACCTCACCGTTGTACCTATACTGGAAGCAGGAGTATCTGGTGCTGCTATTTCAAATAAAGGGATCACTCTCAACCTCCCCGGCACCATGCAGAGCTCCCTGTCGCTTCTTGCCTTTGCTCTCACCGCAAAGCACATGGTCAAGCATATCGCCTGGATGCACGAGAACCTTCGTAGAAGCTAACGCTTCCACGGACATGTATCAGGTTGATCGTATACCCGGTACTCCGGTTTTGTTTTCCCGTTCCTCCAAAACTCCCTCGTGTGTGTGCACGTACTTCCCTTCGCTCACATCACGTGAGACGTACGTAGCGGTGGAGATGAACGACCCCTCGCCGATTTTCACCCCCGGTGCAAAGCTCGTGTGGATCCCCACGCGAACATCATTTCCGATCATCACACCGAGCTTCTTCCTCTGCGTATTAAGAGTTTCCTCCTGAACCATCGAGGAAATTTCCCCTTCATCAAGCCTAAAATTCGCAATCACTGATCCTGCACCAAACGCCACATTCCGTCCGATCACACTGTCCCCAAGGTAGGTGCTGTGCGTCCATACGTGCGAGTGGAGATTGCTGCGGGCAATTTCTGAGGAGTATCCGATGACACACTGCTCACCAATGATCGAATTGCGGATGAGGCAGTTATTGCCGATGATCGTCCCCCGGCCGATATAGCAGGGGCCCTGAATCGTTGCATGGGGCATCACGCGGACTCCTTCCTCTAAGATCACTGGCCCTTCGATGACGGCACTCGGGTGAATATCCGCTTTCGAACCCGAGCCCGAGCCCGCTCGCCCCGCGGAGCCCGAAGACGGGCGAAGTGGGGAGCCCGAACCCACTTTGATCTCTGATAGAAACCGTTCAGTCAGATCTAAGATATGCCACGGATATTTCACCGAGCTCCATTCTTCCTCGTAGGGCACTGCGACGTAATTCAACTCTTTGCAGAGCTTGGTGAGTGCCACCTCGTACGCATCATCGCGCGTGGAGGAGGCATCCTCCAATATATCGAGGAGCTTCTCTGGATGATTGTGGATGTGCGCAACGATGTTCACGAGATCCGATGGCTCTTTACCTTCGCCTGGCTTCTCCACGATACCTGCAATCCGCGGGAATTCTTTCTTTTCCTCCCCCGGAGAATTCATCAGGTATCCACCGGGGAAGTAGCGCTTCACCCGTTGCGCAAGGAGTGCACCCTCCACTCCATCTTTTTTACTCGCTTCCACGAGGCGACGGTACCCAGCAGGTTCGATCACATCGTTACTGCTCACAATGCACACGGGACCTCCTTTGAGTTCTTTGAGTGCACTGAGGAGTGCGCCCCGCATGCCAAGTTCCAAATCCTCTTGCTCGATCGAAGGAATTTTAGGGAAGAGTGTATGCACCTCCTCTAAGTTGTGGTGCCCACCGACGAACGTGATATTTTCGATTCCTCCCTCCTTCATCCTCTTTAATTGATGAGAAAGGAGAGGCTCACCAAGAAACGGCCAGAGCGCCTTCTCTTTGAGTGGAGCAAAGCGCCGCGAACGGCCGGCGAGGAGGAGGAGCGTCTGCATGGCAGATATAGTAGTCGTTTTCTTCGAGCGAGCGAAGCGAGTCGAGAAGTAATACTAATCGAGTACGAGCTCGACTTTCCCTTCCCTATCTGTTCTTCGAACAGGAATATGGAGTGCTTCGTATCGCTCTAGGATCGATGGATGTGGATGACCGTAGGTATTCTCTCTCCCAACCGAGATCACAGCAAGATCTGGATTTACCGCGAGCAGGAACCCGGTTGAAGATGATGTTTTACTCCCATGGTGCGGAACTTTGAGGATATCCGAATGGAGATCGTACCCCGCCTTGAGGAGTGCTTCCTCTGTCTTCTCCTCGATATCCCCCGTGAGGAGGATGCTTGCCCCGCGTAGTCCGTCCGCCTGAGGCGGACGAGACGAAGTGGGGTAGGTGAGCTTTGCGACGATGGAGGCGTTATTCGTCTCCTTCACTTCTTCTTGGAAGAGTGATTCCTTGGGCCAGAGCACATCAAGCACTACTCCCCCACCAAGATCAAGATCGTGATTGGCATCTGCAATAATAATTTCTGATCCGGTGCGATGAGCGGCATCGAGGAACGCTGCGTACCTGGAATTCATATTCAAAGTGCCAGCGAGCAAAATTCGTTCGACGTTATACCGTTCGAGGAGTGCAGGAAGTGCGGTGATGTGATCGCTATCCTGGTGCGTGAGGATGAGGAGATCGATCGTACGATCGAAGAAAGGAAGCTCATCCGAAAGCCGCTCCAGGAGCGAGAGATCTGGACCCCCATCCACCAGGATTTTTTGATGTGTAGGAGTTTTAATGAGAATAGCATCACCCTGGCCTACATCGAGGAGTGCAACGTGAAGCTTGTCATCTGGCAGGCGCTGCCACTCCTCTGCAAGGAGGAGCAAAACCGAGAGAAGAAGCACGTAGGCAGTGAGCCAGAACTTCATAAAAAGGGAGCAATCATACCCCCGAAAATACGATTTCTTCGGGAAAATCTCTCCAAGAATCTTGACTCGCTCTTCGCGATCCGGAGTATATGTCCATGCTGGATTTTGAGGATGAACCAGATGTGCATGAGGCTAGCGTCTACGACTATGATCGTCAGCGAGTTTCTGTGGGAGTGACTCTCACGGATACGAGAGTTCCATTGAATGCGATCCTTGATGGGAGTCGCGTCCTCAGGAAACTTGGGCCATGGAGAGAGGATTATCCTTCGCCGCCACAAGAAGTGAAAAATAGAGATACCAAAGAATCTCACGAAGAAGAATCGGATGCAGACGAGGAGGAGATACTAAGATGGGCACTCGAGTACATATGGAAACACCCATCACTCACTATCCAGAAACTAGAAGCGGGATTGAGAGACTATGAGCATTCGAATGGATGTACCTTTGGTACACTCCTCAAAATTTTGAAGCGCGAGAAAACCGTACGCATCATCAATGGAGAACTGAGTTTGAATAATCGTGGTAGTGCGTACCTCGCAGGGCATCGCGCATCGCAGAATGGCCGTCCGTAGCTTTTACAGCTATGATGCATTCGATGCACTTTGCAGATGCGCTCACCGAACGAATCAAAGCAACATCGCCGGTCTGCGTGGGTCTTGATCCAGAGCTCCGGAAACTCCCAGAGGGAATTCCGAAAGATGCAAAAGGGGTCTTGCAATTTAATACGGGGATCATCGATGCAGTAAAAGGCATCGCTTCCTGTGTAAAGCCACAGCTCGCTTTTTACGAAGTCCTCGGATGGGAGGGCATGAAAACATTTTGGGAGACCTGTGCCTACGCCAAAGAACAAGGGCTCATCGTGATCGCGGATGGCAAGAGGAACGATATTGGCTCCACCTGCGAAGCATATGCAGATGCATATCTGAATGCTGATTCACCGATTGATGCACTCACCATTACGCCATACCTTGGGAGTGATGGCATCCTCCCATTTGTAGAACGCTGCAAAAAAAACGAGAAGGGCATTTATATTCTGGTGAAGACAAGTAACGAAAGCTCCGGAGAAGTGCAGGATCTCCCAACAGGCGATGAAGTGGTTCATGAGCACATCGCACAGCTTGTAGAGGCAATCGCAGTACAAGATCTTGGAGCAAAGACCAAGCTCTCTTCAATCGGTGCAGTCGTCGGAGCGACCTACCCGGAGGAGATGAAGTACCTAAGGACCCTCATGCCGCATGTCCCATTCCTCATCCCAGGGTACGGTGCACAGGGAGGAACCGCTACCGATGTGAAGCATGGGTTCCTGAAGGATGGCACAGGGGCAATTGTGAATAGCAGCCGCAGCATTATCTTTGCTTCAGGTGGCAAAGATTGGCAGAAAGCTGCAGAGAAAGCTGCAGAGAAAATGGCAAAGGAACTCGCATAGTGAGCTGACTCCCCTTTTCGTTTTCATTGATGGGAAAGCCAAAATGTGCTATAATTTCCTGATTACTGAAAAGACACAAACATGCTCACAAAATTCCCCAAAGCTCCTCTCTACATCACACGCTTCCTCGCGAGCGTCATCGCCTTTGGCGCGCTGCTCCCTGCGGCGGTTTCGCAGGGAGGGATCCTCGTAACTGGCATTGAATTACAGGCAGCTCCAAACGCCATTGGTATTCGCTGGCAGGCACCTGCAGGAGCAAGTATCGATCACTACAAGGTGTACTTTGCAAAAGCATCGATACTGGAAAATAACGGCAGGTTCCTTGGAACCGAAGAGACTATTGGAAACCAGACGAGCATTGCACTCCTCGATCTTACAAACCGGGGCTTTACGAATACTGACAAAATCTATGTGACAGTCACTGCGATCGCGATGGATGGTACAGAGCACCGTGCCTTCGGGGAAGAGAAGAGCACCAGCGTGATCCTCACGCAGGGAGCAACGCATGCAGCAGCAGATATCGCTGTTTCGAATGCCATTGCAGAGGACGAAACAACAATTCGTATCGTCTTCACAGCTCCGATCGCAATTCCCGAAGGCCACCCTGCAATGCACATTTCGATCGTCGGGGAAGATGGAAGCTCGGTGAGTGCGCTGAGCATGGCGGCAATGGGCAATGATCTGATCCTGCGTACTACTCCGATGACCGTACGCACGCGCTACACCGTTACGATTCAAAGCACAGTGAAGGGTGCCGATGGCTCAGCGATCGATGCCACAAAAAATACCGCCACAGTGGCTGCACGCCCTTCTGGGGAGGAAGTGGAGATCCCGACCGAGACCATCCCTATCCCCGAGCTCACGACATCCTCTTCCTCCACTTCGAGCGTGAGTTCTTCCTCTACGAGCTCTTCCTCCTCTGTATCTTCTCCTGCACCAGAACCCCTTCCCGATACCATTCCTCCAGAAGATGCTTCGAACCTCACACTCAAGAGAACTCTCCAAACCGATGGCAACTACACAGTAGAAGCAACATGGAAGGCGAGTAGGAACACAGCGAATGATCTTGCCTCCTACAAGCTCTACGAGAGCATAGATCGTGGGAGGAACTTCGTGGGACCTACGGTAGTACTCGGCACAGTCCTCAGCACCAAAATCTCAAATCTTGCTCCTGGCACATTCACTCTCAAAATCACTGCGGCTGATCACACGGGGAACGAGTCGCAGGGAATTATGGAAACGATCATTCTTCCACAAACCGGAGCTGCAACACTTCTGCTTTCCTCTCTAGGTGCAGCTGTAGTTTCTGCTCGTAGAATCCGGCGGGGAGCTCGAGGGCGTAGGTAGAAAGGTTCGCAGAGGAATAGTACGCACAGGGATCTGATCGGCAGGGATCCATCGTTTGCATGCTCACAAATTTTCCCTCTGCATCAAAGAACAAAATATCGAGTGGGATCAAAGTATTTTTCATCCAGAATGAGAGCATCCGTGGCTCCGGGAAGATGAAGAGCATCCCCTGACCCTCGGGAAGTTCTGTGCGATGCATGAGCCCAAGTTGTTGCTCTTCGGGATCATCCGCTATTTCCACGGAGACGGGGATTTCCTCCGTTCCCGCAGTGAGAACGATCTTCGTTAGTCCTTCTTGGTTGTCTTGTTGAATCATACAGGAAAGAAGGAAAAGCGGAAAAAGGATGACGAGGCGTTTCATAGCGAAATATTATCAGAAACGTGCTTCAATGTTTGCTGTATTATGGAGAATTGCGCGGCAGTTTCAGTTTCTCTTGTAATTCCTTTATGTGTTTTTCAAGCCTCTTTTCTTGCTCCTCAAGGGACAAACCCTTGAGACCATCGTGGAACGCTTTCTCTGCAGGACTGAGGTAGACCTCTTCATCTTCTTCTATTCGAGAGTAATACCAAGAGTTGCTTCCGACATCAGGAAAATTTGGAGCGCGGTTTACAGTCATTTCTGGCCTGAACTCACCATCTGGGTACCCTTTTATATCTCGCGGTGATTTCACAGCATTGTCCGCTGGCTTTTTTACTGGAACCGGCGGAGAGCGTTGGGAATTCGGATCAGTGCTGATTTTGTGGAAGACGAATGAAAAAAGGAGGATGCATCCAGCTACAACACCTACCACTTCCTTCGAAGGAAGTCTGTCCATCAACCTTTCCGCCTGAAAAGATTCCTTGTTGTTCTCTTTATCCATAGGGTAAGAAGATAAATCTTTCTGCTATTTTGTCCAGAAATATCAGAATGTTCTTCTCCCTGCCACTGCCTCCCTCAAAGTGACCTGATCCGCAAATTCAATCTCGGCTCCGCTGGGGAGGCCGTGCGCTAGGCGCGTGATTTTGGGAACAAACGTAGTGAGCTCCCGGCGGATGTACGTTGCCGTGGCTTCTCCTTCCACATCTGGATCCGTTGCGATGATGAGCTCGCTCACTTCCCCGCCTTTGCATCGATCAACGAGCTCGCGGAGCTTGAGTTGCTCTGGGCCAAGGCCATCAATTGGCGAGAGCACCCCATGGAGTACGTGGTAGACACCCTTGTATCCCGATTTCTCGAATGCGATGACATCGAGGGGCTCCTCAGTCACAAGCACCATCGTGTGATCTCGGCTCTGATCACAGCACACAGGGCAGCGCTCCAAGACCGAAACCATCTGACATTCCCTGCAATACTTGATCCCCTCTTTTAATTCTTTGAGTGCACGACTGAGGGATTCCGGATTCGCTTTGCTCGAACGGAGCAGAAAGAACGTAAGGCGCTCCGCAGACTTTGCACCAATACCCGGAAGTTTGCAGAACTCTTCGATAACGGCGCGGATTTGTGGTGGCAAAAGCGGCTGCATGTGCATTTTCATTAAACCTCCAAACCTCCAAACCTCCAAACCTTCTCTTCATTGTTTTGTCTCTACCACTCCTCTCCTTTTCGGATCTTCTTCTCCACCTCTCTCTCCTTAATTCTCCGTCGCTTATCGATAGTCTTTCTCCCCCGCCCGACTCCCAAAAGCACCTTGATCATGCGACCAGAACGGAACTCAAGCGGCAGAACGGAAATCCCCTTCTCCTCGCTCGCAGCTCTCAATTTTTCCAACTCACCTTTGCGCAGCAGGAGTTCCCGATCGCGCCCGGGATCGTATCCTGTGAGGTTCGATGCGTACTTGTAAGGTTGTATCGTTGAATTTTTGAGTATGGGTTTGCTGCCGAGGAACGAAACATAAGCACCTTTAAGATCGGCATTCCCCGCACGCACGGATTTTACTTCCTGCCCTGTGAGGATCATGCCAGCCTCGAGCTCCTCCAGAATCTCGTAATCAAACCGCACGCGCTTGTTCTTTGCCACAACTTTCATCCATTCCAGTGTAGCGAAACTGAAGAGAAAATCCGGAGAAATTGCTGGCTGCAGAATGTCAAAGTTTTATAATGGTTCCTATGCTTCGTAAGTACGAGGGCCCTGGTGGCAACGAGCCAATAAAAACTGTTGCCTGCGCTGCTGTCGAAAGAGCCTTACAGCACTCCCTTGGGCATGATCCCAAAAGAAACGTTACTCCGAACTCCCACCTCACAAAGGATCTAGGCGTTGATTCTCTGACACTCCAGGGCATTCTCTCCCTATTGGAAGCTCAGCCGAACACGCGTATTTCTTATCAAGATCTTCAGAAGGCAGTCCTTGTGAGCGATATCGATGAAGCTATCGCACGTGTACGCGGCGAGGCCTTCACGATTTCATAAAAAAGGAGCAGCACTACACCAAGAACAACAAAACCGCTCGCAATCAGGAGCCGTATGAGCGATTGATCGCGTTCGTGCAAAAAGAAGCCACATAGTGAAAGTATATCGCGAACCTCCCGCTATACTCTGTTCGATGTCACTCCTCGCAATGAAAGATCTCCGTGCATCTGTGGAAGGGAAAGAAATTTTGAAGGGTGTTTCGCTCACGGTGGAAGAGGGCGAGCTCCACGCCATCATGGGACCGAATGGTTCCGGAAAATCAACCCTGGTGAATACCCTGATGGGTCACCCAAACTACGAGGTCACTGGAGGCTCAGTGGAGTTCCGAGGGAAGGATCTCCTCGCAATGAGCGCAGATGAGCGCGCACGGGAGGGGCTCTTCCTTGCATTCCAGTATCCAAAGGAGATTGCCGGCGTGCCACTGCGATCTTTCTTGTTTGCCGCTTACGATGCAGTGACGAAGGCCCGCAATCCTGACTACAAAAAAATGAGTCCCATCAAATTTAAGGAGAAGCTGGAAGAATGCATGCATGAGCTGAAAATGAATCCTACATTCGCAGATCGTCCTGTGAACCAGGGCTTTAGCGGTGGGGAGAAGAAGAAGGCGGAAATTCTACAATTGAAGATTCTGCAACCTCTCCTCGCGCTCCTGGATGAGACGGATTCCGGCCTCGATGTGGATGCCCTCAAGATTGTTGCAGAAGGTATCAATTCTCTTCGTTCTCGTCCCAACCCACTTGCCCCTCGTAGTTCTGCGGAGCAGAGCGAAGTGGGGAGCCCGACCCCCAACCCCTCGTTCATCCTCGTCACACACTACGCACGAATCCTGGAGTACATCACACCAGATAGAGTCCACGTGATGGTGGATGGAAAAATCATCAAGAGTGCCGGTGCGGAGTTTGCCCGGACGATCGAAAAAGAAGGCTACGAACAATTCACAGGGAAGAAGCAGATCTCACTTAATTAGAGGAGCCCTAATACTCATCGTCGCTGGTCTCTTCCATGCCTCCACAGCCACAATCATCCTCATCCTCCCCGGATTCCAGATGATCACAGGTCAGCGCATGCTCCTCGTTCCCGGGGCATTCGCATGCTCCGCATTCGCAGAGTTTTCTTTGGCAGTGCTCACATTTTCGCATAGTGAATAAGGGAAGATGGCCTATTTTGTCCCAGGCTGGAGTTGGGAGGCAAGCGGGAAAGTGAAAAAATATCCCCTTCGCAAGTGCGGGAGGATTCCTCTTTACGACCGCTCAAATCGCCCCGTCATGGAACGAATCTTTATCCGATAGATGATAACGCGCTTCCCATCCCGCCTGGAGTAGTGGGAATGGCCATCGAATGCAACATTGGGGAAATACTGGCTCTTCCGGGCAAATACTTCCAGTCGATGGGTAAGAATTCTCACTGCGTCTGTTGCTTCTTTGCCCTTGAGTTCTTCATATGTGCCGTGGATCACAACACTATCCCAGTTCCAGAGGCTCTTGAACGTATGCACCAACATACATACCTGTGGATTTTTGCGCATGATTCTGATCTTCTCCCCCACATACGTATGACCGTAGATACACCCATTTCTGTAGACAAAGAAAATGGGAACACAGAATACTTTTCGGTTTGTATGGTATGCGAGATGCCCATGATCCACGTCCATGAGCACTTCGATCATCCGTTTTTTGGTGAGATCGCCAATCATGAGGATCAGCCTATCATTCTGTAAGCTTCCGCACCATGCGTCCCAGCCGACGGCAGGGGTTGCCACCCGAGAGGATGCATTTATACATTTCTCGGAACCACTGTTCGTATTTTGCGAATCGCTCCACCAGCGACTGTTCTCCTAATTGGTCTACAAGCCTTAAGGCAATATCAAATTGCTGGAGAGCATCTCCAAGATATTTGGCACGAAGAGCGGGTTCCAGATCTGTTGGGAATTTGGTCACGTTAAAATTTCTACGCGAAAGTTCGGCGGAGGAAAGACAGAGTTCGTACACATTGTGTAAATGTCTCTCGAGGTCATTGCGCGTGGTGCCACGATCTGGTGCCGATTCGGAACCCATAAGCAGGGAAGAACTCTATCATAAAATTTCTGGTATGCTTCTTTCTCTATGCCAACCCCGATTTTTAGCACCCTCTCGCGGGAAACATTCGATACGGCCAATCCCGCCCCCTACGCCGAAGGTGCCCTCCGCGGTGTGACAGAGGAACTGATCCATCGGATTTCTACGGATAAAAAGGAGCCAGAGTGGATGCTCACGCATCGGTTGGAATCGCTCAAGATTTTTGAGAGTACCCCACTCCCCACCTGGGGAGCGGATCTCTCCAAGCTCGATCTCACCGATATCATTTACTATGCGCGTTCCGGTGCAGTAGAAACAGACAACTGGAGCGAAGTGCCCGCAGAAATCCGGAACGTCTATGATAGGCTTGGTATACCTGAGGCTGAACGCCGCATGCTCGCAGGGGTAGGGGCACAGTACGAATCGGAAGTTGTGTACCACCGCCTCAAAGAAGAATGGGAAAGCAAAGGAGTGATCTTCCTCGATATGGATAATGCGCTTCAGGAGCACGAAGACCTCGTGAAGAAATACTTTATGAAGTGCGTCCCGAATACCGATCACAAGTTCGCAGCACTCCATGGCGCGGTGTGGAGCGGCGGCACGTTCCTCTACATCCCAAAAGGTGTGCATGTGAGTGAACCCTTGCAGGCGTACTTCCGCATGAATGCAAAGAACATGGGGCAGTTCGAGCACACGCTCATCATTGTGGAAGAGGGCGCAAAGGTGCACTACATCGAAGGCTGTTCGGCCCCCAAGTACGGCTCCCAGGGGCTCCATGCGGGGCTTGTGGAAATATTCGTGAAGCCCGGTGCCACATGCCGGTATAGCTCGGTCGAAAATTGGAGTAGGGATACCTACAACTTGAATACGAAGCGCGCGATCGTGGAGAAGGATGCAACGATGGAATGGGTCGGTGGCAACATGGGATCTGGAACTACAATGCTCTACCCCTGCTCCATGCTCGTTGGGGAGGGTGCTCGCTGCGATCACCTTGCGATCGCCTTTGCGAACAAGAATCAGTGGCAGGATACCGGCGCCAAAGTGTTCCACCTGGCACCTCACACCTCGAGCCGGGTCACGAGTAAATCCATCAGTAAAGAGGGCGGTACCGCGGTGTACCGGGGCAAGCTCTTTATCGCCCCCAATGCCCACGATTCCACAGCAAACGTGGAGTGTGATGCATTGCTCCTAGATGAGGAGAGTAGAACCGATACGATTCCGGATATCCAAATCCGCAATAACGATGTGACGATCGCGCACGAGGCAACTGTGGGAAAGCTCTCCGAGGAGCAGCTCTTCTACTTGATGAGCCGTGGAATAGCGCTGGAGGAAGCGCGCTCCATGATCGTGAATGGATTCATTGAACCAATCGTGCGGGAGCTACCGCTCGAGTATGCAGTGGAGATGAACAGACTCATTGAATTAGAGATGGAAGGGAGCGTTGGATAGATTATTATACTATTCAATTGAATAGTATACTACTCTTTTGAGAGTGGAAACTGCCTTCCCAGGGTAAACCACAATTTTGCGAGATATTGTGTAATACGAAGAAGTTGGTTAGGAGAAAGATTTGAGAGATGTTCTTGTAGATATCTCTCCTGCGAGAGCAGAATTTGAGCTGCCCTTGCACGCACATCACCATCCTCAAGAATTGGGCGCACAGAATCGATAAAGCTTCTCGCAAGTGTTGGATCATCAATCTCTTTTCCCGATGCTGCAACGACTTGATCCATAAAATCCCGGAAAGGAATATGTTCGGAAGCTGCCTCAGCTCCATCCGAAAGATGCCGTTGCTCTTGAACAACCACTTCTGCTCGCTGATGGAGCACACTCGTGAGTTCATCTGTCATGACATTCGCGACTTTCGCAGAATTCGATTCCGACGGAAAACCTTCCATGACTCCCTCAATAATCGCATTCACGACCTGCTTTCGTATATCATCATAATTCTGCGCAAGAATTGCGCTCACATCGAGAGGTGGGCCCCCATGCAATGAAAGAGTGGATGCTCTGATATTTGCTTCTTTTGGAAGATGGTGATCAAAGTATTCAGAGGCAAACACCGTCGCTCTGATACGAAGATTGGCGGTATCACCACTTCCTCTTAATCCTTCGATAATTTTTCCTGTAAATATTTCAAGAGCTTCCTTAAATCCCCCATGGAGCACCTGCTTTGAGGATGCGTATACCACAAGTGCATTCGGGAACGAATCCACAGCCTTCTGAAATAATCGAGTGAGCGCAAAGCGAAAAGTCATATCTTTCGCAAAGAGCTTGGATTCTTCAGGAAGATTTGGCGTCTCGGTGAGCGGCATAAGAAAATTATATCATATTATTCATTTTATGCAAGAAACAGAGAGATAAAGTGCATACACAAATCTATGGGATAATCCCCCAGTGGAACGCACTATTCGCATACCGGCCGGAGAACATCATCAGCCCATCCTCTGTCCTTTTTCGGAGAGTACCAAGCTTACGATTCATGTGGAAAGTAATGCCTCTGTGGATCTCCTCTGTTTGTTTTCTTCGAAGAATGAGGAAAATATCGAGATCCATCAGCAATGCACGGTAGAGCAGGGGGCGATTCTGCATGTCTGTAATATTTCGCTCGGAGGGAAGAATTTCATCCAAAATCTTGTTTCACGGATCGAAGGCGAGGGTGGTGAGAGCACAATTGATTGGATCTTCTACGGCAAAGATTACGAGAAGCAGACCCTCTCTGCGCGCAATATCTTCGATGCCCCAAACGGACGTGGCGAAATCACGGTACACGGTGTTGCGGAGGGCCATGCGGAGTCACGGTTTACCGGATTCATCGAAATCACCAAAAACGGCGGAGGAACTAATACCTACCTCACCGAAAAAACTTTGATGCTTGATCCCACGGCCAAAGTGAATGCGGTGCCGGGACTCGAAATTAAGACGAACGATGTGAAGGCGAGCCACAGTGCCAGCGTCTCCAAAGTGAGCGAAGAGGATCTCTTCTACTTTGCATCACGTGGCATCGGCAAAAGCATCGCACGGAGGATGTACATCGAAGGATTCCTCGGGGCATTGGTGGAGAGAATTCCGGATGAAAGCCTGAGAGAAAAAATCCTCGCCGAAATTGCGAAAAAGTACCAAAAAGAACGGTAGAATCTCTTCTGGTGACAGATCTCGGAGCCACGATACGCGCGGAGTTTCCCCTCTTTTCCAAGGATATCGATGGGCATCCCATCGTGTACCTGGATACCGCCGCAACGGCCCAAAAACCGCGCACGGTCATCGATGCGATGACAACATTCTACGAGCAGGAGAATGCAAACGTGAAACGTGGAATGCACGTACTCGCGGAACGTTCGACGGAAGCGTTTGAGGCTGCGCGTACACGAGTGCAAAAATTTTTGCATGCAAAAACCGCACGCGAAATTATCTTCACAAAGAACTGCACAGAAAGCATCAATCTCGTTGCGCGATCTTGGGGAGAGAAGAATTTGAGAAAGGGCGACGTTGTGCTCCTCTCGCTCCTCGAGCACCACTCGAACATCGTCCCATGGCTCCAACTGAAAGAGAAAATCGGAATCGGGGTGGAATGGATTGGGATCGAGGATGATGGAATGCTCAAAATGGATGATGCGAAGAAGATTTTTAAGCAAGGGAAGGTAAAATTCCTCTCACTCACCTGTGTGAGTAATGTCCTTGGAATAAAAACTCCTACCACGGAACTCACAAAGCTCGCACACGCGCATGGTGCCCTTGTTCTCCTTGATGCGGCGCAACTCGCCCCCCATGCGCCAATCGATGTACAGGCTCTGGATTGCGATTTTCTCGCATTCTCTGGCCACAAAGTCTACGGACCAACAGGAATCGGCGTGCTCTATGGCAAGGAGAAATTTCTTGAAGCCATGCCTCCGTTCCTTGGAGGCGGCACGATGATTCAGGAAGTCTTCACCGATCGCTTCACCCCATCCCATCTTCCGGAGAAATTCGAAGCGGGCACTCCCCCCATTGCGGAAGCAGTGGGGCTTCATGCTGCGATTGATTTTTTGGAAGGAATCGGGTGGGAGAAGATCCAAAAATATGAGCAGACACTCCTTGCGTATGCGCTGAAGAAGCTCTCAGAGATCGACGAACTCATTATCCTCGGTCCGAAGGATCCAGAATGCATTGCAAGTTGCATCAGTTTCATTTGTACGACAGGTACACCTACAAGCTACAAGCTACAAGCTACAAGCTCCATCCATCCTCATGATCTCACCGAGTACTGCGGGCGGAAGGGGGTCTGCCTACGAGCAGGGCATCACTGCGCGCAACCGCTCCATCATTCACTTGGGCATCCGGCGACGACGCGGATGTCGTTTGGAATCTATACCACGAAAGAGGAGATTGATCAGACGTGCACAATCATCCGGGAAGCCATTGAATTTTTTACTGCGTCGAACCTTGCGTAGGACGATGTGGGTTGAGCTGGATGTCTAAGCGCTCTATCTGAGCGGGAACTTCGTGAATACCAGGAAAGAGCTGTGCAAGTTCTTCAGTAACAGGAAACGTCGGCAGGAGCTCTTTTGCTTTTTCCAGCGTGCATCGTGCGGTATGGAGCTCTTGCGTGCGTGTTGCAAGATTAGTCTCATGATGAATACCACGTCTATGGTGTCGCTGTGCGTCGAGAATACGCTGCGCAGCAATGAGAGGCATCTGCGCCACACGATAACGCTCCACGATGTGCTTTGTACCCAGCGGAGGCAATTGCAAGAGTTGGTCGAACCGCTGCAAGGAAAAGTCGAGGGAGAAATCTTCCATGTTCGTCATGGAATTGTGGTAAGCCCGGGGCAGAGCATGCCAATGCTCCTCTACCATTTTTTCCCACTCCGCGGCGAGAGAAGGATAGACCTCTGATGCATTCCATCGACCCGTTTCCTCATCCCATGGATCACGTTCATCGGAAGAAGACATACTATCTTTATAGCACTTTTTAATAAAAAAGCAATGATCGCTAAATTCTCGTATAATACGCACAATAGACGCTTATGGATCTCTACGCCGAGAACATCCTCGATCACTTTCGCCATCCGCGTCACAGCGGAGAACTACCGAATGCGACCATCAAGCATGAAGAATGGAACCATGCGTGCGGCGATGAGCTCCATCTCTCGCTTTTGATTGAAGACGGCATCGTCGCAAAAATTGCGTGGACCGGTACCGGTTGCGCGATTTCGCAAGCCAGCATGTCGATCCTGAGTGAAGAACTCATAGGAAAAAGAGAGGAAGAACTCCTCGCTCTCACCAAGGATAATATCTATACGATGCTTGGTGTTCCAATCGGTCCACGGAGGTTTAAATGTGCGTTGATGAGTCTGCACACAGCAAAGAACGCAATTCATAAAGCACGAGGGGAGAAGCTCCAGAGCTGGGTAGAAACGGTAGCGGAGGAGTGATGCTACTCCTTCTCGTACTCCCGGATATCATTCGCAAGATCATGCGCATACGCGCGGACACGATCCGTGTACGGACGCACAGAATCATGGAGGGAATCTGCTTCGTCCCCTAAGAGGTAAGCTCCCTGACTATTTTGGAGAGCTGCATCCAGATTGCCGCTCTCGGTGAAGCGGTAGGCTGAAGCAAGTGCTTTAAGCGCTTCTGCAAGTTTTCCGGTTGCACGTATCACTGCCGCATCAGGCTGGCGCTCAGAGGCACCGAAGACTGCAAGCCGCACTCGCGCTGCCGCCATCGCTGCTCGATTAATCTCGAGCGCATCGAGAGAGGAAAAGACCAAGCGAATATCCTTCTCTGCAAAGGTGAGGAGTTCCTGAGTCCTTCGCCCTTCACGGTAGAGAAAGAATCGCTCCATCATCAATGCCACCTGCCCACGGGTGAGCGCTGCTCCCGGATTTAAGTTCCCAAACGAATCCGCACTCGTCATGGAGTATGAGAGTGCTGTGGCGAGAAATGGGAAGTACCACTCCTCAGGATTTCCAGCATCGCGAGCAAGTGGGTCACGGAACTCATGGACTATAGAGACATCCACTCCATAGGCATTGAGTAGAATTTTAAGGAATTCCGCCTTGGAGACCGTTCGCACCGGCTGGAATGTGCCATCGGGGTAGCCGGAGACCCAATCGAGATCAAAGGCATAGCACACAGTGCGTGCGTACCACGCATCATCCGCAACATCGGGGAAGCAGCTCTTTGTGACAGGTAAATTATTGGCATTGGCAACGGCACGCACAACGATCGTGATTGCCTCTGCACGGTTGACTGAACTATCGGGTCCGAATGTTCCATCGGGGCGCCCCTCCACGATTCCGCGTGTCTTAAGATCTTCCACCGCGGCGAATTCCTCGCGCGATGGGGGGACATCGGAAAAGGACTGCGCTGCATGTGAAAAAATGGGGGCAAGGGTGAGGACGAGGGCTAGGGCTTGGAGTAATCGCACGCGCATCTTTCGAAAGTATACTGAATGATGCATTATCGCTCCACTGTGATCTCCTCACCGAGTTCTGCGCTGCATGCACGGACGTATGTATGGGAAATCGCGGTGCGCCTTGCCGCATAGGAGGTACGTGTCGCATCGCCATCGCTTGGATCAAACGGGATGGATGCAAGGTAGGTATCAACGAGTGAGGGGGAAAGATCCAGACACGCAGCAGCGGTCATTTCCTCTCCCTGGCCGGAGAGCCCCTCGATCTCGAGGTCTGTGAGGGCGCGGCTCCAGAGCGCCACCTCGTCGATGTCGCCGGTAAAGTAGTTGGTACGCGCCCCCGTCCACAGCGATGCCGCACCGATGATCGGCGGATGGTTCGTGGACGGATCGGAGAGGTACTCGCTTGCGTTCATTCCCGTATTCGTGCCGAGGAGATCGCCATCAACATACAGCTTGAGCGTGTTTTCCGTTCGATGATACCTGCCTGCGATGTGATGCCAGGAGCCGTCCGCGAATGTCGCCAATCCCGAATTCTGACCGTGCCATGATCCGTCGTAGTTCGTACCACCATTCTTCGTCTGCTTGATCCATACGCTCACGACGCCGGTGCTATTCATCTGCAGGGCAATGGTGCCGCCCCATCCCACCCAAACGATTTTCGCATCCGCAGAAGGAGGAGAGGATGTCCGGAACCATGCCGACGATGTCACCTCATCAATGGATGCTTTGGGATCGCTGTCATGGGGAAAGATTGTCGGAAAATCCACGTAGTCGTTGCCATCGAATGAAAGAGCTGTATTGAGGTGTCCCGTCGCCCCATACGTCACGCCGCTGATGACAGCGGAATTGCGACTATTCCCGGAGTTATCGGCAATGGTTCCGGAGGTCTCATCGAGATGCCAGAGCGCCGCAATGCTATCCATACTCACGCTGCCGACATCCTGTGTTCCCCCGCAGGGAACGCTGCATCCGCCCCCTGCCGTTCCAAGCACGCGGAGCGTTATATCGAGTCCCGCAGGGAGATCATCCCCGCCCTGATCGAGCACATACTGATCGATGGCGGCGGCAATGGCGCGCACATCCGACCGGCGTTGCGCGTTCCGCACTTGCGCGAGTTGCCGCGAAGGGCTCAATGCCACGATGACAATGCCTGCGAGAATGCCGATGATGCTGATGACAAGTAATAATTCAATTAGGGTGAAACCTCGGCGAAGTTCCGCGGATGCGGGACGAAGACGGGTGAAACCCTCCTTCACACGAACAACCATATCGGCGATTGTACGCTCGCATCCCCCTATCGCTCCACCGCGATCTCCTCTCCAAGTTCCGCGCGGCAGGCGCGCACCAGGAGATGTCCTTCGCTGTTCTTACGCACCGCATACTGTGTTCTCGCTCCGCTCCCGTAACGGGGATCTGCTGGGATGGAGGAGACGTACGTTCCGGGGAGAACGGAGGTGAGATCAAGACACGATGCCGCTGTGCTTCCGGCGGTATTGGTATACGTGATCTCGAGCGTGGGACGATTGGCGGAACTTGCCGCATCGCGTGAATGGAATTGCCACCGGAACTGCGATGTTCCCTCGGCGGTATCTTTGAGAAGCCACCCCTCATTCGGCGACGATCCATCCACGAAATCCTGCACGTCGCTCTGCACGTTCCACGTGTTCCATGTGAATGTTCCACTCCAGGAAACAGAGATTGCGTTAGTCGCAGCTCCGTTATAGCTCGATGCTGCATTACTCCACGTCGCACCGTTTTCGGTCCACGAGGCAGTTTTACGATGAATGGCAACGGTGCGGGTGGTGCCCTGGGTATCCGCCTCCAGAAGATTGAGTTCTGCGAGACTGATCGAAGCGGTAGAGGGAATGCTGCTCACATCAAAGTGAATTAGGCTGCGCCGTGCGTTCCCAAGCTGCCAGGGATCAGTCCAGAGCTGGCTATTGCCGCCATAGTTCGTTCCTTGCGATCCTTCGTAGATGAAGGTATCCGCGTCGGGTGAGAGCGTGACGCTCGTGGGTCCTCCTCCCCCTTCGGCAATGAGACCGCACGTATCGGAACATCCCGTGGTTTCCGTGCCGATCATCCGCCAGGTCGTATCGATGCCGGAGTGGAGAATTCCTTCCTGATCAATCGCATGCTGATGGATCGATTCCAAAATGGTTTTTACATCGCTCCGGCGTTGCGCATTGCGTGCTGATGCAAATTGGCGGGAAGGATTAAGTGCAACGACGACGATTCCGGCAAGCACTCCAATGATGCTCATGACAAGCAGAAGTTCGATCAGAGTGAAACCTCGGTGAAG
>DATDWC010000045.1:0-15051 GCA_035289805.1 Candidatus Peribacterales bacterium | reverse complement strand
GAGGAAATCCAGGCAAACCTCCAGAGCTACAAGAATCAAGCCAGCAAGATTCTTGATTTTTCCAAAGTAGAGTTACGGGAGAACCATGAGTGGCTGGAAACTCTCACCGCAAAGAACATGATCCGGATCACGAGTAGCTTTACAAAGCAGCGCCTGGAGCAGCGCGATATGTTTGAGCGGCGCGAAAAAGAGGGTGCCCCGATCCACATGCACGAAATGCTCTACCCACTCCTCGTTGGTTACGATTCCGTGGCACTGGATGTTGATTGCGAGGTTGGTGGTTCCGATCAGGAGTTCAACATGCTCGCAGGCCGCACGTTGCAGCAGGCCTACGGCAAAAGGGAGAAATTCATCCTCACGACAAAGCTGATCGAGGGAACCGACGGGCGGAAGATGAGCAAGACCTACAACAACTGCATCTACCTCACAGATCCCCCGAACGAAATGTACGGCAAGGTGATGTCGATCAAAGATTCATTGATGGAGATCTACTTTGAGTGCTGCACAGATGTCCCGATGGAAGAAATCCACAAACTCCTCAATAAAGCCCCCGAGGTAGAGGCTCCAAAGAAGCGCGGCCGAAAATCCACGAAAGCGAAAGTCGACACGCATCCGCGCGAAGCCAAAGCACTCCTCGCATTCGAGATCGTGACAATCTACCACGGCGTGGAGGCTGCAAAAAAAGCAGAGGAAGAGTTCAATCGCGTCTTTGCGAAGAAGGAAACTCCGGAAGATATGAAGGAGGTAAAGGTGAAGCAGGGGACTCTGCTCCTTGATGTTTTGGTAAGTGAAGGACTCGTGAAATCAAAAGCAGAAGGAAAGCGCTTAATTAAGCAAAAGGGAGTGAAGGTGAATGATGTAGTGGTGGAATCAGAAGAGGAGAAGGTGAGTGAGGGAGTGGTGAGGGTGGGGAAGAGAAAGTTTTTGAGGATTCTTTTTTCAAATTCGTGATCATTAGAAATCTTGGCGTATCTATATCCAAGATTATTTGCATTTTTATTATCTCATATTTATTCGGAGTTATCTATATATGGCTAATTAGTCAGTTCTTTTATGTATCTGTTTTTCCATTATCACTTTTTGGTAATAAGACATTAGCCGAATGTGAGTTCACCTATAAAAAAATTGCAGAAGGCTCCTGGCAAACCTTTCGAGAATGTAAGGCAATAGGAACCATGATCACCCCTGAAGTGGAGGTTAATGGAAAATCTGAGAAGCTACTTTATCCAATATGGTCACTTTACATACAAATGCCGAAAACACCATTTGCATCATTATTTGATCTTGATGAAGAAGTTTTACGCCAAAAGATTTGCATTGAAAGTGAAGAAGATATTCAATTAAACCTCGAAATGGAAACAAGTGATACACAAATTAATTTTTATGATATTAGAGACTTTGGTTCTATATCAAAAAATGGGAAATGTCTTTTTATTTCAAATAAAAAGCTAGAACCACTAGTTGAGAAAAATTTAATTGAGAATAATGGATTTACAGGCTCAGGTTTCATGGTAAAAATCCCAGTAGACTTAAGAAATTATGCCGATCCAACAAATAAGCAGTCTATCAAAGTAGACATTGTTCAATCTCTAATCTACGGGAGCAGTGCGGCTATTTTGATTCATATTATTTTATTCGCTTTTCTTATCGAATTATTTTCAAAAATAGGAGCACTTTTACGATTTATAGATGCATCGATCGATAATTCTGTCTATGAAGTAGAAAATATGTAATAATAGAAGTTTCTCGAAAAGGAGCTCTGCGGGTGGGAAATGATCGGGAACAAAAACAAAACAAAACATTCCCTTCTCCCCGCGGGAGAAGGGTTAGGGATGAGGGGAGACAGAACAGAAACATATACATCATCTTGTTTGCTGTATGTATCCCCCCTCACCCCAACCCTCTCCCCAAGGGAGAGGGGGCGTATATGTTTGTTGTTTGTTTTTTCTGTGGAGCACGAACTGGTACAATGGGCGAATGAGCTCACTTCTCAAGAAAAAATGTGTTCCCTGCGAAGGCGGCGTCGCACCGCTCACGAGAGATGAGGCTGAAGTGCTGCGGAAGCAAACTCCGGAGTGGGGGATAAGTAACGATGGGAAGAAAATCACCCGCACGCTCAAATTCAAAAATTTTAAGGAGACCACTGCATTCTTCAACAAAGTTGCAGCACTCGCAGAGGAGGAGAACCATCATCCGGATTTCGAAGTCCATTGGGGCTCCATGACTCTCACACTCTGGACTCATGCAATCGGGGGCTTAAGTGAAAATGATTTCATCGTGGCTGCAAAGGTGGATGCCCTGCTGTGATCGATCATTTCCGTGCGACCGCATCTATAAACGCTGATTCCTTGCCATCATACACAGCGGTGGAACTGCTGACTTTCTTCTCCGAGAATTCCTCCAAGAGCTCGCTCATAAAGTCTTGAGTAAAGAAGTGGCGGGTCATAACGGTATTACTCTTACCATAGCGATACATATTTTCCCCTACCTTCTCGCCTTTTCCAAAGAGGGGATCCCTAGTCGATTTACATTTTACAAAGAGGCAGCCGCCTGGTCTCAGCATCCTATGCATGTTGTGGAAAATTGATCGTGTCGTTGCATCATCAAAGTACTGTACCGAGAGATGCGCATAGAGGACATCAAACGATGCACTCGGGAAATCTACCTCCCGTATATCCATAGTGACTGCATGAATTTCGGGTGTACGCTCGTGGAGAATCTGTATGCCTTCCTCTGCGAGATCCACCGCTGTCACCGTAAAACCCTGATGGAAGAAGAACTCTGCATCGCGTCCATCGCCGCACCCAAGATCAAGCAGAGTAAGTTCCTTTGGATTTTTGAGATGCTGGAGGAGTTCCTTCGCAAATGGGTTCACCTGCCGTTCTGTCTTATACTTCCATTGGAACATGAAAAAAGTATATCAAATGCATTTAGGAAAGAGGCTGCGGGTGTGGATCATGTTGGTGATCTACGCAGCCTCTTGTCCCCTTCGGCCATAAATGAATAAGAACGAAAGGGATGCTCAAATCATGATCTCCCTTTGAATAAGAACAAGGCTATCGCAGCAGATGATGAAGCCATCTCTTTCTAAGTCTCCGCAATCGCTACTCCATGACCTACAATCGAGGTAGGGGATAATGTTCGGATTACCAGGGTGGATTTCTCCTCAAACTCCATTTCCTATGGGCATATCTCTCCATCCCACTGAATATCGAAGGGCAGTAACCGGATGAATACAGTGGTACCAAAGTCGGAGAGCCTCTGCTCCCAGAAGCTCGATCGCATCGCCATCGCGCAGAGTGATATGACCTTTCCTTCCATCAAGAGGATTACGGAAGCCAAAACACACCTCCGCGGTCTTTGCAGCAGTTTCTTCTCCGATGATATTCAGGAGAAAAAGGGAATTCCCATAATCGGGGATATCAACATGGAAATTATTTCCTCTGCCTGCTTCATATTGCATAACTTGCATAAGGTTTGCAGGATTTTGGAAGCGCTTATGCGTATGCAGTCCATGTGAAATATATCGGGACCATTTGGGTTGTGGCGTGGATTCCACATTTCCAATGATCATCGGAGGCGTATGATCCGAAAAATAGCCGCGGGGAATGCCCTTACGAATTTCCATAAAAACGTTATTCGTGTTGATCCACTCTAAAAGTTTAGTGCGATAGGTTTGCGAAATAAAATCAGAGTAAAGGTGAACACCACTTGGTGTTTCTCCGTGAATGCGATCATGAGATTCACATGGCTCATTCAGCTTCTCCCAGTGCACATGTGCATCAAAATCGAGATTCATGGGTTGGGCGATATCCTAACGCACTTATGAACAAAGAGAATGAAAAAGGTGAATTCTTATACCTAAAAGTATGTGGGCAGAAAGCCATAAATTCCCCTATAAAATCTATGAGTTTTTGTAAACGAAGCGATATTCTACGTCTATGAGAAAGAAGGGTGTCACTCTCCGATCGCTTCCCACTATCGAAGATCATGAAGAATTTGCTGATGCCGCGGAGAGGTATTTTGAGCGTCGATATTTTCGACCTGGCCCGGAATACATGGGGAAAATTCATCAACGTATCAATCGTATTCCTGGTACATCCAGAGATCTGCGTGAGCGAATGGAACGTCTCCTCGATAAATTGCATTAAGAAGGATACCAAGAGTTATCCCTTCTTCCCATGAAACTTCCGATGAATCTCCTTTAGTTGAGGATTTGTGACATGCGTGTAGATCTGCGTCGTAGAGAGATCCTTATGCCCCAGCATCTCCTGTACAGCTCTTAGATCTGCACCATTCGAAAGGAGATCTGTAGCAAAGCTATGGCGGAGGGTATGTGGCGAGGGATCAGTCACGATCCCCGCGAGAAGCGCGTACTTCTTCACAATATTCTGGATGCTGCGTACGTTGAGTCGGAATTTTTCGCTCTCGATATCGGGCATATCCTTGATGATGCGTATGAAGAGAGGGGAGCCTTGCCCCGAGCCTGTCGAGGGGTGGTGATCCAAGCGAGCCTTCAAATAGTCTTTGAGGATGGAAACCGCAGCATCGGAGAGGAAGACCACGCGGATCTTCCCCCGCTTTCCCCTTACCGAGATCTCGCGGGTAGAAAAATTCATATCATCGCGATCAAGCGATGCAAGCTCGGAGAGACGCATACCGGTACTAAAGAATGTATGAAGGATTGCACTATCGCGCTTTCCACGGAGTGTTTTGGTATTGGGAGCCTTTAGCAGTCTCTCAATCTGATCGCCAAAGAGCACTTTGACTTGGCGGGGATCTTGTTTAAAGCGTGTGACACGGTCTGGCGGGTAGACATCCATCTCCTCTTCTTGAACCAAGTACCGAAGGAACGCTCGAACGACCGTTAAACGATGATTTTTCGTCCGAACGGTGAGCTCTTGCCCATGGGGATCCTTAAACCGGTGCAGGTACTGCTTATAGTGCTGGATGACCTGCTTCTCGATCTTAAGAGGGGAGTTCACGGTAATCGCTCCCGCAAAGTCCTTGAGCTGGTGATGGTAGTTCTTCACCGTGAGTGGTGATTTCCCAAGTTCTGATTCCAGCCACAGGAGGTAGCGGTCTATGGCCTGGAGAAGGGGGGAGGGGCTTTTTGAAGCCATTTTGTACTCAATGTGGGAAAGTTAAAACTTCGTATAATGCATTTTATACGAAGTCATTTATGTTATCCACAGGATATGCCATGGGAGGGGTAGACAGAGACTCATTCCCTTTTCTTATAAAACTTCGATGGTTGCGGGTGGAAGTACTGCATATGCAAGGATCCCCAAGGCCTCACGGAGCACCGTCCAGAGTTCAAAGAAGAACCCTGCGTGACGCTTGGCAGGGAACACCATCATAGGAGTGTCAAGTCGGGAGGCAGCGAGGCGAATCCGGGCGAGGTGATAGCGGTCGGATATTCCAACAACATCCTCACAGTCTGTGAGTGAAGATCGAACAAATTTGATGTTCTGCCAAGTTGACTCGGCATTTTCCTCCAGCGTAATCACTTCTGGCACTACACCCATCTCCAGTGCTACATCGCGCATCACCTTTGCTTCACTCGCGGTATTCCCCTCTCCAACTCCTCCAGTGAGGAAGAGCCTATTCACTCTCCCCTCTTTAAGAAGATCCACCGCTGTTTCCACCCGCCTCGTGATCCCCGGGCCCGCCTCACTCCCCTGTCGAACAGCAGAGCCAAAAACGACAGCACAATCCACAGGGAATACCGTATTCCCAGGGAAATGCATGAGCACGGCAATAATCGCAAAAAGAAAAGAGGCTATGCAGAGCGCTCCAATAGTCACAATAAGGCCAATGAGGATTCGAACCGTTCGCCGGAGGATCGATGCAATATGGAGATGGATCATTGATCTTGAGGGAGGATCACGATGTTACTCATGAGTGAAGGAATAGAACCTCGCCACGGCGGCCAAACGGAGATCTGTACACGCTCCACCTCTGGGAAGTTCTGGATGATGCGCTCGGCTTCGCTGATCGAGACCCCGCGCACCATCTCCCGCACACGCTCCGAAAATCCACGACCGAGCGCAGTCACCGGCCGCAGGATCGATCGCTGCTTACCCGTAAGCTCTGCCGTAATTTTGACCCAAAAGAGATTATCGTCGTACTCAATGACGTGCACAGAGATGCCATCCATCACGGCACTGTTTGGAATGAGCTCCCGACCTTCCTCCACGTGTTCCAGGAGCCGTGGGAGGAGGAGTGCAAGGAGTGCATCTTTACTGTAGGCGAGAGCGGTGTACGTGAGCCCACCGCTCACCGGGATTGATGTAAGCTCCTGCCCAATGAGGTTTGTCGGGAGCACGAAGCCGCTAAAGCTAAGGCCCGTGAGCACATCGTACTGCAGCACCACGTAGGTATGGCCATCGCGCGAGGAGCGAACAGAAATCTCCTCCTCGGTTCTCCGTTTTGTTTCGGTCATGAGCTCCTGCTCCAGTTGTTTCTGTGCAAGCTCGAGATCTTTCTCCTGCAGTTCCTGACCGTAGCGTGTGACTCCCCCCGTGGCCTCTAGCTGATTCCGTGCGTAGACGAGTGCGCGCTCCTCTAGGGGGAGACCTGGAATTTCCCACTTGATGCCCGCGGGCACGTTGCCGCGTTCCCCGATGATTTGGCCATACAAATCCTCGGGAGCGGCCTGCGCTTGGACCCGGATCACGCCCGATTCTACGGGAGTCGCAGGGGGAATTTCCACGGTTTCGAGCGTACGGAAGATCATGCCGGCCTGGTTCACGAGTCTCGTACCAGAGCGCAGGTAGTAGGTTTCGTCGGTTTCATTTATCATTGTCATTTCGGTCTCGGCATTCTCTCCCAAGAATTTTTTACTGATCTCGGTGAAGGTGAGGGAGCGTTGCACTGAGGTTCGGAGTGTGAGGAGAGGGAGTGTGTACTTGGGATCAAAGTCGAGTATGGTGCCAGAGGCCACGAGTACCACATTGGCTGTATGGCTCACCAAGTTCACCGATGGCCAGATGCGAATGCGTGCCGAGGGAATCGCAATGAAGAGCACCGTTCCAAATAACCCAATGCTGAGCGCAAGAAACGAGATGACACTCACGCGGTGCACCGAAAGCGAGCGGAGTTTATCGACGAAGCTCCAGAATTCCTCCTGCCACCGCGAGGAGGCGTAATGCCGGAGTGCCATCCCTGCATGCGGATGGCCCTTGAGTAACAGGCGGAGCGCCGCACTCGATTGGAGAACGGTGAACTCATAGTTCTTGGCATTGAGGAGGAGAACTCTCTCGTGCGCTGCGATGATGATGTGCTCTGCGTAGGCTTTTATAGCCGTGAGGAATTCCTGACGCGCACGCACCGATGCCTGCTGCTCCCACCCCCGAGGAAAAACGATGAGGAGCTTCTTGCCTCCTCGAACGAGCGTGAGGGGCTCCTCCAGCCTCGCTCCAAGCTTTGCGAGTGATTCCTCGTGGCGAACGAGGAGGATCACGATATCTGCTGCTTGCTCCGGCACGAGGATTTCGCCACCTCCAATTTTGGAGGAAACAAATGGGGAAGCACCAGCAAACTCCTCCGGTGAATCCGCAGCATCACTCATGGCAAGAATTGTAGCAGGAGAACCACTCCCCTATGCCGTGACTTCCTTCTCCATGAGCATCGGCACGAGTGCCGGGAGCGG
The DNA here is from genome assembly GCA_035289805.1 of Candidatus Peribacterales bacterium. Classification (GTDB taxonomy): domain Bacteria; phylum Patescibacteriota; class Gracilibacteria; order Peribacterales; family Peribacteraceae; genus DATDWC01. The sequence goes on along the minus strand of DATDWC010000045.1, from coordinate 7,397 downwards.
TTTCTCTGCAGAGAGAAATTCGATCATCGCTCCCCCACCGCTCGAAACAAAACTGTAACAATCGATTGGGTAATCGTAGCGCGCATGGAAATCGAGGGTATCCCCTCCTCCGATCACGGAGTACGCACCTTTCTTCGTGGCCTCTGCAATCGCCTCCGCAATACGCTTGGTGCCGTGAGAGAAGCGATTGTACTCGTAGAGCCCCATAGGCCCGTTCCAGATGATCGTGCCAGCCTTTGCAATTTCGTCGCAGTAGCGCTTCACCGTGACTGTTCCAATATCCAGAATCATCATATCCCCCACAATATCCTCGAGTGGGAGATCAATCTTCGTCGCTTCTTCCGAAACCTCACTCGCAAGCACAGCATCACGCGGGATGTGGATATCGGCCTTCTCTACCTTATCTGCTTCCAGCATCAGTTCCTGTGCAAGATCCATGGCATCTTCCTCGTACTTCGATGTTCCAACATCAAAACCTCGCGCTGCGATGAACGTATTCGCAATGGCACCACCCAGGAGAATCGTATCTGCCACTTCCAGAAATCGACGAATTACAGGAATCTTGGTTTCCATTTTTGCACCACTCATGAGGAGCAGAACGGGTCTGCGTGGATCTTCGATGAGTGCAGAGAGCATGTTCGTCTCCTCGATGAGGTGATAGCCGGCATAGGATGGGAGAAGCCTTGCGACACCGCAGGTACTCGCCTCCTCATACATATGGAGTGATGGGAATGCCTCGTTCACAAAAAACTCACCATGCGATGCCAGCTCCTTTATAGTGGAGGGATCATTCCCCTCTTCCCCTGTATCAAAGCGAACGTTCTCGAGATAGGTAAAGTTTCCGAGCTTTTTCGAGAGTGTTCGTAGATGTTCTGCAATCGGAGCTGTGCGGAGATTTTCTACCACCTTCCCCTTCGGTCGCCCGACGTGCGTCATGAGCACAAGTTCCGCCCCACGCGAAGCGAGTGCCTCGAGCGTGGGGATAGAGAGCTTCAGCTTCCTGTCGTCCTTCAATTTGCCATCTTGATCAAATTCCACATTGTGATCTACGCGCACGAGGACCCGCTTTCCTTTAAGTTCCGGCATTTCGTCTATACTGCGCAATTTCATAGGCAAAACCATGGTACTAAGCTCTCCCATTTTTGGCAAACGATGCTTGACTACATCCCATTACTATGATTTTATATCACCCATTTCCTTCCAAAGGAAATGTCTCATTTTCGCCTCCTCCTATGATCAAGATTCTCTCCAAAATCTCACTGCCGCTGCTCTTTTCTGTGGTTTCCACAATCACAGCACCTCTCCCTGCAATAGCGCAGATACCGGTAGGTGAAGGCTTGGTGATTATTGAGCAGCTCCACACCACCTACCAGGGAGTGCAGAGATTGGGGAAATGGGGACTTGCGACTCCCGTTGGCATCATCGAGGGATCATCAGAGAATATCGAACTCAAAAAGAAGCCGATCGGGAACTACGTTCTCACCGTCACTCCTCCCGCTGGTGCGGAATCCACGATCGAAGTCAGGGCAGACGGTACACTCACGAATACCTACACCAATCAGCGGACTGCCAAGGGAGAAATGGTGAGTTCCGGTGGTACGCTCAAGTTCACGATTGCCTACGAATTCACCCGCCTCGGGAATGTCTCTGTAACAAGTAAGCCCGCTGGAGTTGATTTTGAGCTGAAAGCTCCGGATGGCGTTGTGATCCAGGGCAAGACTCCGGCAAGTTACCCAGATAGCGTTGAGGGGACGTACTCCCTCTACTACCGCCTTCCAAAATCCTGCAAGCCTATGCTCCCTATCTCCCGTAAGCTCGAGAAAGGTAGCCGCGTTGCCTTCAGTAATGAGTTTAACTGCGCGGCTCTTGGTGGTGGTCAGAGCTCTACCTCGAGTTCTTCCTCGTCTTCATCCTCCTCTTCTTCATCGTCTTCGGTAAAGCCAAAGCCCACGCAAGTCCCAATCCGCGTTTCCTTAAGCACAGGTGCCTCCGAAGTCACCGCAGGCGGAACTGCTCGCTACACGATTGCTGTCTTAAACCGCAGTAACACTGCACTCAATAACCTCTCTGTGGAGTTCCGCTACGATTCTGCTGCACTCAATATTCAAGGTGCACGTGATGCAGTCCGTGGAGCCAACACACTCACGTTCCCCGTGAGTTCACTCCCAGCCGATGGCAAATGGGAAACAACATTCACCGCAGCAGTGAATAGCAATGTGGAGAACGGTGCCACACTCAATGCAACAGCTACCGTGAACGGAGGCGACGTGGATTCCTTCCGTGTCTCTCAGCGCAGTGCCAATGCAGCATTTGGGATTATCAAAGAACTCCCACAGACAGGAATCGCAATGACTGATGTACTAATGCTCCTTGCAGTGATGGGAGCACTCCTCTTTGCGTTCACAATTGCGGGAGTAGAAGTAGTGGTGAAGCGGTAATCACTCTTGAAGATTTCAAATGAAAGCCTCCAAACCGGGAGGCTTTTTTGATTCTATAGATCCGCAATCTTTCTATGCGTATGGAGACCGAAAGAGTTACACTGTTTATGCTCCTTCATAGAATCATGCAGGTTGTTCTTTACTCATCGTGGGTCGGTAGCTCAGTTGGTAGAGCAGAGGCCTTTTAAGCCTTTGGTCGTGGGTTCAATCCCCACCCGACCCACCAATAATTTCGAAGCGATTGAAACAAACCTCTGTGCCCCTCGCCCGGCGTAGCTCTGCTTTAGCAGAGCGGAGTCCTGGTCCCCACCCGACCCACCAATGTAAGAATTTGGATGGAGAAGCGTCAAAAAGGACATACCCCCCTTCTCTATGAAACGACTTCTCATCGCTCTCCTCATTGCCATGGTCTTTGGTGGTGGTTGGGGACTCCTCTATTACATTTTCTCTTGAGTCGGTTTCCTCCGCACTCATTTGAGTGAAACAGCATTCAAAGCACGCTTTTAAGCACATTCGAGGTGAAGAGAAGCATCTCTATATATTGACATATGTATAATATGGATTAGAATCTAACTATGGCAACTCGAAGAGAAATCAAGGAAAACCTCCCTCTCCGGAATAGATATGAAGAGGAAAGAGAACATAATTCTGCAGTAAATTTTTGGGTAACTAATCATCTTCGTAAAGCTGTTATAAACATCATGCGTCAAATTGCTCTGGGAGAGATGCTGGAAGATCGCGTTGAAGAAGCAATCCACAAAGAGACTGAGAAGATTTTGACCAGTGCTACTGAGTTGAGGGAAATGATAGCAGAAGCAATCAGCAGGGCACTCAATGCAAGTCAAGAACCTCCACTAGATGAAAGCATCACCACTCTTGATTTGAAAGTTGGTGAATTGAAAATTATCGCAAGAGCTGCTGGAATTCCCGAAGAAGATTATGCAAAAGTAACTATAGGATTTTTGCGAAAACTCGACAACTCGGATTACCATAATGTAACAGGTTGTGGAATTAGAAAAAGTGACAATATCGAGCAGGCACTGCGCGAAGTAGAACAATCACCTTTCAAAAGGCGAACAAACAGTAGGAAAACCTTTTAATCTCTGCGATCGTAATGAGGCGAGCACCATTTTTGGTAGCTCGTAGAGTTTCTCTATCCAAATTGTTCAATAGAGCTTAAAGGACCAAATGAACGTCTTTTATCCACAAGGAGCGCATTGTCGAAATGTGCTTTTTTTGGTAGAATAGTAGGAAAGATACACAAAAACCATGACCCCTCAAACTCAGCCTCTCCCCGTGCGGGAACTGCCTTCCATGGAGGAAATCTACAACCTCCTCATGGGTTCAATTGAGCCGGATCTCACAACCGATATGCTGCCGTTCCTCGAGGAGATTTACGCAGGAGAATCGGCAGAGGAAGCAGAGGATCGAAAGCGGCGCTACGAGGAAGCATTCCAAGAGTTTGCAGAAAAATTTGATAAAGCACTCGCAATTTGGAAGGAACAAATTCTCCGCTTCAAAGCGAAGGCATTTGCAATGGCACAGGAAAGGGTGGGGAAAGAAGATGCACAGGCTCTCTCCGACATTGAACATTCTTTTGATATTTCATGAAGAAACTTTTCTGCTCCCTCTTTGGCTTTGAATTTGATCCATCGAGAGAGAATCGACTCGCGTGGCAAATGCCTCCAGGACCTCCAGCAGGCCCATCGAGCGCTCCTCCAACGCCACCTTCTACTCCAGGTAGAGGAATGAAAGAGTGGCTCAGGCAGGCGAATGAAAAATTTAGGGAAGCGGCAAAGGGTAACTCTGGTTACGTCATCGACCGACTGAAAGACATGGTGAAAGGGGCTCTCGCAAATGGAGCAATCGAAGAGAAAGAGATTCACGATATGCTCGCGGAAATCCAGAGGAAGCTCCAACCTCATCTCACTCCTGATGAGTTCTACAAACTCTCCCAAGAATTCCCCACAGATGAAGAAGCATTGCTCGATCTCTGGGAGGATGCAGGACTCATCACAAAGAGAGAAATAATGAATGCGGTTTCGAATGCCACTGGGAGAGCACCTGCTGCCCCTCAGAATGCATCCGCACCAATAGAAACCAGAGAGCCGAGGAAATTTACAACGAAGGAGGAGGGCTGGAAGCTGATGGCAATGGCGATTGCAAATAGCATGACAGATATCCCAAGCAGCCTGGTACGGTTAGAGCGAGATCTTGCTCAGGGGAACAAGATAACAGAACAGAGGACGTCGTCCCTTAATCGAACAATACGCGGCATCGCCATGGCTAAGGGGAATTTTACCGAAGCGGAGCTCGATGCACTAACGCCCTCGAGCCCAGAGGAGCTCAAGCGATTCGTACGTGTTGCAAATGATGTCATTGGTACAGAACGTACACGACGTCGTGAACTCCCAGGCCGCCCTGGATACGATGCAGATCGCCAGGTGATGGTGCATTCTAAGTGGAATGCAAAAACAGGGAGTTGGGATCATGTGCGTGATGTTCCGGTTGAGCCAAGTCAGACTGGAAGTAGGGAGAGAGACAATGATTCCCTCCGCTACCATGCAGAGTGGGATAAGCATCGCGGCAATACCCAAGCCGGCAATGAGTGGGCAAAGGAGCAGCAGTGGAGAAAGGAATGGGCAGCAGAAGGCATTCGGCCTGGTGCCTCCGAGAGCGATGCAAGGTTCCGCGATCACGTGAGTCGTGCAGGTGGCACAGTTAATGGGAATAGTGCATACATCGATCACACAGGGAAGGATGCCGAGTACTACGAGAGTACCGGCGGCGGCGGCTCCAAGCGCTTGAGCAATGATCCGAATCTTCGCGGGTATATGGAGCGGATGGGCGGGCAGAAGTATCGTACAATGCAGCAAAAACTTGGGGAGAGCTACATTCCGGAGCTCACCGATTTCGTCAGTGAAAACCTTCCTGCAGTGCAGGATGATCCGAACTATGAACGCATCTCGAGAGCGTTCGATAGAGCGATGAAGTTTTGGAACGATAACCCGGGACGCATCTACGGCGATCTCGCGTTCATGCGCTCCCAAATCCAGTACATGCAGAAGCGTGGAAAGTTTAATCAGCTCATGAAAGGCATGCGTGAGAAAATGACTCTGGGAGACATTCGTTCTCTCCACAAGGAATCGATTGGAAGCCCGGATGGCAGATATTTCTACCCAGGCCAGAGCATTCGCCTCACAATCCCCGCAGAACTCCTCCCCTATAGCGAGGGGAAGGATCTTACCGTCACCTACGAACCATTCACTGTTATTGGTGTTGGTGCAGATAGTGAGATGGAAGCCCTGATGGATGCCGGCATTATCATTGATCGTAAGGAAACCATTGCCGGTACCTATCCTGATGGCAGGCCACGGGTGAAGGGCATCGATGTGCACTTCACAAAGCCTGGGAGGTACGTCTTAAATGGTGCACCCGTGCTCATTGGAGAAAGCGGAAGAGAAGGCAAGAAGGAATCTTTGAAATCAGTCGCCATGCGAACCGATATCTCTTTTGGAGTGGCAAGGCCACGCCTCGTACAGATCCTGGATCTCGATCGCGAAATCGTGGGAGAGTTCGATATCCGGAGTATGAAGCAGGGGGTACGACTCGTGGATAAAAATCAGAAATTTGGCATTATGAAAGTTTCCGATGGGAAGAACCAATTCCAATTGGAATTTGCAAAAAAGGGAATCTTCATCATTCGGGGAGTTGGCGAATCCGGTTACACCGTATTCGAAGGTGTCATCGCCGATGGAACCAATACGGGCGGCTACGCATTGGAGGGCAGAGCAGGCTCCCCTGTGGTTCAGGAAGGAGGGAAAGAGATTCGGAGTTTCGAACGCGAAGCAATCGATGAGGATGCATACCTCGAGCGTGCAAAGGAAGTACTCAAAACGCCAGCAGCATTCTATCGGTTCGAAGAGTTCTACCTCGATCAAAACTCACGATTCCACGATGAAAAAATTTCAGAGAGTCTGCGTGGGAAACTCCGCGAACATGGGAAGCAAATCACTGGAGTAGCTGCCAAAGAAAAAGAAATCGAGGATCGCTTTGCTCTCACGATCGAGACGGAGATTAAACCAGAAAGGGATACTGTGCGATGTGTTCCTTTTTCCATTCGTTCGCTCCCTGTACATCTCGATCAGTTGAATGCAAGACTTTCACGCTACCCAATGGAATTCCTTAGAAAATGTGATGCAAAAACGATCTTCATCGCAGATCAAATGGAAGTAAAAGGTAAAAATGATGTTTGGAACAAAGTAGGTGGAGTGCAGATGTCAGGCATCGGAATCGGATTAAATGACGTCTCTTATGCCCTCGATCATGAGCTCCTGCACGCTGCGGATTCGGGTGATAACGGTGTTCTTGATGATAATGCTGCGTGGCTCACCGGAGCATATGGCAAAGATGCAAAGGAAGAGAATATTTACGGAAATACAGGTACGGATGTCGCCTCAGGGAGAGGAGGGAATGGGCGTCCCCGTGGATTTGCAGAAGCCTACGGGAAGGAGGGGGGTATTGATGAAGATCAGGCAACTGTTGCTGATATCCTTATTCGTGATAGTGGACACTACAACATGCTGATGAGACTCGGTGCGAGCGAACCAGAACTCGCTGCAAAGATCAAAATGACGAAAGAGCTTTATAAGAAGATGTCCGATGGCTTGATGGATGATAAGTTCTGGGCAGATCTTGCAAAGGGAACCAAAATCGATCAAGCGTACTGGGAAAAGAAGAGGAAGGGTTAAGAGAAGCCCTTTCCATCATTATACTATTCAATTGAATAGTATAGTTTGAGATATCATTCACCTCCTGCCTCCCTCACCAACCCAAACCCAACGAGGAGGAGTGCCGGGAGCGAGAACCAGAGATCCTGATTAAGAACCATGACCTGCACCAAGCTGCTCTGCTTCATGAGAGGTTGGAGTAATGCCTGTGCGCCGAGTGTTGGATCGA
>DATDWC010000044.1:0-4632 GCA_035289805.1 Candidatus Peribacterales bacterium | reverse complement strand
GTGAAGTAGCTCAAGATCGTAAAGATGAGCACCAAGATGAGAATCGTGTGGAGTGGGGCGATGATGGCAACGACGCCAAAGCGCATCGAATTGAGGCGACGTGGGATTTTCCGGAATGCGAGGGCAATGTAGAGAATGATCGCAGCAGAGGCGCATGCGAGTGCCAGGAATGATTTCTCTTTGAGTGTTGCAGAGACGCTGGGGCCAATGGTTGTGAATTTGAGCTCCTTCACGGTGCCGAAGTCTTGTTCCAGGTGATCGAGGAGGCCAAGATGTTCTTCATTCGTGAGGAGTCGTAATCGCATAAGGTACGAAGGACCAGTTGGATGCTCAGCAGCAAAGAGGGAAATACTGCCAAGGGGTTCTCCTTCGAAGCTATTGAGCGAACTCAGGACTTCCTCTTTGGTGTGTTCGGGAGACATTTGGACTTCCATCAATGTTCCTCCGGTAAATTCGATGCCAAGTTTTGGTCCCGGGTAGAAGAGGAGAACGAGCGAAATGATCGAGAAGAGAGCCGAAAGCGGCAGGAAAATCTTTGCGAGGTTGTGGAAGATGAGGCGAACAGGTTTTGCGTGAGTTTCCTCCTCTCTCTTCTGCTCTGGGGTCACGCCGAATGCAGCGAGGTTCTGGCTAATCGGAGAGTGAGCGAGGAGAGAGAGAATGTACCGAGAAACCACAATTGCAGTGAACATGGAGATTGGTACTCCGAGAGCAAGTGTGACAGCAAAGCCTCTCACGATCGACGTTCCCACAAGGAACAGAATTGCCGAGGTGATGATCATCGAAATATTGGAATCGCGGATGGGGGCCCACGCATGGTGGAACGCCACATCCACAGCAGTCGAGAAAAGCTTCCCTTTGCGGAGTTCCTCCTTCATACGTTCGAAGACGAGGATATTTGCATCGATCGCCATCCCAATGCTGAGGATTACTCCAGCGATGCCGGCGAGCGTGAGGACGATGTACTGATTCGAGAAGAAGAGGAGCGGAAGCTTGAGGAGTGCAAGGTAGATCACGGCATAGACTGCAAGGGAGAGCATGGCGATTACGCCCAGGATCCGATACGAGAAAATCATGTAGATACCAACGAGTAGGAAGCCGATGATTGCGGCAAGCACAGACTGCTGAAGTGCAATACCACCGAGCGATGCCTCGATCGTTGTCTGCCCCATCAAGTGCACGGGTGCCGGAATTGCTCCGGTATTCAAGTCCTGCGCCAGGCGGTTTGCCTCATCAAAGTTCTGCGATCCTGTGATCACTGCGGTTCCGCCAGCGATTTCACCCTGCACCATGGGAGCCGAGACGAGCTCTCCCCCAACGAAGATCGCAATCGGCTTCCCGATGTTTTCCTTCGTGAGTTCCTGGAAGAGTTTCCCTCCTTCCTCATCAAACACAATCTGCACCACCGGCACTCCCACTGTGGGATCAGTAGTCACCGATGCCCTGCGGAAGTGCTTGCCATCGAGCGGCGTATCCTTCCATCCTGTGGGGAGGAACGAGAAGAAGAGAGTCCGGAGGGGGAGTTCTTCTTCTTTCCGCGTCACAGCACGGTTCTGGAGCTTGGTGAAGGTATCCCCTTGGACTGTGAGCACATTTTCTCCTGCCTGCCCTGAGCCTGTCGAATGGGTAAAGATGAGCTCCTCAAAATCGATGGAGCCTGGCTTCGTCATCACATCTTTATCCTTCCTGATGATGTGGTATCCAAACTCTGTTTCGATTGGTCCTGTGATATCGCCTACTGGAAGTTTCCATGCTGCTTCCTCAAAAACAGGACTCATGGTTCCGCGCGGAAAGGCTCCCAATTTCCCTGCTGCACTTCTGGAGGGTCCGTCACTTTGCGTTCGAGCGAGCGTATCGAAGCTTTCGCCATCCTGGATCCGCTTGATGAGTTCCCGGGCAAGTTGTTCCGCCCGTTCCTTTGTTCTCGTCACTTCTGCCTCTGCTCGCACTGCTCCCGCGTACGAGATCAAAATATGGCTCGCTTCGATTTCTTCAATCGGTGCTGTGTAGGCAGTAAGGAGGATCACTGCCTGCTCACCCGTAGAGCTCGTTACTTTGAGCATTGTCCCTGGCTCTGTTTGCCCCCCGAGTGCTGTGAGGTATGCGGCATCTATCTTTGATGGGTCTTCTTTGGTGTGTTCTTTGAGCGCGATTCCTTCCCCGGTTGCTGCAAGCTCCTTCATGGCTTCCACAGGATCCGTGAGCACGCGGTCGTTCTCCTTTTTCTCCCCTGTGACTTCTAAGAGCATAATGCCGCGACTCTCCACCACCTGATCACCAGCCTGTACGGGACCAAGGTTTACTTCGCGCATCAGGATCGGGGATGCGGGAGTGCGGTTCCACACATCGCGCAGAGCTTCCGGCAATTGATCCTGATATAAGGGGGCTGTGTCGTTATACACAACGCCGAGCGTTGCACTTAAATCCTGCCCCACTGTTGCCAAGGTTTCTCCCGAGGCCGTGATGCGCAGGTTCGCTTTCTCCGCGAGTGCACGCATTTTGGCGATCTGCTCTTCATCCTCTCCTTCGAATTGCTCTTTGAATTCGAGCAGGATGGTTTTCCCCACTGTTGCAATGCACTGCTGAATATCAACGATACCCGGGCACTCCACCAAGAGGTGCTTTTCGTTCCCATAATACGAGGGAGTGATGACTGCCTCCGAAACCCCCAAGCTATTCACCCGACGCTCCAGCACTGTGCGAATCGCTTCCACTAGATTCTGCCGCTGGTACCTGATGTTTTCGATCTGTGCGCGCTTCTCAGCGATCACATTTGCATCTGCATCCCGGGCTTCCAAATCTGCGATTTCTGCTTCCAGAGTTTCCGTCTGCTTCTCCATTTCGGTTTCGCTGATCCTAAAATCGAGCTGCGTGCCACCTTGCAAATCAAGCCCCAGGTGGAGAGGAGGATTCAGGAAGCTCGGTGCCCAGCTCTTTACCCCGGAAGGGAGCGCCGTGATCGTTATCCACAGCGCAACGAGCACCGCGAGTGCGCTGTAGCCGTAGGTGCGGAATTTTGGATCCATGGAAGACAAAGTTCCGGCCTAGTGTAGGGGAAAGGGGAAGCCGGAGAAATCGGGAAGGAATGGAAAAATCCCTCCGTAAAATTTGCAGTACTACCATTATATTGTATACTGTTATTTCGATGCTGGAACTTGTCCCATCAGAACCGAACGAATCACAGGATGCAGACGCAATCCCCCGTCCGAGTGTTGCAGAATTTAGGGCAACAGTGAGGGTGTTGGATTGGATGCGTGACAAGCTCCGCGAAGATCTCATTCCTGTTGGAATTGATCCTCAAGTTTTTCAGGCAGCACAAAAGCCCATCGTGGACTCGCTCTCTATCATTTGTGAAATAGTGAGAGCGCAGATACCAGAACCATCATTGCCTGAAACGCCACCATATGCCGAACTGTATACCACGATCTTTGGGATTTCCCGATCATTGGATGCAACCTCCGCGGAGAGAATTCTGAGATCATGCTGCGCTCCTTACATTCAAAATGGATTTGCAACATTCAATGATGCTGCTGCCAGCGAGCGAGTAGGTCAGTACCTCCGTCAGGGGCAGGTCGATTACATCATGGCAGATGAGGGAAGGTGGGTATGTCGTTTTGTTGTTGAGGCAAACGTGTTGCATGTGTTTTTTACAGAGCCCGATGCCGACGAATGAGACGTGTCCTTGCTCTCAACATCTTCCCGCTCAAATCCACGCCCCGCAGGATGCAGTCATCATCCACGATGCAGTTCTCGAGCACGCAGTCTTCCACTTCGCAGTTTTCGAAGAGGACAACATTCGTGAGTGTGCTCCGTGCTGCTTTGGAATTCTTTCCAAAAACGATGCTTCCCTTCAGCTCACTCTCTTTTTGGAGTGCACCATCCGCGAGGAGAAAGTTTTCCCCGATGAGTGTTTTGGTTGCCTCCAGGTACGCTTCGAACGATCCGATATCAAACCATGGCTCAGCAAACGAGACGCACTCCACCTCCATCCCCATAGAGAGAAAATGCTCAAAAATTCCCCCGATGTTATCGGGATGGTCTTTGGCATAGCTCACAAGAGTGGAAAGTGAATCTCCGGGCAGAATGTAGCAACCGGTCGAGACGAGTGTCGATTTGGGATTTGCCGGTTTCTCCTCAAATCCATTCACGCGAATTGTGCCGGAAGTGTTTGGATGAGTCTCTGTGAGGACAGTTCCGAATTTCTTCGCAGCTTCCTGCTCGCGAATATCGTATGCTGCAAGAAGAGGCTTTCCCCCAAAACGTTCGATGAACGAAGTAATGGAGAAGCCAACGTAGTTATCTCCCGCGAGGAGCAGGACATCGTCCTGAATGTTTTCTTCCTTCACCCACTTTGCCACTGCACCAAGTGCTCCCAGTTTTTCATCCTCGTGACCAGCATCCTCAATAAGAATTCTTATTTCTTGATTCCTCATTTTTAATTCTCGCTTCCACTTTTCAAAATCCCCTGCAAATACTGCATTTGTGCTCACGGTGATTGGAATCCCCGATGGAATTTTCTCAACAAGGTGTGTGAGGAGTGGTATGCCCGCAAGTGGCAGTAAGGGCTTTGCTCTCTTTTCCGTGAGTGGCCACAGGCGCGTTGCAAAGCCGCCGGCGAGGATAAAAGCTTTC
>DATDWC010000043.1:0-2813 GCA_035289805.1 Candidatus Peribacterales bacterium | reverse complement strand
CGTGATGATGTCTTCGCGCACTTCTCCCCACTTTCTCCCCTTAAATTCCTCCGGTTGTTCCATGATGGCTTCGGGTTCCTTGGCATAGCAGTACTCCAAGTTTCGCACCTTCTCTGTCTCTTTTGGATCCGCTGGAAACATGACGGGGCGGAGCGGAATGCCGTATTTTTTGGCGAAGGCAAAATCGCGCTCATCGTGCGCCGAGCAGTGCACAATGCCCGATCCATATTCTGCAACAACGTAGGATGCCACCCAGAGTGGGAGATCCCCCGTGCCAAACGGATCATCCACAAAGCGGCCCGTGAAAACTCCTTCCATATCTTCATCGGGATTAAATCGCTTGGCCATTTTCTTCTTCTTGATCTTCTCTGCAAATGCCAGCACTTCCTTCTCTTCGGGTAATCCCTTCACGATCCTTGGGAGATCCGGGTGCTCTGGGGCAATCACGGTGAAGGTCTGTGCTCTAAAGGTCTGTGGAACGCTATCCCAGACTTCGAACTCATAATCGATATCTTTCAATCGAGAGGTAATGAAAACACCTTCTTTTCTTCCGATCCAGTTCTCCTGCATGAGCTTCGTCTTCTCCGGCCAATCCAGATTTTTGAGTCCATCGAGGAGTCTCTGTGCGTATTTCGTAATGCGAAAGTACCACTGCGTGAGTGGTTTCTGTACAACTTCCGTATCGCAACGTTCGCATCGACCTTCCCACACCTGTTCATTCGCAAGCACGGTTTGGCAGCTCGGGCAGAAGTTCACGTTCCCTTGCTTTCGATAGGCGAGATCATTCTTCAGCATCTCCTGGAACAGCCACTGCGTCCAGCGGTAGTACTCCGGTGTACTTGTGTTCAAAGTCTTACTCCAATCGTACATGCAGCCGATGCGCTTGAGCTGCTTCGTCATCGTTTTCACATTCTCGGTAATGGATTGCGATGGATGCACTCCAGTCTTAATTGCGTAGTTCTCTGCAGGTAAGCCGAATGCATCGAATCCAAACGGGGAGAAGACGTCATAACCTTGCATTTTCTTCCACCTCGCATACGAATCTGCCGGGGCATAGTTGTACCAGTGTCCCACATGCAGCTTATCGCCCGAGGGGTAGGGGAACATCACATGGGTGAAGTAGGGTTTCTTCGCACTCTTGAGGTCCACCTCGTACGTTGCAGCTTCTTCCCACCTCTTCTGCCATTTGGCCTCTACAGATGACGGATCATAGGACTTCATCTCTGATAGAATACCACTCTCCCGTGCCAAAACTCCCAACAGTCGCAATTATCGGCCGCCCAAATACCGGTAAATCCACGCTCTTTAATAGGCTGGTTGGTGCACGACGCGCCATCGTGAGTGATATCCCGGGCACAACGCGTGATCCTGTGGCGCAGCGGGTAGAAGGGGAACAACTCTCGTACCTCCTCATGGATACAGGTGGCATGGGTGGTGGCACCGAAGATACGGATTTTGAGGATGATGTGGAGGCGCAGTCACTCCTCGCGCTGGAGCATGCTGATCTCATCCTCTTCCTTGTGAGTGGACGAGAGGAGATTACTGCAGCCGATCATGCGGTGGTTCAGGTGCTCCGAAAAAAGCACAAGAAGCATGTGACGGTGTTTCTCATTGTCACAAAATGCGATGATCCCCAAAAAATGGAAGAGCTCCTCCCGCAATTCTATGAGCTTGGGATCGGCGATAAAGTTTTTTCGGTGAGCGCTACGCAGCGCCTTGGCACAGATCTCCTTGCTGAGGAGATCGAGGAGAAGCTCCTCGAAATGCACTTTAAGAAGGAGGAATCAGAGGATGGAGAAGAGCACACGGTGCCGCGCATTGCACTCGTCGGCAGGCCAAACGTCGGGAAAAGCTCACTCATTAATGCACTCATGTCAGATCCACAGCGCAAGGTACAGGCGCGCATGGTGAGCGATGTGCCGGGCACCACGCGCGATACCACGGATACTGTAATTACCTCGAATGGCAAAGAGTTCCTGTTCCTGGATACTGCAGGACTCCGCCGGAAGTCGCATGTAGAGGGAGAAATCGAAATCTTTGCAACACTCCGCACGATTCAAGCGATCGAAGATGCGGATGTCACAGTTCTTGTGCTCGATGCAGTGGAGGGGATTGGGAGGCAAGATAAGCGCATTGCGAATCTTGCAGTAGAGAGGGGGACCGGACTCATTCTCCTTGTGAATAAAGCAGATCAATTGGATGCTGAAAAAAAGGAGCTTTTCCGTGAGGAAATTGAACGATCATTCCAATTCTGCCGATATGCGCCAGTCCTCCTCACTTCTGCTATCACGCGCGAGAATCTGCCGAAGCTTTTCGATATAGTTACGATGATTGTAGAAAATCGTGCCCGAAGGATCGAAACCCCCCTCCTCAATCGCTGGTTCCAGGATACTGTGACCCGATACCAGCCGAACGGGATTGGGGGTCTCAATGTAAAGACGCGGTACATCACGCAGGCATCCATCAATCCTCCCACATTCGTCCTGTTCCTCAATGATCCGCGTCGATTGCACTTCTCCACGGTCCGCTTTATGGAAAATAAACTCCGCGATGCGTATGCCTTGGAGGGGACACCTGTTCGGTGGGTAAAGAAGGGGAGGGATGAAGAATAATACTACCCTCTCCGTTCTTTCATATCCTTCACTCTTCCATCCTGATGGATGGGGAGGGGATAGGTCTTCACTGCGACCTCGAGCTTATCGAGGAGTGCTTTTGGATTGTCATCAAAAACCATATTGGGGGGGATCTGCCTGTCGCAGAGCTCTTCCACGATGTGCGGGATAGAGTTACTGATCCCGCCGGAATTTGTGAGG
>DATDWC010000042.1:0-2761 GCA_035289805.1 Candidatus Peribacterales bacterium | reverse complement strand
CCCTTGCACTCGATCGGAAGCGCGAATACCCGCACTACACGCGACCCGAGGAGTTCCGGGGAATCCGTGTGCCGGAGGTACTGCTCTCCGGGGATCATGGAGAGATCGAGAAGTGGCGGCATCAACACCTGGAATAAGCGGCACCACAGGTCTTTTCCGGAGAGCCAAAATCTGCTATAATAACGTGATGGCATCAAAAATCCTCGACGATCTCCTGGAGCAGGCAAGTGGTGTTGGAGCTTCCGATATCCATATCGCTGTGGGCAAGCCTCCACTCATGCGTGTGGATGGGGCGATCGTACCGATCGCAAATGAAGAAGAGGAGGAGAAGAAAGAGGAAAAGGAGAAGAAAGCACCTCCTCCACCACTCACAGCAGTGGAGGTAGAGCAGATGGTGCGGAGCATGCTGAAGGCTCCCCAAATGGAACGCTACGAGCGCGAGCGCGAAATTGATCTCTCGTACCAGATCCCCTCAGGAATCCGTTTGCGTGTGAACTGTCACTATGAGCGCGAGCACATGGGATTTGTGGCTCGCGTTATCCCGGATGTGATCCCAAGCATGGCGGATATCCACATGCCGGAGATCACACAGGATATCATCGCCGCGGATCGCGGTATCATCCTTGCAACTGGTCCCACGGGATCAGGAAAATCAACGACACTCGCTTCCATGATCGAAGAGATCAACAAGGTGCGTCCCGTGCACATCATCACACTCGAAGATCCGATCGAATTCCTCTACAACGCCAAGGAAGCACTCATTCGCCAGCGCCAGTTTGGCACAGACTTCCTCTCGTTTGCGGAGGCCATGAAGCGTGTGCTCCGTCAAGATCCAGATGTGATTCTCGTCGGTGAAATGCGTGATTTAGAAACAATTGCTGCAGCACTCACCCTCGCAGAGACCGGTCACCTCGTCTTTGGAACATTGCACACCAATAATGCTGCACAGACTGTGGATCGTGTGATCGATGCATTCCCTCCGCATCAACAGGCGCAGATCCGCACGCAGCTCAGTATGACTCTCCGCGCTGTGATCGCGCAGCGCCTGGTACCGAGGAAGGATGGGGGACGCATCGCTATCCGCGAAGTACTCCTCAATTCCCCAGCTGTTGCAAACATCATCCGTGATAACCGCATCGCCGAACTCCAGAACGTTCTTCAGACTTCTGCAGCGGAAGGTATGATCACCGTGGATCGGGATATCGCTCGCCTGGTGCACGAGGGCTTAATCGAAAAGGATGTCGCCGAGCACTATGCCGAGGATGTGGAAGCCCTGAAGAAGGTGAAGCCACCGAAGACGAAGGCGGGGTGGTTTTGACCTCTCCCCTAACCCCTCTCCGCACGTTGCTTTTTGAGGGGTTGCTTTGAAGAGATCAATTTTCCTCTGAGCATGCAGAGAGGGGAATGTGTGCTGTTTGTTTTTTCCATGGGATTCTGAGAGTATTTCTTCCTTTCTTTTTCAATATGAGTTCCTTCCGGTTCTCACTTCTCCTCACCGCACGGGAATTAAGGAAGAAGCAGACTCCTGCAGAGAAGATGCTCTGGGCGCAGCTCCGTCGCAAACTACAGAAACTGAAGTTTTACAGGCAAGTCCCGATCGATCGCTATATTGTCGATTTCTATTGCCCGGAAAAGCACCTCATCATTGAAGTGGATGGTGGTATCCATAACACCGCAGATCAGATGGATCACGACGAGATCCGGACAGAGATCATCACTGCCCTTGGCTTCCGTATTATTCGATTCTCGAATGAGGAGGTTCTCCAACATCTCCGTATGGTGTTACAGCGTATCCGTGAAGCCTGTGATGTCATCGAAACAAAACAACATACATCCCCCTCTCCATAACGTTCCATTACGAGTATTGCCTCACGCGTACCTTAAAGAATGGCGAGTATGGAGAGGGGATAGGGGAGAGGTAGTTTCTTCCATAGAAGCATGCCCCGTGACTTTGGTTCATGCTAAACTTTCGGGCGGTATCCGATCTTTCTTTTACGGTATTCCCGGGTAGCTCAGCGGTAGAGCAGTGCGCTGTTAACGCATTGGTCGTCGGTTCGATCCCGACCCCGGGAGCCAATATCTTTCTCCTCCTCAGATTCTTGGAGCTTGGGGCGATTGAGCAAAATCTCAAACTCGGGTTTTGCTTTATAGCTTGCGAGTTTTCCATCGGTGAACGTAAGTTCGGAAAACACCAAATGCGCAAGCTTTCGTCGCTCTTGGGCAGTTGCCTTTTCATATAGATCCGCTGCGGATTTCATCAGTTCGGAAAAGGTGAGGACGTACTCCAACATTTCCTCCTCCGTTTCGGTATGAGCGCCGAGGAGAGCATCCACCTCTTGCAATTCACCAATGAGCCTCTCCGAGTCCTCTTTCCATTCCGCAGGTGTCATTGCCTTCTCCCGCAGGAGGGTGACTTTGTGCTCTTTCAAGTAATCCAAATCCTTATTGATCCGGGTCCTGCGACAATTCAGATCAGCAATCTCCTCATCGCGTTTGGAGGCAACCTTCCGTAAACCGCTTTTTGCTCCCGCCTCGATCTCTTGTAGCTCTTCCTCCGTGAAATGGATAAGGGCGATTACCTTCCGTATCTCTTCGACAATAGTGGGCTCAGAGAGATTTGGGTCATTGCTCACGCAGCCTTCCTTACACTTTGATCTGTAATAGGCACGCCCCTTCTGTCGGTACGGCGTATAGACACGACCACAGGAGCATTTCACGAGTCCCCGATAGGTGAAGAATGGCTTGTCCATATACTGGACGG
>DATDWC010000041.1:0-14195 GCA_035289805.1 Candidatus Peribacterales bacterium | reverse complement strand
GCGAGAGTGATTGTTCCCGTGAACGCCGCGCCCATTTTGACGCCCCCGACATGTCCGCCGAATGAAGCGTCCACGGTTGGACTGTTTTTCCCTGTGCCATCGAACACGGCGATTGAGCCGCCATCTGGCACGGTATCCCCGCTCCAGTTTGCGGCGGTGCTCCAGTTGGTATCGGCTCCGCCGGCATCCCATACGCGAACGATGCCGCCGGCGTCGTTGGCGATCATCCAGGCGCGGGCTTCGTACCAGGTTTCTAGTTTCTGGTTTCTAGTTTCTGGCTCGGGAGATATTTGTGCGAAGGCGGAGTGGGGGAGGAAGAACTCTGCTATTGACTTCCAGAGTTTGGAGGTGTACGATCGGACACCGATGAGGGTTTCACTGTCATTTTTGGATGTGCTTTTCACGCCACCCTGGCTGCGGATACTATCTGCGGTCTCCACAGACTTGTTCGTTGTCTGGCTTGCAGCTTCTGTGAGATCACTGACAGTATTCAATAGTATTTCTTTGACGTTCAATACAGCACTTGCTAGTATGTTTTTATTCTTTGCTGTGAAAGCTGAAACGCTTTTGGAAAGACCATCATGAATCTCGACCACTTCATCACTCAAGGCCAGATTATCGGAGCGCTCCTCGCGAATGCCATTTTGCTCGCGTTTATTGTTCACTACTTGAGCAAGCGGGATGGGAAGCATGGACACGGGCGATGATTCCTTTAATTGCAACGGTCCGATCAAATAGAATTCCGGCGAGATATCCGGTGCATCGTAGATATAGGAGAATGTTGCGGTTTCGCCGCTCTTCCATGAATTTTCCCATGTGATGGTGGTTGCCGATCCTTGTTCATCGGTGACAGCTTGTAGCTGGTAGCTTGTAGGTTGTAGGTCTGAAACAGTGAACCCGTCAGGAATGGTATCGGTGATTGTTCCTGTGAAGTCATTCAGGAATTCCACTTCAATCGTCATCGCGCTCGGCGCAAAGGGCCATAATCGCGTAGCAGCCTGGCGGCGAATAATGGCGGAGATGGAGGGAACCTCTCCTACCTCCACTTCCTGCGTCATCTCCCTTACTCCATTTGCCGTTTCTGCAGTGAGATGGAAGGTGTACGTTCCCGCGCCCTCGGTGAAGAAGTACGTGGCTTTGTAATCCGGTTTGATGAATCCCGCTTGTTTGACGCCGCACGTTCCTGTGGTTTCAATCAGGCCGTTCCCGCTCGAGAGCGTGTGCCGTGATCCATCCGGCGCATCCACGATCAAACTGAGCGAGGCATCGCAGACGATTTCGCCCTCATCATCAAGCACACCAAAGTGCATGTCAGCTGTTTCACCCTGTCTGTAGCGATCTTTATCCGGGTTCATCGCGAGCACGCCCCAGGTGAAATCCTGATCAAAGGTCTCTGTTTCCCCCGTGATCGGGTTTGTGATGCGGAGAGTGAGTGTGTAGAGCCCGGGAGTAAATCGCCGAACAGGCGAGAGCACCAGAATCACCGATCCTGCGGAGAACGTGAACTGCGCTGGATCGATCGGTATCTGAGTGCCCGCATGATTTTTAAGCGAAATCATAATTCCTGGAGCAATTTCGATCGTGTGATCCTCCTTCTGCTCTTCGAGGATCGGCGTGGCTTCTCCTCCTTCCTCTCTTCCTGCCTCCACATTCTGGAGCACCAGATTCTGTACCTCCTCCGTTTGTAGCTTCTCCTCTACGAATGTTGTGAGTGTCGAGAGGGTCTTAGGATCTTCCTGCATGGCTTCTCGCGCTGCTCCCGCTACGGTTTCCTGTGTGAATGCCTGCTCCTCAGTCACGAGCTTATCAACGATTGCTTCCACAATGGCCTCCTTCGAGTCCCCGGTGATGATGGTTTCGACTGTTGCCTGCACGAGGGGATCTGTGACGAGGGACTGTGCGATATCTCCCTGCACATTCTCCGCATTCAATGCTTCACCAATGGTTTCGCTCATTGTGTCATCGCTCACCATGAACGTGAGGCCGAAAGGTGCGATTGCTTCCTTTATGCGATCTGCCGTATCGGTATCTGCAATCATGTCGGCCGCTATGCCCTCCGTAAGATCTGTGCGATCACCGACAACAGTTGCCACTGCTCCCTCCACAATCTCCTGCATGAGGAATTCCTCAACATCTTCCTCTGTGGTTCCGGCGTTCAACATTGTCGTGAGTGCCTCTTTCGTTGTGAGAGTTTCCCCTTCCAATTTTCCCTCAACCGTGGCATTTGTCAGTCGGAAGAGTGCCTCCCCGCGATTTGCTGCCGCGGTATCCGTGATGTGTTCCAAAAGGATGCTTGCTTCCTCAGTATCGAGTGTCGGGGGCTCACCCTCCACTACCTCAGGTTGCGGGAGCTCTTCCTCTATAATTTCTTCTTCTGGAATCTCTTCTTCCGCGGGCTCTTCCTCTTCTTCGGACGGAGATTCATTTTCTGCAGTTCCACTCCCACTCCCGCTTTGCAGCAGTTTGATATCCTGCTTCATCACTGTTCCTCCGGAAAGTATCGTGACCTTGAGCTCCGAGGGAACGGCGATGAAGCCTGTTGGGATAGAATTCTCTTCTACGGTGAGTGTGTAATCACCAGGAACGAGCCAGATGAACGCGTACGTACCCCAGATTGTATCCGTCGTGAGTGTCCGGTTCACTGTCTCCGCAAGAACCGTGTTACCGATGAGGCGCAGTGTCACGCCGGGATCCGGCACACTTGAGCCTGTACCGATGATCATGCGCGCCCTGCCTTCGATGCTGCTCTCTGCGACGAAGTAGAAGTACTCTCTAAACGTTTCGCCACCTGCAGCAACTTCGATTGTTCGTGTCGATTCATCGAGTGCAATCAGATTCGTGGGTACTGTCTCCTCATCCAGAGCCAAGGTGTATGCCCCCCGAGGGAAGGGGAGTGCTGCAAACTGGAACGATCCCCCGGTGCCTGTTGTCGTTACCCTTGCAATAGGATCCCCGAATGGGTTGATGCCACTCAGCTTCAGAATCACGCCAGCGAGTGGTACCGTGCTTCCGGTGAGCGATCCTGTGGACGTTCTTTGCAGATTGAGGAACTCTGTGACGCTTCCTTCCACGATCACGGGTTTACTGAATCCGAAACTCCGTTCCTCCAGTGTTCCACCGGCAAGGATCACGATCGTGCGAGAGAGGGGAGTCGTGGGTGTGAGGTTCTCCTGCTCCAACATGCGCAGGATGTAGCCTGCTGTATCCCTGCTTGGGGGAATATTCGCAAAAGCGAAGTATCCCGTTCCGCTTGTGGCGGTTTCGCGCTCTACCTTTTCTCCAAACACACTCTGGCCGGAGAGGAGCACCGTGGCGTTTTTAACCGGATCCGTTTCGTTCACCTCTTGTAAGCCGTTACCATTTTTATCCAAATAAGCGATGCCCTGAATGAGTGACGGAGAGGCGACAAAGCCAAAATCCCGTGCAATCTTATTGCCATCAACACCTGGATCAATGTGGTAGGAGCTGGGAGTTGTCTCTGTGAGTTCTGCAGGAATCAGTGACATTTCCGCTGTGATATCAAATGCCATGTAATCATTCGCGCTCCCCAAGAACACACTGCAGCATGCGGAATCTTCCTCTGTAATTTCGTCTGGTGCATAGAGAATGATGAGATCGAGTGTCCCATCGCCATTCACATCAGTGGTGATGGCATCTGCAATCGTGCGATCCACATCCTCCGCATTGAGGATTGGATCCCCAAGATCCGTGAAGGTGCCAAACCCATCGTTCCGCTCGAGTCGCCGGAGTGCGCTCTGCGGCTCCAGGAGCGCTCTCTTTTTATTGATAAAGAGGAGATCCTCATCACCGTCCCTATCCATATCCATGGTGAGGAGCTTCTCTGTATCTTCTTCCATGTGTCCGGGGAACTTGTGGTATGTGAAAATGCCATCCCCTTGGTTTAAGTAGTATTCACTTGGTTTTGGAGCGGTACGACCACCATCGCGACTATCTCCTGTAGCACCGTGCGCAACCGCGATATCCTCCCTGCCATCGCCGTTCATATCGAATGCGACGACATCCTTGGTGGAGGCATCTTTTTTGCTCGTGAGGGATCCAAATCCCATATTCCCCACAAAGCGGATCTCCTGCGTTACCTTATCGAGCTCATAGAGTTCGTTTGGTTCGTTGAGATCGTTCCCGAGGAAGATGTGATCGAATTCTTTGTCTCCATCGGAATCGATCGTCGAACCTGCGACTGTGGACCGCCCGGCCGCGGAGTTTGCGCCATTGAAGAATTGTCCGACATACCGGAGCGCATTGCCCGTATTCTCGTAGAGCTCATTTTGAGATTTGAGTGTGTTCAAAACGAGTACATCTTCCGCAGACCCACCCACAAAATTCCCGAGGAGGAATCCGGCAGTCTGATATGTGCGATCTTCTCCCTCGTTCGCTCCAAACTCTTCCATGAAGGTGAATGTTCCGTCGCCATTATTGATGTAGCGCTCATTGATCTGTCCTCTATTACCAATCAGGACATCCTCTTTGCCATCGCCATTCAAATCGGTGACGGTGATTGCGCTTGTGAACTTGGCAGCGTTCCCGAGGAATCCCTCGTTAAAACGCTCGCCGCCCGAGGTGAACATGCCCTTGCCATCGTTCAGGAAGAGCTCGTTCCGATTGCCGTACTTTCCAATGATCAAATCCCGATCTCCATCGCCCTCGATATCGATTGCGGCGAGAGTGGAGGCATTTGTCAATGTTGCAATGCCAGGGAAGGCATCTGTATATGGCGTAAAGAGCGAGAGCCCCAGGAGGTAATCACCGGAAGCATCCGTTGTCCCTCGTAGAAGTTCTTCGTTTGTTCCATCAACTCTCGTTCCGGTGAGGAGGAGCGGGAGATCGGGAATTCCTCTCTCGCCAACTTCTCTCTTTCCATCGCTATCCGCATCGTGCCATGCTGCTCCTCCAATGCAGAGTGCGCCAGCACAGTCATGTGACCATTCGACGGGGAAGCTCATCGATGTATCTGCGTCCTTCCCAGTTATTTCTACAATAGCTGTGTCGCTCACAGCGAGCGTGTACCCCACGGGGAGTGATGCTTGTGCAAGTGTCACCGAGTACACTCCAGGACGCAGCGCAAATGCCACGTGACCGCTTGGATCCGTTCGCGTCTCTGTAAGAAGTGTATTTTCTTGATGCAGCGAAAGAAGTACTCCTCCGATTGGTCGTGTCTCATCCAGAACACCATCTGCTCCTGTTTGCTGTACGATCAGCGTGAGTGTGGCGGTGTTTTCGGAGAGGTGTAATTCGAGATCACGGATAACCTCGTCACGTTGGTGGATGACAATATTCTCCGGAGGAGTTTCCACCGTGTATCCATCGGGAAGTGATGCCTCATCAATCGAGAGGCGGTACCCCTCACCAGGCATGCCTCCATCGCGGGTTCCCTGGTTAAACGAAACCGGAGCAACAAATACGAAGGAGCCATCCTCTGCGGATACGACTTCCTGCGCGTAGGGGCGTGGCTCCGTCATCCCTGCGAGTGGTGCGATGCTCCCCGTGATTCGCACGCGGATTCCTGCAACCCCTTCCGGATCCATTTTGCGATATAGGGAGGGTCGCAAAACGCGTCCACGGATTTCCCCGAGGCCGGGAGATTGTGCAAGATCCTGAATGCCGAATGACTCTGCCTGTACGACAGCATCCTTCTCCGCGAGGACGAGTGTCATCGTTGTTGCTGTGACAGGGAGATACGTTGTGGGTAGCGCATCGAGCGCAAGCGAGAGAGTGTAGGAGTTCTTCTCCCCTGTGATACTTCCACTCCCACCCTCTGGCATTGCGGAGAGCGGAACATCTTTGAACGCGTACTCTCCATTCACATCAGTGATTGCACTTACGCTGTAGTCCGAACCGAATGCTGTTTTTCCTTCGATCACGAGAGTAGTGCTTGCAAGCCCCCGCTCTATTCCAGGGTCCTTTGCATCCAGATCGCTATCGATGAATATCTTGCCTCGGATTTCGGCGGTGCCGTTGAGTGCGGTGGGAACGAAACCAAACGAGAGATCATCCTCATCGATGCCAGGTGCGAGTGTCGCATCGATCGAGATTTTGTTTCCTCCTGCGATGTATCCTCCGGGGAGCGTTGCTCCTGAGACGCTGACCTGTACTGCTCCAATCCGGTTTCGGTAGAGGAGATTCGCTGAGTCATCGCTTGTGCCAATGACGATATCCGGATCTCCATCGCGATCAATATCCATGTGTTCGACGTCCTTCGTTTCGCTCAATTCACTTCCCACAGGGTACAGGTCAAAGGCGTATTCCGGACTCTCGGTGGTTGTTGCACCTGATCCTGTGGTACTCGCTCCTGTTCCGGTTTTCTCTCCCTCCACCGTGTTCACGCCGCGATTGATGTAGAGCTCGTTGCTGCCACTCACATTCCCAAGGAGCACATCGGGCAGATCATCGCCATTGAGATCGAAGATACTCACGGCATGGGATGCATGAGTATCCACATCATCTTCTTCCCCGTTGAACCTGGGTCCGATCACTGTGATGCTGCCCTCCTCTCCGAGCACTCTCTCTTCGGTGAAATTATTTCGGTAGAGAATGTTGGGGCCATCGTTCACTGCCAGGATATCGAGGTCGGTATCGTTATCGATATCCAGGAACCCCCAGGCTTTCGTGGCCGATTTCACTTCCGACTCTCCTCCCAGAGTACCTGCAAATCGGAGTCCCGTTTCGTCGTTCACGTAGAGTTCGTTTTCATTTTCGTTACCGATCAGGAGATCATCATCACCATCGCTATCGAGATCGATTGCTTCGAGAGCAAATGTTGCAGCAGGGGAATGTGTTTCTGTTTCCTCCGAAGTTTCGTCGGAAATTCTGTACGATGTGCGGTTGAAGTATTCTCCGGCATAGGTGAATGAGCCATCTGCGTTTGCGAGGTAGAGATTGTTTGGTTCCGGCGAACTCTTTGCGCCGTTTCCTGTGATGATGTCCTTACGGCCATCGTGATCGACATCGATTGCGACAATGGCCTGTGTCGTCCGTCTCATCTGATCTACTTCGATCGAAGTGCCACTGCCTGTGGCTTCGCTCCCCCTATCCTGCTCCGGATTGAACGCATGTCCCACGTACCGGAATGTGCCATTGCCTTCGTTGAAGTAGAGTTCGTTCCCTTCCAGGTTCCCAACAATCGCATCGGGGAATCGCCCATTCCCGGTTGTATCGTGCAGGAAAATCTTTGTGGTGGAGGCGTACGATCCCGTGGCTGATTTGTTCAGGATATTCCCTCCAGGAATGAGCTTTCCCGCATCGTTCCAGTGGATGGTGTTTGCCTCTGCATTTCCGTTCCCCAAAATCACATCATCATCTTGATCGTTATCGAGGTCCAGAATGACAATATCATTTGTGCTCTTTTCATCTCCGAATGGGCTCCCCTCGAGTGAGTGATTGATGAACTCGTAGGATCCATCTTCACCTGTTTTCACTTCTGCTAAACGTTCTTCCCCCTGCGTGAGCTCCATGGTCACGCCGGAGAGCCCTGGTTCATCTTCATCCTGAATCCCATTCTGGTTTCGATCTTCGAACACTGTGCCCGCAAATCGATCCATGGGCTGTACCTCAGTTAGCTCTGCTTCTCCAGAATCTGCTTCTTGCGCTCTCGCAATCTGCAGCAGTGCATCTCCCGATGGCAGGATGTTTGTGAGGAGAACAATCGTTGCGATAAGTGCGTTGATCTTTCGCTTGATTTGGGTGAGCGGAATCGGAATCCATAAATCCTCGCGTTGCAGGCTACAGCGCCTGCGGACACCTTCCGGAATTCGAATGCGCAGATTCAGAGTTCCCTGGCATCCCCCAAAGCAGACCTGTGCCCCCTCGCTTCTGCAGGCACAATGCCCTCTGCACAGAGCGACGAAGCTCCGCGCAGAGTGCGCTACTTCCCGTGGTGATCGGGGCAGGGGCAAGGGCATTGGGGCTTTTTGTTTCAGCTCCCTTCCTCCCCACGCGCATACGCGCGTAAAGAAGAAGGAATCTGTATATTATAAAATTTTTTGCAGAGAAATGGGAGCCCCTGCGTCTTTCCAAAGCCGTGGACTAGGGTATTTGCGTGAGCACTTGTTAAAT
Source organism: Candidatus Peribacterales bacterium (assembly GCA_035289805.1). Lineage (GTDB taxonomy): Bacteria > Patescibacteriota > Gracilibacteria > Peribacterales > Peribacteraceae > DATDWC01. The sequence goes on along the minus strand of DATDWC010000041.1, from coordinate 6,125 downwards.
ATTCTTTACATCATGAATTTGAGTAGACCTCTATATGACAATTTTATTTATCATACTGAATTTTAGCTTTATGAAGCTAAAATTTGTAGATTCAGAAGAAGACTACTCATAGTTCGCTGTCAACCTTTCACTCTGATGCCCTCTTTTACCTCTTTGGGGGTAAAAGACAGAATATTTCGCGCCCGATGAGCTGATCCGGCCGGAGGTAGAGGAGGGATTGGCGGTCCCCAACCTTGAGGAAGGCATTCGCGGGAGACACTCTTCGGTAGCCAACTTTCTCCATCACTGTGAGTGCTTTTTCGAGGAAATGTCTGGAGCCATCGCGCGCAATGTAAACGGGGAACGTACAGACAATCGGCACATCAGGGAGGAGCGTTGCCATATTTTTGAGGAAATCACTCTCCATCTCTTCTGCCTCCTTTATCAGAGTGCGGACTTCCTGCTTCGTAGGTGGCTTTTTCAGTGCGGGTCCGAGCGAAGTTTCTGTAACGATGAGCGTTGGACGTTTGGGAAGTTCCAGGGGTTTAAGTGCATTGTGCTTGAAAACGAAGTCGAGGACTGCTTTTGGAGTCTTCTCACGGAGGCGCAACCATCGAACATTTTCCTTGCAGCCCTGCACTGCCTTCTCGGAACGATCGGAACCAAGCACGTGTGCGCGCCGGAGCAGTGCTTCGAGCACGATCACCCCTGATCCACAGAAGGGATCCCACACGGTCATATTTCCCCAGGGAGTTCTCTGCTCATCTTTGGCAGTTCCTTTCTTCTCCTTCGAGAGCACAGAGGTTGCAAGGTTCAAAAGCACCTGAGCGAGTTTGGGCGGAAGGAGTCCTGTCCCTGTATCGCGGAACGGTTTCCCCATATCCCGGGAGGTGTACTCCTCGATATCCTGAACGGCGCAGGTCTTTCCAATCCAGAGATTCTTACCGTTCTTCTCCTGCAGAATCACAAGCTCCGCGCTCCCGGGCCCCGGAATCCCCCGCAAGAGGAGTGTGCCTGGCTTTGCAGGGTGCCGCTCGTTTCCTATGTACCGCGAAGGCATTCCTTTCGCCTTCAGATGCTTCTTGCAGGCGCGGTAGAGCCCGCGAATTTCGCCACGTGGCACACCAAGGCAGCGGAAGCTGAAGGTCGCTTTGCGCTTCACATCTTTGAGTTCCCGGTGGAGAACCTTCGGAATCATATCCTCCAGCTTTATTTTCTTCTTATCGCCATCTCCGAGCGAAACCTGCTCTGCGATGAGCACTGTTCCCCCAAGCTGTGCGAGCCATTCAACCGTTATCTTCTGTGAGGTTTGGATCGTCACAATCCGCGGATCCCACTGCTTTTCGGCTTTAAGATCAGGAAGCATCACGGTGAGTTCGGCGAGGCTTATCTGGGGCTGATGGCCGAGGAATACGCAGTACGAAGGCATCGGGTTGGATCGCAGTTTACGCCATTCTAAGGGCACTGGAAATGGCTTGAGTGCTCCTGCTATAGTTTTCCGCTTATGGTAGAGCTCTTCCCAAGGCTCCATAGAGCGTTCTGGACTCTCCTTCTTCTGACCACAGGCTATGCGCTTGGGACGTTCAATTTGGCAGTCGAGAGTGTTTCCGCTCCACCCATTCCGATTGTGCTCCCGGAGGATATTCATGAGCCTGTGCCCTTGGTGCATGTTCGTGAGATCAATGCGGGCGAAATTGTTGGCACGATCTCCAAGGATGCCCGACTCGTTATTGGGGACACGGTGGTTCTCACTTCTGCCGATGGATCATTCCACATTCCTGCAAAGCCATTCCTTCTCAACATCATCGATGTTCCGATTCCCCATGGAGCGCTCTTCGTTGCAAGCAACCGTGGAAAGAATTATTATCCCGTTGATTCGAGTGCCGGGAATGCACTGGCACCAGAGAACCGCCTCTACTTCCAGAGTGCGGAGGATGCAGAAGCCTTGGGGTACAAGGCTGCTCACTAAATTCCAAATCCCAAGCATCAAGCATCAAAAAAGCACCAAATTCCAAGTTTGGAATTTGGAACTTGGATCTTTTTTGGAACTTGTGATTTGGTGCTTGGTGTTTTCTCTTTAAGTTTTCTTCCCAGGTTACTGCTATAATTCACTTCCATGACCTCCGTCCTCCGTCGCCCTTCCCCTCGCAGGCAGAATACTCTCCTCACGACACTCCTTTTACTTGCACTGCTTTTCTCCTCGCTCTACTACATCATGCAGCCCCTCACCACAGAGGAGCGCAAGTTCGTCGAAGCGAAAGAAGTCCCCGTGAGCGAAGTGACGCGGGGGTATGCGGCAGGGGAGTACGAGGAAATTTTGGTAAAGGATAAGCGGATCTTCATCACGAAGGAGGATGGAACTCTCCTCACTTCCTTTAAGGGATTGGAGTCCATTTCTGATCTTGGGTGGAATGATCCAAAGAATCCAACAATTGTCGTCGTGAAGAATACCGATGCCGAGAACATGCTCCTCGCGCTCCTCCCTGATCTCCTCTTCTTCCTGCTCGTCGTGGGTGGACTCTTCTGGCTTTTCCGGAATATTGCAAGATCGCAGAACACGGCTCTCGGATTTGGGAAATCGCGTGCGCGTATTGCAGATGCAACCACAGTGAACACCACTTTTGAGGATGTGGCAGGATGTGACGAAGCAAAAGAGGAGCTCGTGGAGGTTGTGGATTTCCTCAAGCACCCAAAGAAATACATTGGGCTCGGAGCCAAGATTCCTCGGGGGGTGCTGCTTGTGGGTGCACCGGGTACTGGGAAGACCCTCCTCGCTCGTGCGGTTGCAGGAGAGGCAAAGGTTCCCTTCTTCTCGATCTCTGGATCAGAGTTTGTGGAGATGTTCGTGGGTGTGGGTGCAAGCCGTGTGCGCGATCTCTTCAATCGTGCAAAGCGGAATGCCCCCTGCATCATCTTCATCGATGAGATCGATGCCGTCGGTCGCCAGCGTGGCGGAGCGGGATTTGGTGGTGGGCACGATGAGCGTGAGCAAACCTTGAACCAGATCCTCACCGAGATGGATGGGTTCGATCCAAAGACGAATGTCATTGTGATCGCTGCGACGAACCGTCCCGATGTTCTGGATGCGGCACTCTTGCGTCCTGGCCGATTCGATCGGCGAGTGTTCATCGATAAGCCGGATTTGGAAGCACGGAAGAAAATTCTGGAGGTCCATGCGCGTAATAAGAAGATGTCCAAAACGACACTCGAAGACATCGCGAAGCAGACCGTGGGATTTACCGGTGCAGATTTGGAAAACGTGATGAACGAAGCTGCAATTTTTGCAGCCCGCCGCGGGCAGAAGAGTGTCCATCAGCAGGATCTGGTGGATGCGGTGGAAAAGGTGACTCTCGGTCCCGAGAAGAGGAGTCGCAAGCTCACGGAGAAAGAGAAGAAGATCACAGCCTACCACGAACTTGGCCACGCGATCGTCGGTTACCTCTGCGAGCTCTCGGACGAACTCCACAAAATCAGCATCGTCTCGCGCGGAGCAACGCTCGGTGTCACGTGGTTCCTGCCGCAGGAGGATACGTACACCACAAGTAAGCAGAAGTTCCTGGATGAGGTCTGCGGGCTCCTCGGTGGGCGTGCTGCAGAAGAGATTGTCTTTGGCGAGATCACCACAGGTGCGAGCAATGATCTAGAGAGGGCATCGCAGATCGTGCGCCATATGGCCACAAAGTACGGTATGGGCAATGATGCGCTTGGCCCTGTTGCCTACGGCGAGAAGCACGGCTCGGTCTTCCTTGGGGATCAGGATACGCTGCGTAATTACTCGGAGGAGACCGCCCGCGCGATTGATGCCTTCGTGAAGGCGACGCTCACTGCAGAACTTGTGCGCGCGAAAGGCCTCCTGCTGAAGAGTCGGAAGAAGATCGATGAGCTTGCGGAGGTACTCCTCAAGACCGAGACGATGAGTATCGAAGAGTTCGAGGAGATTTTCACGGGGAAGAAAGCATGACACTCACCCTCGATCACCTCAGGGAGAAGCTCAAAGAATGGAAGGGCTGTGATCTTGCAAAGAATGCGAACCCGGTGCTTGGGGAGGGGAATCCGCATGCCGAAGTCGTCTTCATAGGAGAAGCTCCCGGCCAGAAAGAAGATGAGCTCGGGCGCCCGTTCGTTGGTCCTGCAGGAAAATTTTTGGATGAGCTCCTCGCTTCGATTGGCTTTAAGCGTTCTGATGTGTACATCACGAATATTGTGAAATACCGTCCGCCAAATAATCGTGATCCGGAACCTGCAGAGAAAGCAGCGTGCCTCCCGTGGGTCAAATTAGAGCTCGCGCTCATCAAACCGAAAGTGATTTGCACTCTGGGTAAGCACTCGCTCAATGAGTTCTTCCCCAAACTCAGTATTTCGAGAGTTCATGGGGAGCCGCAGAAGGTGACCCATTCGACAAGCTCCCTCCTTCGCTCCGCTTCGGAAGGGCAGGCAGGGCAGGCTTCAGACTTCACCATTTTCCCGATCTACCACCCGGCTGCTGCTCTGCATAACGGGGCTTTGCGGGAAGAGCTCTTTGAGGATTTTCGAAAATTGAAAGAGTTTCTCGATCGTTCGTAGGGGCGCGCCCGGTGTTATCATTGGTTGCTCTGGGCGCCGCAGCGCGGCGCCCCTACAATCCTTCTATGACCTCAGCTCTTGCCGGTATTGCTCTCGCGTTCTTCCTCAGCCTCTCCTCTCTGATTGTCGTTCTCTTGCGCGTGAGTCCGCTCACGGCACCAACATTCGCTCTCCCATTCTTTTTCCTCAGTATTTTCATCGTGGTTGCCTCTCTTGTTGCGCTCCTCCTCTCATTCCTCAAGAGCCTGATGATTCTCCAGCCCTGGAGTGGCGGCAAGGCATCCCATCCGCCTCTCAAGACCAAGAAAATTATTGGGTCATCGCTCCGTCAGGGTGTGTTCTTTGCACTCGCAAGCTCACTCATCCTCTTCCTGTGGCTCCTCCACATCCTCAATTGGTGGATTGCGGTGCTTCTCTATGTTGTATTTCTGCTCATCGAAATGGCACTCAGTCGATCATGATTGCGATTCACGGAAGAGCTTCTTTAGGATCACACAATGCAAGAACGTCTCCAAAAGATACTGTCGGCACGTGGCATCAGTTCCCGTCGCAAGGCGGAGGAGTACATCGAAAGGGGACTCGTGAAAGTGAATGGTGCAATTGCGAAGATCGGACAGAAGGCGGATCCAGAGAAGGATGTGATCGAAGTGGATGGCACAGTGCTGAAGGCACGGCAGCAGATGCTCTACTACGTGATGCAGAAGCCGGTAGGGGTCGTTACAGAGAATGTTTCTCGTTCCGAATCAGAACAAAGTCCTTCCGTTCGGGATCTCCTCCCCAAACACCTCCAGGGGAAAATTTTCCCGGTGGGTCGGCTCGATAAAGCGACTTCCGGCCTCCTCCTCTTTACGAATGACGGCGTACTCGCGTATCGCCTCACGCACCCCAAGTTCTATCACGAAAAAGAATATGAAGTGCGCGTGGAAAAACCGATCGAGGGTGGCGCACTTCAGAAGCTCTCCTCTGGGCTCATGATTCTTGGATCCAAAACGAAGCCTGCGAAAGTGATTAGGCTTTCAGCACGGAGGTTCACCATCGCGCTCACCGAAGGGAAAAATCAGCAGATCCGCAGGATGTGTAAGAAGATCGGGCATCCTGTAAAAGAGCTGAAGAGAATCCGCATCGTCACGCTCACAGACCCCAATTTAGAAGATGGGAGGGTGAGGGAGCTCTCGCAGAAGGAGAAAGAACAGCTTCTGAAAGCTGTAGATCTTTTGTAGGGGCGCCCCAATGGGGCGCCCCTACCCACAGGGCATATTCTTTGTCACAATGTCCCCCATGGCCGAGGACCAAACCGAAAAACGTGCCAACTCCGGGATGAAGCTTGCGTTCCGCGTCTTCATTAACCTTGCCATCGTGCTCTTTCTCACGAGTTACTTCGAAACTTTCTTCGTGCTGCAGGGCGGATACCAGGCGATTGCTATCGCAGGGCTCACATTCACGGTACTCAATATGCTTATAGTGCCAGTGCTCCATGTACTCTCATTCCCGATCAAACTCTTTGCGTGGCTGATTGCGTTCGTCCTTGTGAATGCGGTGGCCGTGTGGCTCACGGTATGGTTCATTACAGCACTCGCGATCCC
>DATDWC010000040.1:0-12878 GCA_035289805.1 Candidatus Peribacterales bacterium | reverse complement strand
GTCATCGTCGGCATTGTTGCGATCGTCGCAATCCTTGCTCTCCTCTACTTCATCGTTCAGCAACTCCAGGTTCGTAGCCAAACGCAAGATGATGGACCGAGCATTAATCTGGAACTCAATAGTGGTTCGGAAAATGGAGATAAGAATAAAGAAGGTCTCTACTAAAGCCGTTACCATTTGTATTTCTTCCCCCTTTTCACCCATGGAAAAATGTTCTGTCTGTGGCAAAGAACAATGCGAGTGTAAATAGTTTTCTTTCCTCTTTTGGTAGAAGATTTCTGCTTGATTTTGTGATTTAAATACGGATAATTCCCTGTGTTTTTTCCATATTCTCTCTCCCTATTTTCTCATGAGCTCCTCCTCTATCTTCCGTCTTTTTTCTGCACTCTGTTTGAGTCTTCTCCTCTTTGCGTGTGGTTCGCGAAGTGCAGAGGAAGCAATGGAACAACGCATTGAAGAAGAGATTGGTGAGAATGCAGAGGTGGAAATGGATGACGGATCAATGCATGTGGAAACAGAGGAGGGGACCATGGATGTAGGAGCAGAAGTAGATCTTCCTGCTGATTGGCCAGAAGATGTTTCGGTCTATGAGGGTGCAAAAATTACGCAGGTAATGTCCATGAATCCGGCAACAGGAGATGCGGGGAGAGCAGTGATCTTTACGACGACCGATACTGCAGCAGATGTTGTAGCCTTTTATAAGAGTCAGCTTCCCCTGGATGGCTGGACGATGGAAGCCAGCATGGAAGCAGGCACAACCACCATTTTGAGTGGCGCAAAGGATGAGCGAAAAGTATCACTCATGATTGTTTGGAACGGTGAAATGACCTCCGTTACGATGGGTCTACAGGAGTGAGCTCCTGGTGGAGGAACGATGCAGTCTTCTCCATAAAATCTTTCCATTTGGGGATGAACTCATGCTTCTCGCCTTCGTATTCGATGTAGGTCACTTCTTTCCCAAGCTCTGTGAGTCTTTGGGAGAGCGTATCGGACCAATCCTCTGGAACATCACTATCCTCTGTTCCATGGAAGAGGAGAATCGGTGCCCTGAGGTTTGAGAGCTCGGTGAGTGAGGAGAGAGCATCCCATGCTGATGGATTTTCCTCCCGTGTGCCGAGTGCCTCGCGCGTACGATCGCCCTCTTCCCGCTCGTCGCGCCACCGCGTAAAGTTTTCCCACGCATCACTATTTACCGGAGCATACAGCACTGCGGCATTCACGATTTCAGGATGACTTGTGAGTACATTGAGCGTTACGCCGCCACCGAGTGAATGGCCCAGCATCCCTACTCTCGTGGAATCGATCTTTGGGAGTTTGGCCTCACGTACTGCGAGCACTGCATTGATACTATCCATTGCGTACTCAAGTCCCGCGTCATATACCATGCGCGTATCTGGACTCTCATCACTTTCTCCATGACCGCGGTAATCCGTGTGGAGTACGGCAAATCCCTCGCGAGCCAGATAATCCTGCTCCCGCCGTAAACCCCGGCCTCTTGTGTAAATAGAAGCTGGAATATGTCCGTGATTGAAGATGACAAGCGGAAAGGGCCCCTCGCCCTCCGGAATATTCAAAATGCCACTTACCGTAAGGCCATTACTCTTGTACGAAATCGCATGCTGTGTGTATGCAGTATTTGTGGAGATGACATATTCCAGCATGAGCTCTGTTCCCTCCAGTTTCATCGATCCAAGGTGAGCAATGGAAAGCTCTGAGGGGACTTGTTCGAGGGGAGAGGGTTCTTCACTCAGTTCTTCTCGATCTTCCGAAGAAGAGGTTGAAGAGGTTGAAGAGGATGTGGAGGAGCTGCTGGAGGTGAGAGGAAGTGGTTTTACATCTTCCAAAATCTTGCCGGAGCCCCTTCCCATGCAAGCAGTGAGGAGTAGAAGAACAGTGAGGAAAGGTTTCATGAATGCCATTGTACCCGATACACTACGTATCACGATGCGCATTGAAGATTTTTTTCTCGCCGTAGAAAAAGTTCCGAGTATTGAGTTTGGGATGGTGTTCTTCTTCTACCTCACGATTGTCGCTACGGTTGTTGTTGTAGAACGGACGGTGCGGTTGCATCTCTTCATTCACATTCCCTATCGACCGGTGCGCTACGCCTTCACGAAGATCTTTATGGCGATTGTGTACCTTGCGCTCTTTTTTTGGCTCATGCAGGAGATCGTGTTTCGGTACCCCAATGTCCTTGCGGCGCTGGCATTCGTGGGTGCTGCTCTCATAGTCTGCATGCAGGATGTCATTAAAGGGTTCTTTGGATGGCTCATGCAGATGCAATCACTCAGCCTAGGGAATCGGGTAACTATGGGATCGGAGGAGGGACCAATAACAGGGGATGTGGTGGATGTAGGAATCCTCTATACCTCGCTCCTCGTCGTCCGTACGCCCGACCTCAAAAATATTTCGCAGGTGGGGAAAATCATCCGTGTGCCAAATTCCTCCCTCATCACGCACCCTGTGATTAACTACAACAGTACCTCAGATTTTCTCCGCGTAGAGCTCCCGGTGGTTCTTGCGGATGAGACGCAGTACGATGCAGCTAAAGAAATTTTTGGGCGGGTATTGCAGGAAAAAACCGATATCTACCATACAGCGGCAAAGAAGCAGATCGATCGCCGTACACGCAGATTCTTCTTCCCACAGGAGTTCCATGATTCCATGGTCCTTGCAGAAATCAGTAGGGAGGGTGTGCGTTTTACACTCACGTTCGTGGTCCCCATGCGCCGCCGCCGCATGATTGTGACTGATGTAACAGAGGCAATCCTTGCGCAGTGCAAAGCGCAGGGGATTAGGATTGTATTTGCGGAAGGGGAGTAGGGAGGCATTAGTACACCTCTTTCAGATAGCATTCCTCACAATAAACAATTTCCGGTCGCTCAGGCGCATAGCTCGTCTCAATCTCTTTTTGGCACTTCATACATGGGCGCTTCCAGAGTTTGCGGGGATTACGCATTGCCATGCGTAAGCGGTGGCGTTCATCTGGATGAAAGAGGGGGATCGGAATCCGCATTTTCTTATACAGCGCAAGTTCCTGCTTCGTAATCCGATAATTCTTTCCAGTCGATTTACATGCAAGGATTTCATTGCAGATACTTTCCGTGACCTCATCGATGTTCTCCGGAATTTTTCCATGCGCGATCGTCTCTTTGCCGGTGGTGAATGGAAGCTCATCTCTCCACTTCCAGCCGCGCGCGGTCGCTTCATCTTTCGTGAGTGGAAACTGTTCCTGAGCGATTGTTTCGTTGTAGCAGTGCGGAGAAATGCTTGAGGGAAAGAATTCTCCCCATTCTCCCGTTTCCTTCATATGCCCGATGATTCTTTCAACCAGTTTTTCATACTCGTCTTTGGAATACTGCTTGTTGAGAATGCAGAATTCTCCTTTTTTGATCCCCACGCATCCAAAGCAATTATTTGCCGTAAGCATGCACTGATAGCAGTACGTGAGGCTGTGAATACCCTCGTAACATGATGAGCAGAAACGAAGATTATGCGCGTTATGGCCGCACTCCTGACATTCGTAGATGCGTTCGGAATTATCGCCCCAGCTGAGGTAATCCATGCAATCATTTGCATGGTGACTAATGCGTGTAAATCGGCAATCGCGGCAGGCGCGGATTTCGAAGCAATCATGGCAATCCTTGCTTTCGTAGATGTAGTTCCCTGACACATTGTCGTTCTGCTCGCCGATGGATGATTTGCGCGGATGCCGGGATTTAAGCTCTTCCAGGCGCGCTCTTGCGGAGGAGAGGTGCTGCCGGTTGCTAAAATCAAACTGAGAAAGTCTTGATTGATACTCTTCCGGCGAAAGTTTTTCATTGAACATATGTTGCTTTTTCTGTCGTAGACCAACGCAACCGAAACAATCGCTGCAGCTTCTGCAATCAAAGAGAAACGCCGAGTTATGGCACTGCTCACAGAGATGGCTCTCCTTGAGCTCAAAGCACTGTTCGCAATCGGTGCATTCGTAGCAGCGCTCGCACTTGTGGATTTCCGCGCAATCCATGCAGGTCTTGCTGTAGTACGTCCGGTAGCAATGGATGGAATCCTCGTTATGATCCGCTTCGATTGTAAAGTAGCAGTTCTTGCTCCATCCGCACTGGTTCACATATTCGCAGTTCTGTAGTCCTGCCACGTTGAGCGACACAAACGGGACCTTGCGCATGAGCTCCGCGAATTGATCGAAAAATGGACGTGTAAAATCAAAATCCCTTCCGTAATCGAGAGGGTTGTACGAATCCTTGTACCATTCCTCATAGTAGTAAACCTTATTCGGATGATTTGGCGGAAAGATGGAAAGAATATCTTTTCCTGTGAGATCACATTTACGCATGTAGAGATTCCGTTCAACCCTCCACGCAAGCCTTCGCTGTAACCGGCACTCGGGGCAGAGCGTCGGCTCCGGCACCTGCATTTTTGCGTAAAATGCGCGGTCACGGTCGTCAATCGGGAAAGATGACTGACACTGCCTACAATGTTTTTCTGTCGGCATGACTGCATTTTACACTTCTTTTTGTCGTAATTGATCTGTAATACTGAGTAGATTCACCTTATTGTCTCGGATTGCCCGAAGGGCATCTTGGTAAGCACATTCCAACGTCTGGTCATTATAAGAATGTTCTTGAATATTGCTGTGCTGATCGAGCTGATCGAGCTGATCGACCGCTGGTAGATTTTCCCGGTGAGTATTCTGAACTATTTTTCCTATTGCTGATCGCAGCGTTTGAATCAGATCAAAATTCCTGTCAATAGCGGCTGCAACAGTCAGTGCATCAGAAATATGATGTTCGGAATCTTGTTTGAGCTGTGACGCCAAAATACATGTCCGGGGATTTAATGGGATCTGGGTGATGTTCTTGATGGATTGAAAGAGATCCATGAATCGGAAAAAGGTGTCTTGAATTCCTCTTTCCAGCTGCCAGATTGTTTTATCGACATAGGTATTCTCTTCGAATGTATATGCTCCCGAAAGTCGATGATCATTTGCGAATGCCACTTGTGCGTTTTTGCATGCGATTCTCGTTGGCTCATGCAAATCAAATTGCCCAAGATGAGAACTGGAATCAAAGAGAATATTTTTTTGTTCCTCGATAATTACATCGATGCCGATAATATCTCGGAATCCTTCTGTTTCTAAAGATAATGGATCCTTTTCGATCTTCGTAATATTATGGAAAAGTCTGTGATCATCTTGGAAAATTCCTTCTCCTGCTTGCAATACCGTTTTGAAGCAGGTTGAGCCATCTACTGTAAGAACTGAGCTTTCACCGGAATGTTCTTGGATATTCTTACGATTTATAACAAGTGCGGAAACAATGTAGTCCATCCCATCGCAATGAGGTCCTTCCATTGCGCAAAGCCCTTCGTGACTATCACTGACGACCGTGCGGGTGAATGTGAAAATTGTACGCAAATGTTTTGCATGTGGTCTTCGATTTTTTACCATAGCAAGGACTGCAGCATGAAGTTTCTGCATCTCTGGATGATGTATGTATTTATCCTCGACATCGGGATAGACACGCGGAGCCGTGCGATTATAGGTATTGTGATTTGTGGGTTGTGTATATGGCTGGTTTGGCATTTGATTGATTTCCAATCCTCCTACTCTCTCCTTAACATCGAATGTTGCAATCGCTCTCTTTCTGCATGGCTGAGGAAGCCCACCTCGCTCAACATCATAGTGATCCCATTCCAGTGTTTCGAATAAGGGAGCGATATCCCGAAGAAATATTTCTCGATTTATGCCAAGGTCGGCTATATCGAATTTTTCATACTGTTCTCGGGCATGTTCGCGACTTTCGCTTCCTTGGTCAATGCCGCTGCCGTTTAGTACTCTATTTGACATCGTGCAAATAATAGGACGAAAACCTATTTTGTCTAACTTTAAAAGACATACTGAATTAGTGCTTAAAATGTCACTTATTATTAATATTGATGAGAATCCAATAAATGTCGAAAAATTTTGACAAATTCTGGTATACTCAATGCTATGAAAAATGAAGCAGTGAGTTCGTTGCCCCTTCGTTCACTTCTCAAGCGGATTGGCCTCGATGAACGAGAAGCAGAAGTGTATTTAACACTGCTTTCCCTCAAGAGAGCTCGTGCAAGCGATATCGCCAAGGCATCACGGCAATCAAGAAGTCACGCGTACCTCATTCTTCGTGACTTACAAAAGAAAGGGCTTGTTTCGGAACTCGAAGAAGAAAAAATACTTATGTTTATTGCAGAACCTCCGCAGCGACTCCTTTCGTACCTCGAGGATCGAGAACAGGAATCTCGGGAACTCCAACTCCTTGTGGAAGGAGCGCTGCCATTACTTTCTTCTCTAACCGCTCCTTATATCGGATCCCCAAGAGTAACGGTGCTTAAGGGGCTGGAAGGAGTAAAACAGACCTATCGTGATATTTTAGCGCAGCAATTTGTTGGGATATATAATCCTCAAACTTCGTATGATTCATTTGGGGGAAATATTGTTACCAGATTATTTGGTGATGAAGTGAAATTGAGGGGGCGTGATCTCCATGTGGATAACGATGGCTCTAAGCGTTATATAGCTGAAGTAAAACAACACGAGGAATATGAAATTCGATTACTACCGAGAAGCGTTATATTTAATACGGATACTATTGTCTTCGGAGATTCTGTTGCTCTCTTCGCCTTCGATGACGAAAAAACCATCGTGCGTATCGAAAACAAAAATCTCGCGGATGCGTTCCGGGCTTGGTTTGAGATGTTGTGGGGAATAAGTAGGGAGACGAAATGCTAAACAATGGGCGGCGCAAACTCCTCGTCGAGTGCTCCGCTGTACCAATCCTCCTGCGACACATCCCCGCCGCTCTCGTCCCACTTACGGAGCAGCACTTCCACATCCTTCTTTGGCTTTGCAAAGGTTTCGCGTGAGTGCTCGACGATCTGCTTGAGGAAGTTCTCCGTCGGCGTTTCGCAATCCATAGTCATTGCGGAGAAGGCATCCCTGGTCTGCCCCTGCACGCTCATCTTGATGTAGAACTCCCGCACAGCGAGGTTGATGATGTCACGCACGTGGAAGACCGGGGTGAATTCCTGTTCCAGGATCGCCGCATCTTCTGCCCCAACACGAAAAGCGATGATCGTGCCGATGTTTCCGAAGACCGTTGTGCGGACGATATCACTCAGCTGCCCCATGTACTGGTGTGCGATTGTGAGGGAGAGCTTGTATTTACGCGCTTCCGAAAGAATCTCTGCAAAGGTATCCGTGGCAAAGTACTGGAACTCGTCGCAGTAGAGGTAGAAGCTCTTGCGCTCTTCCTCCGGCATATCGGCACGCTCGAGTGCTGCTTGCTGGATCTTCGTGATCATCATGGCACCAAGCAGCGCTGCGTTCTCCTCACCGAGGAGCCCCTTATTCAGCTTTACGAGGAGGATCTTCTGCCCATCCATCACCTTACGTATGTTGAAGGTGTTAAAGGGTTGCCCGATGATGTTCCGAATCAAATTCGTCGAAACGAGTTGACCGACTTTATTCAAGAGGGGAGTGATTGCTTCGTTATCAAACTTTTCGCTCCAGGCGGCAAACTCGTTCACCCAGAAGTTCTTCACGACCGAATCCTCAATTCTGGAAACAATAGTCTGGCGGTAGTTTTTATCGGAGAGCATTTTCAAAATCGAGAACACCGTGGTGCCTTTACTATCGAGCAGTGCGAGGGTCGTCTGCCGCAGCACATGCTCGAGCCTGGGAGTCCAGTTTGCGCCGAAGAGCTTCTTAAAAATTTCGATGAATCCGATCGTAACTCTTAGCTTTAACTCCGGAGAAACGGCTTCCATAGGGTTAAACGCAACGGGGAACTCCGTATCCATCGGGTTAAAGTAAATGACATCCTTCACTCTGTGTTCCGGCACATGCCTAATAACAGCATCCACAAGATCACCGTGAGGATCCATCACGCACACTCCTTTGCCATCTTTAATATCGGTTGCGATGAGGAGCTCCAGGAGCTTTGATTTTCCGGTGCCGGATTTCCCGACCACGTAGAGGTGCCGAGCGCGATCCACGCGGAGCATCCCGAAGGGAGTCTGCTCATTATGGTAGTTCGTAACTCCGAAAGGGATCACATCCGCATCATCTGCCTTGGGGAGATCGAGAGGCGGTTCACTGCGCCTCGCCATCACATGAACGATGTGCGGGACGATATCGGGGTCGGGATAATGGTAAATGCCTGCGGCCTCCGAGATCCCAAGGAGGAATCCGCCACCCTGGCGCTTCTGCCATTCCCGGAGCGCTGCTGCGCCACGAATCTTCCCCTTTCCCACAAATCCATTGTGATCCACAGAATTGAACTGGGCATATGCCTGTACGAGGGCATGGAGCTGCGCCTCGGCGCGGGAAGCATCAGGGGCGAATGCTGCGAGACGGATTGCAACACGCCATTGGCGTTCAGCCGTCTTAAGGCGGATCGCTTCGAACTCCTCTTTGCGGAACTCTCCCTGTGCCCGTGCCTTCACGCGATCGCGAAACCGAAACCACCGCTTGATGCGATTGAAGAAGAATTTGAATGTTCGCCGAATATTAAAATAGAAGTTATCGACTCTTGGAGTCATTACAACCTGTACCCACATGGTCTGCCCTTCGCCTGCTTTACTCATCACCGTAAAGAGCCCGGCGAGTGAATCTCCTTCAAACTCCGTGAACCTCTTAATTGGATAGAGATCCGGGCGGCGTGCGCCAAGCTTCGTCATGACAAACGTGCCGCCTTTAAGAGCCTCAGGCGTCGCGTAATCCTGAAACTGCTCCTCGATCACGCAATCATGGTAGAGCGCGTAGATTTGACCCACAACGAGCTCATGGAGGTGATCAGGAATCGAAAGGTAGAAGTAGACGTGTTGCCTATAGGAGACGAGTTCGAAGCTGATGTGCTCGCCCCGAACCTGTTCGTGGAGGTTCGAGAGGAGCTGCGCAAAGCGCGTCTCCGTTTTTGCGGAATGTTCTTCCCATTGCTGAATGCGGACGAGGAGGAGCATTGGTAGCGAAGTATATCATGTGTTTTCTTCGAGTGAGACCACCGCAGTGGCCGAATCGAGAAGTCTGCGTTAATACACCTCCTTCAAATAGCACTCCTCACAGTAGACGATTTCTGGGCGTTCCGGGGCATACGTTGTCTGCATCTCCTTTCCGCACTTCATACAATTCCGTTTCCAGAGATGCCTCGGATTTCTCTGGTGGAACCGATCCAAATGTCGCTCAAACCATGAGCGGCGCGGAACCGGCAGAGCCATCTTCCGGTAGAACCTGAGTTCCTGTGGTGTGATTTTGAACGGTTTGCCCGTGACTTCACATGTGATCGCCCAATTGAGGATGTCATCTGGAATCTGATCGAGGTGATCGGGGAGCATTTCTGCTGGGATAACTTTTTCCACTTTTGGAGGAGGGGATTCGTATGTGGACCACTTCGCTCCGATTGCGCGTACTTCTTCCTCTGTTTTTGGCTCATAGATGTGTGCTGATGTTTTGTTGTAACCAAACTGGGAAATCGACAGCGGAAAAAATTCTCCCCATTCTCCGGTTTCCTTCATATGATCGATGATTCTCGGGAGCAGATTTTCGTACTCCTTTTTACTGTACTGCTTATTCAATATGCAATAGCGCTGCCTCTGCATGTAGGTGCAGCCGAAGCAATCCTTGGAGGATTCCATGTAGAAGCAGTACCAGAGGCCCCAGCACCCCATGTGGCATCCAAAACTGAAAAGGATGTGGTAGCTATCCTCCCCGCAAATTGCGCATTCATACGATGATTGAAGATTGGTGCCGTACTGGTAAATATCGTGCACATTTTTTGCAGCGAGAACGATTTGGTAACAATGCTTTGCATCTTCCACATCCTCGCAGTCGTAGCTCTCTTTTACGTTCTTACAGTTATAGAGATGATTACCGGAACAATTCTCTAGATTATGACCTTGGTATTCTTTGAATGCATGATTCTTTTCGAGTGCCTTGCGGCGCTCCCGGCACCCTTGATACTGAGCATAGGAACGGAGATCGATTGATGCAATACGCATCTCGTACTCCTCGCGCGTGAGCTCTTCATTCTCGAAGCAGAATTCCTTTTCACGAAGCCCGACGCAGAGGAAGCAGTTTTTGCAGCTGACGCAATCGCGGAGGAAGTTACTTGTGTGACAATTAAAGCAATCCTGTGAGGAGATCAACTGATAGCACTTATGACAATCAATACAGTCGTAGCAGAGCTCGCAGTGGAGATTGTAGAACCCATCAACGCAACTCGTATTCTGCTTAAAGCCGTATCCGTAGTAGCAATCCTCGCAGAAATCGGCATGCATGATGAGGTAACAATTCTTTGAGGAACCTGCATAGTGAATGTAATCAGAGTTGAGGACTGTTGCCTGTACATCGAGTCCTTGGACCGGGATCCTCTTTCGTAGCTCCTCAAATTGTTCGAAGAAGGGACGATTGAAATCAAACTCAACACCGTAGGATCGCGCATCCCATTTGTCGCTGTGCCAACAATCTCTGCAGTAGACGATGAAACCAGAATTTGGTTCGAACTGAGTGATCATCTCCTTCTTGCAGAGATCGCAGCGCCCGGGGTAAAGGTTGAACTCGTTGCACACGGCAAGGCGGCGGATCTGCCTGCAATCGGGGCAGAGTGTTGGTGGTGGGATCCCGAATTTCCTGCTCTCGAATATTGGTGAGATCTTGTCGTAGAACGCGAGATCGTTCTCTGTGATCTCGAATGCTGCGGTGCACTGTCTACAGGTCTTTTGCATTGGGATCAGTATACCTCCTCAATGCCCTGTTACTCATAATGCGTCCACATACGCAGCACTTTGACAATTTTCTCTTTCCGTAGCACCTGATAGACCAAGCGGTGCTGAATGTTGATGCGGCGCGAATACGCTCCCTCCAGATCTCCGAGAAGGCGTTCAAAAGGAGGTGGAGATTGGAAGGGATTTCTTTCCAGAAGTTTCAGGAGTTCCTTTATCTTCTTTGCGAGTGGCGTTCCCTTCACTTTTTTCGCATCTCGCACGGCATCCTTTGCATAGACGAGTTGGTAGGGCATGGAAGCAGTGGAAACCGTTTACAGATCAATGCGCTTTGCAGCGCGGGAAACCGGTTCACGTATTCCCTTGCGGATGGAATTTCGCATTCCTGGCACCGAGAGAAGGTACAGCGTTTCTTCGATGGCTCTCCAATCCTCCTCGGAGACAAGGACGGCATTGCCGCGCTTTCCTGTAATGAGGATAGGGGCTCCCTGCTTCTGAATTTCCTCAAGAAGACGGTAGAGGCGAGCTCGCGCGCTGGTGGCAGTAATGGAGGTCATACCTCATAAGTGTACGCTTTTACGTACGCATTGTCAATGCCCTTAGTATACCTCTTTCAGGTAGCAATCTTCGCAGTAAACGACTTCCGGACGCTCCGGCGCATACGTCGTCTGGATCTTTTGCTCACATTTACCACAAGGACGATCAAAAAGTCGATAAGGATTCCGCAGAGACATCCTCCACTTATGTCGTTCCGTTGGATGCGCTCTCGGGAGCGGGAGATTCATACGCCGATAGAAATCGAGTTCCTGTTTGATGATGCGAAACGGCTTACCGGAAATGGAACACCGGATCGCCCAGTTGAGGACATCGTCCGGTATATCGGAGATTGCATCCGGTAACTGATCCGCGGGAATGATTTTCGTCACCTCCATTTTTTCCTCATTCTCCTCTCGCCATCGGAAACCCTGAGCAACGGCCTCCTCTTTTGTGAGTGGGAAGAAATCCATTGCAGCAGATTCGTTATAGGCGAATGGAAGATACTTGTACGGCCAGAATTTTCCCCATGAACCAGAACTCGCTTCGATTATTTTCTTCTTCATCGATTCATATTCTTCTTTGGAATACTGCTTATTCAATATGCAATACTCTTTACGGCGGAGGCCAATGCAACCAAAACAGTGCTTACTGGATTGGCAGCTATCGCAGTAGCGCATATCGTTGCAGAACCACATGTATCTGCAGAATGCCATGTCACTGCAACCGCGGGAAACCGCGCAGTTCCACAGTTTTTCACACTGCGTCCAACCGGCGCTGTAACAAGAATGAATGTCTTTAGAGTTATTGAGGGAGATTGAGTGTGTGCAATCCTCTGCGTGATCGCCATCGAAGCATTCGAAGCAATTTTTGGAATCGAAAATATGATCACCACTTACAT
Source organism: Candidatus Peribacterales bacterium (assembly GCA_035289805.1). Lineage (GTDB taxonomy): Bacteria > Patescibacteriota > Gracilibacteria > Peribacterales > Peribacteraceae > DATDWC01. Next base: position 685 of record DATDWC010000040.1, on the reverse strand, counting down.
TCTCGCAGTGGGTATTGTGAGCACTGCGGTGCACTGCATTCTTACAGACATCCAAAAACCTGCCGTAGGCGGATTTCCAGGATTCAGAGGAGCCATTGATGAGTTTTGCTCGCAAAAGTTCGTACTCCTCTTTGCTGCAGGGTTTGTTTGCGATGTGATAGCTCTTATTCGAGATGTTGCTGCAGAAGATACAGTGATCGCAGCTCCGTAACTCATAGGAAAAACTGCACTCGTTGCAGTTATAAGATTCTTGGAGTGCAATACAGTTGTAACAATTCCCAAAATCAACGCATTCGTAGCAGAGCGAGCTCTTCCCGCTGATGTGGTAGCAACTATCGAGCGTATCCTCCACATCTACCATCCAATAACAGTAATGCATGTCCTCTGCGCGAACGACGAGTGAGTTCAGGTAGCAATTCTTCGATTGGCGAATGTGACTGTTGTAATCACAGTTTTCGCATTGGAAAACCGAGGTGCCTTCCCGTGGAACTTTGAGTTGCAGTTCGTAGAATTGATCAAAAAAGGGACGTGAAAAATCAAACTCTCTTCCGTATTCCACGGCATCCCAACTATCACCCCACCACACATCATTCTTATAGATCAGGTAGGGACTATCCTTTGCATATGCGCTTAAAATCTTCTCTCCCGTTTTATTGCATGTCCTTGGATAGAGTTTCCACTCGTT